>CAZWAX010000072.1:0-17654 GCA_964631985.1 uncultured Polyangiaceae bacterium | reverse complement strand
ACGGAAATGCGCTTGCCTCGGTACATGTGGGAGCCTCCAGTCGAATGCCGGCGTGGCGCCGGGGGAATGTGGAACAGGTGGGAAGGGACCGCGACGGCTCCGTCGCGGCCCCAGACGAGATCAGTTGAGCGGGTGTGTTTCGGTGTTCGCGTGCGTGGCGCCGTTCGCCACGCCGTTCGCGGCGCCGTTGGCGTGCCCGTTGGCATGGCCGGCGGTGCCGTTCAGAACCTTCTGGTTGTGGGCTTGGATCGCACCGTTGATGCAGCCCTTGCTCTCGACGTGCTTCACGATCGCCGACTCTTTCTTCTCCGCGAGGCCGAGCGCGCGCATGGCCTTCCGCATCTTCAAGCTGCCCCACTCCTTCAGGATCTTGGGCATCATGCGCGGGTTGAAGAGGATGTTGACCGTGAGGAAGCACTCGTAGGTGCAGAAGCACTTCGTGTCACGGATGAACTTGCGGGTCTCGTCGGCCTTCTGGCTGTACCAGATCTTCTTGAAGTCGTAGTTGACGTCGCGCACGTTGCCGAGCTTACGGTCGATCAAGAGCTCGCACGGCAGGATGTCGCCGTTCGCGAACATGCAGGCGCCGAGCGAGCCGGCGTAGCACGGGATCTGGTAGGTGTTGGTCTTCGCGATCTCGGCGATCAGCCGATGGCGGACGATGCGCTTGGCGTTGATGAAGTCGGCGAACGGGAACGTGTCATAGCCCGAGAGGGACCCGCTCTTCATGTCCTCTTCGATCAAGTCGGCGTACTCTTCGTAGAGCTTCACGTCGAAGAACTTCGCGATCGACTCCTTCGGCGACCCGCGCGTCAGCAGCGTGAAGACGTTGTCGACCTCGAGCTCGCGGCGGAACCAGGCGTAGTTCTCCATGAGGTGCTTGTCGTTGTGCGACGAAACCGTGGTCTCGACGTTCACGTTCAGCTTCGGATAGTGCTTCGAGAGCTTCTTCAGCTCCCTGTACGTCTGCACCGAGCGCTCGAAGAGGCCCGGGAACACCCGGATCTCGTCGTGCAGCGCGCCGACGCCGTCCAGCGAAACGTCGATACCGAGATCGAGGTCGGGACACGACTTCAGCACGTCCTCGACGATCTTCAGCGTACGCGCCACGGTGGAACCGTTGGTCGGGATGCCGACGTTCCGGACGCCCGTGTTCTTGTAGAAGATCTTGACGATCTCGCCGATGTCCTTGCGGAGGAAGGGCTCACCACCGGTCGGCAGCAAGAACATCAAGCCCTTCCCCATGCTCGCGGTGATCTTGTCGACCTCCTCGAGGGTGAGCTCCTGCTTCTTGAACTGCATGCTGGGTGTTTCCCAGCCAGGATGCGCGCCATCGGCGAGCAAGCAGTGCTTGCACTTCGCGTTACAGGCGTCGGCGATGAAATACACCATGTACGCCGGCATCGCGCCCTTTTTCGAGAACATCTTGGTGCCGTGCCGCATGTAGTCCAGGTAGCCCATCAGGAGTTCCTCCTAATACTTCTTTCCACCGAGATATGTTGCGATGCCGACGGCGCTACCGGCACCGGCGGCAAGAAGTTCGATGATCAGCAGGCCGCAGCTCAGTCCCCCGGCCCGCACCCCGCCGTGAGCACGAATGAGCCTGAGAAACGGCACATTTAACACGAGAATGGTCGCAAGTGCGAGAAAATTCGCGAGCAGCAGGGCTCTGTTGCCGAGTGTGAGGCCGCCCAGTAGGAGCAGAACCGCGATCCCCGCGAGCGGCACGCTCAGGATGTAGCCCGTCGGCACCGAAGTGTCGTTGGTGCCGATTCCGTCAGCGCTTTTCCTGAGCTTCAGCCTCGCAAGCGACATAGAGCGTAGGAAATCGACCCGCAGGAGACCCGCCAGGTCGTATCCTTTGACATGCTCGACCTCGAGGTCAGGCAGGATTTGAACGCGGAAGCCCTGACTCGCGAGCTTCTGGCCGTAGTCCGTGTCCTCGATGTTCGGATCGACGTAGTTCGCATCGAAGCCGCCCGACGCGATGAAGGCCTCGCGACGGATCGCGGCTGCGGTCGTGTAGAAGAGCGGCACGTCCTGACCGGCGCGCCGCACGTACGTGTAGTGCATCCACAGGTTCTTGTAGACGCTGCAGAGATTGCGAAAGCGCATCGTCGGCGACTGCACGGCCATGAGCCCCGAGAGGCCCCGGTCGCGATCGAACGCGGTCACGAGACGAGCCAGCGTGTCGGGCCGGATGACGACGTCGGAGTCGATGAAGAACACGATGTCGCCGCGCGCGTGCTCGACGCCCTTGTTGCGAGCGCGGCCCGGACCGAGGCGACCGCCGCTCGGTACGACACGGGCGCCATACGACGCCGCGATTTCCCGCGACTTGTCGGTCGAGCTGTCGTCGACGACGACGATCTCGTAGTCGGGGAACGTGCTGGCGTTGACGGCGGCAAGGCACTCTCCAAGCAAGCGCTCGGCGTTGTAGACCGGCATCACGACCGAGATCCGCGGCGCGGCCGTCGAGCTGCCGGTGTCAGTGGGGGACGTGGGGGACATGCAGCTCCTCTATTCGATGTATTCGTGGAGGTCCGCGTAGGGATCGTCCGCGGTGGCGACCTTCTGTTCCATCGAGCTCATCGCGGCCTCGAGCTCGCCCTCCATGCTGGTCACGCGCTCGGCTTCGAGCTTGGCGAGGTCGTTGCTCTCGCCTGGGTCTTTGGTGAGGTCGAAGAGATGGCGCTCGCCGCGCGAGGTCGAGATCAGCTTGTACGGACCGTCGTAGATGACGCGGAGCGCGCGATTGTAGACCTCGCCGTAGAACGAGACGAACTCCGGATTGATGTGCTCCTCGGCGAGGCTGTTGCGCGCAACCTGTTGGATCGGGGAACCCTGGACGCCGCCAGGAACCGGCGCCCCGATCGCCTGCAACACTGTCGGCAGGATGTCGACGAGCTGGACCGGATCGGTGATGACGCCCTTCGGCCGTGACTCACCCGGGAGCTTCACGACCATCGGGACGTGCAGCAGGCCTTCGTACATCATGCGACCGCCGTGACCCACGATGTCGTGCTCGCCGAGGAGCTCGCCGTGATCGGCGCTGACGACGATGAGCGCGTTCTCATAGCGCCCGCGCTTCTTTAGCTCGGCGACGAGCTCACCGAGGGCAGCATCCATGGCGAGGATTTGCCCGTCGTAGTTCGCGGTGACGAACTGTTGTTCTTCCTTGCTGAGATTCGCCGGGATGGCGTGGGTAAAGAGCCCCTTGCGGGCAAGCCGCTTGGCGTTCGGCAGATCGCGCGCCCAGAGGTCGTACGGTGGCGCCGCAATCCAGTGGTGCGGCTCGAGATAGTTCAAAAAGACGAACGCGGGGCGTCCCGCCGGGACGCCGTCGAGCCACGCGAACGCGGCCGCGTTGATGTCCGGCGCGCTCCGGAACGGCTTCTTCATGAACGCGGGCGAGAACTGCTGCACGAACCCGACGACGTGCGGGACCGGCCGCAGCAGCAGGCCGGGATGATCCTCGTAACGCTGGAATCCCTGCGCCATGCCGAAGCCCCGATAGAGGTTGGCGAAGTTCGCGACGAATGCGGCGCTGGCCCAGCCCCGGTCGCGAAGCACTTCGGCGATCGTCGTCTTGTCCTCCCCGAGCGGGAAGACGCGGCGGCGTCCGTAGATGGCGGGTCCTGCGCTCCAACCACCGACGTAGTGCGCGCCGTGACGGCTCGGGTACATGCCGGTCAGCATCGACGCGTGTCCGGGTACGGTCCACTGCGCCGGCGAGCGTGCCTGCGTGAAGTTCAGGCCATCGGCGGCGAGGGCGGTGAGGTGCGGCGAGGTTTCGCGCTCGTAGCCGTACGTCGACATGTGATCCGCCCGCGTCGTGTCCATGGAAATCAAGAACACGTCGGGCGAGCCGGCCGCCGCCACGGCGCGCAGGGGTCGTGGGTCGTCGTAGGCCGCCGTCGAAAGCTGCTTGCCTCCGAGCTTCCCGACGATCGCCGCGACGACCACGATGACCGCGAGCCGTACGGCATCGCGGCGCACGACGAAGGCGAGGACGCGATCGAGCGCGACGCCCAGCACCGGCAGCGCCGCCAGGACGAGGACGAGGACGAATCCGTTCGGCTCCTGCTTGCTGAAGTACGAGCTCTGCACCTCGGTGATGGTGGTCTTGCCGAGGGCCAGGGCGGCGGTGGCGACGAGCGCAACGTGGAGGAAACCGATCCATCCGGTCCGATGACCAGCGACGAGCACACCGACCGCGACCGCCCCTGCACCGAGGAGGATGAACAATCCCTCGCCAAGGACCGACGGCGGCTCGTAGACGCGGAGCAATCCGTAGACGACGGTCATCCCGAGCGCCTGGGCAACGACGTCGTCACCCCGCCCGAGGGCGCCGAGCACGGCGCCGACCACGAGCCCGCCGAGACCGGCGATCACCAGGTCGAGACCGAGAACCGTCAATGCCTCCCGCAGCGGGATGACGCCACCGAAGGCCCAGTTCACCGCGAGCTCGACGAGCCACCAGATCGTGCCGGCCGCGAGCCCGGCCATGAGGCCTCGACCGATGCTTCCACCCATGCCGAGACGCGTGTCGCTTCCGTTCATGCTTCGCTTTCCCTCAGTCCCCATGCTCGCCGAACCGCCAGAGGACCCGGAACGTCGGACGCCGCCCGCTCAGGTGCGTGATGATGCCGAGACCGACCCCGACCATGCCCCAGAAGAAGATCTGGATGGTCACGCTGAAGAAGACGTTGGCATCGGTCATCGAGATCAACACGCCCACCATCGAGCTGAAGATCGCCCAGACGATGCGGCGCATGTGGGGATCGTGGATCTGGTCGTAGCCGCGATACAGCGCGAGCATCGTGGCCCCGAAGATCCACAGCATGAGCCCCCAGCCGATCAATCCGTGCTGGCGGATCAGGGTCAGGTGCATGTTGCTCGAGATCCACGGCCGATCCTTCTCCGGGATCGGGGAGACGGCCTGACGGCGGATGCTACCGACCCCGAGCAGAAGCTCCTTGGCCGGGGCCGAAAAGACCTCGCTCGCGACCTCACCACGCCGCGACGCCTCGGCGGTGACCTCGGGCAGCGAGAGTCGCAGGGATTCACCGCCGAGAGCGACCATCGTGATCATGATGAGCACCAGCGACAGGATGGCGAGCAGACGGTAGCGGCTCCGCCAGAGAAACGTCCCGAAGGTGACCAGGAGTGCGACGAACCCCATGCGGGTCTGGGTGAGGAACACCCCGACGAGCGCAATCGTGGCGCACGCGACCCAGAGGTCGCGGACCTCGCGGGTCCGGCTGTGCAACATTTGAGTCAGCAGGAACGGCAACCCGAGCACGAGATACGTCGCGAGCAGCACGGGATTGCCGAGCGTCGACGACATGCGCGGTGCGCTCTGTGCGCCGAGTTGGTTCTCGAGGCCGATCTGCATCAGCCCGATCAGCGACACGGCGACGGCCGAGAGCCCCACGACGGTGGCGATCTGGTTGGCTTCGGTCTGCGAGAGACGCGTCGTCACGATCAGGAAGCTCAGGAAGAACCCGGTCGCCACGTAGTAGAGCACGCCCTGGACGGCCGAGGCCGGCTCGGCCGAGAGCAGCGACGCGAACAGGCTGTATCCCACGAACGCGGCCATCGCGCCGTTCACGGGCGTGTCGTAGATGCACAGCTGATGCCGCGGGGACCGCTGCACGGCGATCCACGCCGCCGTCACGGCGACGAAGAGCTCGAACGGGCTCAGCTTGAAGGTGCCGATCTCCAGCTGGAAGGGATAGTGGAACAAGCCCGGCAACAAGGCCGCCGAGAGGAAGAGCGCCGTCAGCAGCAAGCCGAGCGTCATCCATCGGTTGAGCACCTTGATGAAGGTGAGCGTGACGAGCCGGACGTCGAGCCACCAACCGCGATTGCGGATGTAGATCTCGTCGTAGCGGAGCTTGTCGCGGGGGTGTGTGAAGTAGCCGCCGCGCACCTGGGCGAGCCCGGTCATCCCGGGGTTGACCGAGAAACGACGCAGATACCCCGGGATCTCGCGCGACAGCGTCTCGAGAAAGATCGGGCGCACCGGCCGCGGGCCGACCAGGTTCATGTTGCCGAAGATCACGTTGAAGAGCTGCGGAATCTCGTCGAGCTTGGCGCGCTTCAGCATCCGGCCGATGCGCGTGTAGAGGCCGTCGGAGTGCTCGAGCAGGCGAGCGCCGATGCGCTGCTCGGCCCCCACCTCGAGCGTCCGGAACTTGAAGATCGTGAACACCGTGGCGCCGCGCCCAAGACGTTTGCCGCGATAGAGGATGGGGCCCTGGCTCGTGAGCTTGATGCCGACCGCAATGACGAACGCGAGCGGCGACAACAGCAGCAGGCCGATGATCGCCGCGGCGCGTTGCCAGATCGGCGTCGCGCCGCCGACGACCGCGAGCTCAACGGGCGGGGCGGGCGAGCGGACCGGATGGGGAGCCGGCTCGACGCTCGACATCCGTGGGGTGACGGATGCGCTGACGGGAGTGTGCATGCTCATGGGGGTCTCAGGATCCTCGGGATGCCAGGCCCAGGGCGGCCGCAGTTGGCACTGGGGGGTGAGAAGCGACGGTGGCGCTACGCCCGGCGGCGCGCGCCTTCTGCCACATGTCGTACCAATTCATGAACACCAGAAGCGTCCAGAGCGGACGACTGTGATCGGTCCGCATGGAGTTGTGCTCCGTGATCAGGCGCTGCACATACGACGGATCGAACAACCCGACTTGGCGGAGCGCCGACGGGGACAACACGTCGGCGACCATGTCGTGGAGCTCGCCGCGGAGCCAACTCGGCACCGGCACGTTGAATCCGCGCTTCTTGGCCTGCAGAATCGCGGCCGGCACGTGGTCGGCGAGCGCGCGCTTGAGGATCCACTTCTTGCTGAAGCGACGGAGCTTCACGTCGCTCGGCAGGCGCGCCGCGAGCTCGACGAGCGCCGTATCGAGGTACGGCACACGTGCTTCGAGCGAATGTGCCATGCTCATGCGATCGGCTTTGGTGAGAATGTCGTCGGGCAAGTAGATGTGCGCGTCGATCGCCTGCAGCCGCGCCAACCAGTCGTCGCTGCCGGCGCGTTCCGCCCCGGCGCGATAGAGCGCGGCGGTCTCGAGATGCGGATCGTGGGCGGCGGCGACACACAGCTCGGCTTGCGCCGCCTCGGACAGCACGACCTTCCACCAGAAGTGCCCGTCCGCGAGAGGCAGCGCCGCGCCCGCGACGAAGCGCTTCGCCTTGTAGTCGAGGCTGACCTTGGCATGTGAGACCGGGAGACGACGAATCACCGCCGGCAGCAACGTCCGTCCCACGACTCCTGGGAGGCGGCGATACATCGCGGCGAGCTTGCCCGCGAGATACGTCTCGTATCCGGCGAAGACCTCGTCGGCACCCTCACCCGACAGGACCACCTTGACGTTCCGATGCGCGAGCTCGGACACGTAGTAGACCGGCACCGCGGACGAGTCGGCGAACGGCTCTCCGAAATGATGGACCAGGGCCGGGAGAACTCGTAGCGCGTCGGGGCGTACGACGATCTCGTGATGGTCGGTGCCGTACCGCGCAGCGACTTGGCGCGCCAGCGCGAGCTCGTCGAAGCTCTTCTCCTCGAAGCCGACCGAGAATGTCTGGATGCGCTGGGTCGCGAACTCGCTCATGAGCCCGACGAGACCGCTGGAGTCGACGCCACCGGAGAGAAACACACCGATCGGAACGTCCGACAGCAGGTGGCTCTTCACCGCCGCCCGCAGCGCGGCTCGCACTTCCTCGACGTATTCCTCGTCGCGTCGGGCCGGGGTTTCAGGTGCGAACCGGAGCTCCCAGTACCGTCGCTCGACGGGCGCCCGACCCGCCGCGATCGTGAGCTGAGTTCCGGGATCGAGCTTCCGCACGCCGGTGAAGATGCTCCCCGGCGCCGGGATGTACCCGAGCGAGAGGTAGTGGTGAAGGCTCGTAAGGTCGAGGTCCTCGCACCACCCGCCCGCCATGAGCGCCGTGACCTCCGAGGCGAACGCCAGCGCTCCCGGACGGGTCGCGACGTAGAGCGGCTTGATGCCGATTCGATCCCGCGCGAGACACAGGATGCGGTTGCGCTTGTCCCAGAGCGCGACTGCGAACATGCCGTCGAGGTGGCGAACGAAGTCCTCGCCGTGCTCCTCGTAGAGGTGCGGGATCACGGCCACGTCGGAATGCGACGCCAGACGATGGCCGCGCGCCTCGAGCTCGCCTCGGAGCGCCGGGGAGTTGTAGATCTCACCGTTGCACACGACGACCACGGAGCCGTCCTCGTTGCTGAGCGGCTGATGGCCCCCCTCGAGGTCGTTGATGCTGAGACGGGTCATCCCCATACCGAATGACCCATCCACGAAGTGTCCTTCGTGATCGGGGCCGCGGTGCACGATGGCCGCACACATCCGATGGAGCGTATCCGCCCCCATCGGCGTGCCGTCACCGTGATTGAATTGACCGACTATCCCGCACATGTGTGATGGTCTCGAACGACGATTTCAGGCGCGTGCGCGGTCGGCAGCATCCATGAGCACGCCACGGATGTGCCGCCAGCGTTCGGCGCCTACCAGCTGCTTGCCGAGCTTCTTCACGGCGTGAAACGACTGCAAGGTTGCCAATGTGATACGGCGCCCTGCGCAGATCTGCCGGAGGAACTCCGGCGTGGTGCGTTGCTTCACCGCGATGCGCGGCACTTCGTAGGGATCCGTGCGCACCGAGACGAGCCCCGGCTCGCTGGTGCAAAACGCCCGATAGCCGAGCTCTTTGATGAGCGCGCCCATCCCCGGTGCGGCGCTGCCGCGCGGGAGGGAGGCAAAATGCACGGCTTGCCCGAGCCCGTCTTCGAGAATGCGCTTAGACTCCCCGAACTCGCGTCGGATCACATCGGGATCGGCGCGGTGAAGGAAGGGATGCGTGAGCGAGTGACTGCCGATCTCCATGCCGGCTCCCGCCATCTCGCGGAGCTCGCGCCAGCCGAGCGCCCGTGGGGCACCGACTTGATTGGCGATCACGAAGAAGCATCCGGGCCAGCCCCGCTCGGCGAGACGGGCGAACGCGACCGTATAGTCGGTGAGATAGCCATCGTCGAACGACAGCACGAACTGTCCCGGCGCCGGCGTGGCGAGCACGTCGGCCAGCCGGCTCGGCTTGAGCCCGGGAGCATCCAGGGCCGCGAGATGGGCGTCGAACTGCGCCTGGCTGAGGACGTACGCCTGCGCCGCGGGCGCCGGCGTGTCGGGGCGCTCGACGAAGTTGTGGTAGGCGAAGATTGCGGCTCCGTTCACAGGTTTCCGAGTCCTTCGACGTTTTGCGCCGTCACCAACGTCGCGCGGCTTCCAGTCGGCCGATCCACCGAATCGGCGACCGCGGCATACACGGCCTCGAGGCCCCGGACCATGCTGCGGGCCCCGTAGCGCTCCTCGACGGTCTGGCGCGCCGCAGCGGCGACACGGGCGGCGAGGGCCGGCTCGTCGAGCAGCCGACGGAGGGCCGACGTCATCGCCGTAGGATCGTCGGCGGGTACCAGCAGACCGCTCCGACCGTCGGCGATCACCTCGGGCGTTCCCCCGACCGCGGTCGCGACCACCGGAAGCGCCATGGCCATGGCCTCCAGAAGCGCGTTCGACATGCCCTCGGTGCGCGAGGGCAGCACGAAGAGATCGAGGGACTCGAGAACCTCGCGCACGTCGGCGCGGTCGCCGAGGAATAGCACGTCGGTGGCCACTCCGAGCCGCTCCGCGTCGCGACCGAGATCCGTTCGCAGCGGACCGTCGCCGACGACGACCAAAGCGGCGTCGTGGCGTCCCTCGGCGCGGAGCCCGGCGAAAGCCGCGAGCAACGTGGCGGTCCCCTTCCGGGGCTCGAGTCTCCCGACCGTCCCGATCACCACGCGACTGCTCGCGAAACCGAGCCGCGCCTTCGCGGCCGAACGCTGGGCGCTTGGGCGAAATCTGTCCGTGTCGACGCCGCTCGGGATGACGTCGGTGCGCTCCCCTACCCGGCCACCCGGGCGCAGCAGCTCCGCGTTCACGATGACACGATCGGCGGCGCGCACCACGAGCTCCGCCAGCATCCGTTGCAGACCCCGCTCCTTCGGAACGCTACGCCGCGCGGCGACGACCCGACACCCGCCCACACGCCGGGCCGCCAGGAGCGCAATCAGGCCGGCGCGCCATTCGAAATATTGGATGATGGTGACACGATGTGCTCGCAACGCGGCGGTTGCCTCGCGCACACAGCGCAGGAAATCGCGGCTCAGCATCGACGGACCGAGCTCGAGCTCGACCAGCTCGATCCCGGCGTCACGAATGACCGTCCCAAGCGGCCCTCGCCCCTTGGCCGAAATGACGATCGGCGTGAAGCGGGCGCGATCGATCAACTTCAGCACCTCGAGGAGGTGCCGTTGCGTGCCCCCACTCACCAACTCGGGTGAGAAGAAGGCGATGGCTCGGGCGCTGTTCTCAGGCGAGGACGACACGTCGGCAGCTCACATAGCGTTTGAAGACGATGGTCAGCACGACGAGGATGTACATGATGGGGTTCAACCACATGTCGGCGAAGAAGCTATAGAACAGCAGAAGAATGAGACTCGGCTCGAGGGCCGCAGCGATCCAATGCAGGTCAGGAGGCGTGGCAGGCGAACGTTGCAGCCAACGGATATCACGAAGCGTCACGTAGTAGAGCAGCAAAAAGAGCAAGAAGCAGAAAATTCCGCCCTCGCTGAGCGCCCAGATGTAGGAGTTGTGCGGCGGCCGGTAGAAGGGATCGTTGTAGATCTGCCTCGCAACCTCGCGGAAGTTTCCAAGGCCGATGCCGAAGATGGGGTATTCGAGGAAGATCTCCCATCCGAGCCCCACGGTCTCGACCCGGCGCTCGGTGGAGTGCGTGCCGACGTTGCCGCCCCGACCCTCGGCGAAGGGGTTGAGGTTGGCGATGCGGTCGATGTTCTCCTGGGGCACGATCGTGAACATCATGCCGATCATCAGGAACGCGAGGAGAATGACCTTGATCCGGCCGCCCCTCATCGCACCTCGGTCGCGCGTGAGCAGGTAGAAGAGCACGCCGAGCCCCAAGAATCCGCTGCGCGACGCCGTCAGCAGCACCGTCAGCACCAGCGTGCCGACCACGCCGTAGATGATCAGCCGCACGGTGGAGGACTTCTGCGTCTGTCCGAGGTACCACCAGAAGGCCGCCTGCATCAGGCAGAGAAACGCGAGGCGGTTCGAGTTCGTGCCGATCGAGAACGATGCCGCCGCGCGGCCGTCCAACGAGGTGCCGCTCGCCCAGCCAGCGAGCGCCGACGGCACCACCATGATCAGGCACAGAAGGATCACCGTCATCGCCATCTTGAGATGGCGCTTCGTATAGAGAAACTTCGCGGCCAGGATGATGAACGCGAAACGGGTGATGAAGTCACGCGTCAGCGGCGCGGTCTGGTCGAGCGTACGAACCTTGCCCCAGGTGATGCGAAGATCCGGAAACGTCCAGTACGACGCGAACGTACCGAAGAGGAACACGACCCCGAGCATCGCGAAGATCTGGACCTGCCGGGTCTTGAGGAACCAGAAGTCCGGTCGCTGCGCCAGCTCCGCGAGCAGGATCACGGCGAGAATGATGCCGAGGACGTTGTTGATCGTCAGCAGCCCGCCACCACGAATGGGCGTCGGATAGCTGGCGAAAAGATAGTTCGTGAGCAGCAACAGGATGCCGACTTCGGGCCGGGCGACCACGACGGCGAGCAGCATCGACGCGACGATCAGCGCAACGGCGACCGATTCTTGGCCAGCGCGGGTGGCGACGACGAGCATCACGCCGAGCCCGACGAGGGCGAGAATTCCCAGCACCGCGCTCCGCCGCCCCCCGCGCTCCTCTGCCGGGTAGTCGGGGAGTGTCTGCTCCGCCGCGACGCTCATCGATGCTCGTGGACCTGCGCGCGACGACGGTCGCGGCTCAGATCATCTCCTCGAGGAACGCGGGCACATAGCTCTTGCGCCGGTTCAACAACGCCCCCAGCATCTTCGTGCCGGCTCGTTCCAGCTGCCGTTTGGCGCGTTGCGCGTCGTCGATGCGGGTGCGATCGGCCTCGATCACGAAGACCGCGCCGTCCATGTGCGGTCCGAGAATCAGCGCGTCGGTGTAGACGTTCACCGGGGCGGAGTCGAAAACCACGAACTGGAATCGCTCATGGAGCTTCTCCATCACCTCTCCGAAGCGGGGCGACTCGAGAATGCCGGAGGGCGAGCTTTCGTAGTGCCCACTCGTGACGACGAAAAGTTGAGGTTGGGGTGTCGGCTGAACGACGGTCTCGATGCCCTGCCGCCCTTCGACGAGCTCGGCGAATCCGCCGTTGCGCTGAATCGGAAACACTTGCTCGAGCGCGGGCGTCCGAAAGTTGGCCTCGATGAGCAAGACGTCCAGCTTCTTCCGCTTGGCAAGCGTCGACGCGAACAGCGCCGCGGTCGTCGTGGCCCCCTCCGAATGCTGTGAAGCGACCACCATGAGGTCGCGCAACACCGGCTGCTCGCGACTCGGCAGCAACACGTGCGTCCCGAGCCGCTGGTAGGCCTCTTCGATGTCCGGAGCGAGGTCGAAGTCGATGTGCAGGCTGCCATGGGAGCGCGCCGCGGTCGCCTTGATCCCACGACCAGACCGCCACCACGAACGACGCGGCCGAGGCTCCGGCTCGAGTGGGCTCGCAGCCGCTGCCCCTTCGCGTTCTTCCTGCGCTCGCTGCAGCGCCTCGTAGATCTTGCTCATGACCGCTGGACCTCGACGATGTCGCTGATGTCGGGAATGACCGCGAACACCGGGAGCTCGAGGTGCTGTTCGACTTGCTCCTCCAGCTTGAAATTGCGCCCCAGGAACTCGACGCCGACGGCGGAACCCACGCCGAGCCCGATGCCGGCGATCAACGCCGCGAAGACCATGACCATGCTCATCTGATTGAAGGGCTTGGTCGCCATGCTGGCCGGATCGAGCACGCTCACGTTGACGATGCCCTCCTTGTCGAGGGCCTCCGAGATGCGAGCCTCGTCCTGCTTCCGCTCGAAGAGGCGATAGGATTCGCGTGCCGCCGAGACGTCCTGCTCGAGCGAGGCGAGCTCGATCGTCTTCTTGCGAAGCGCGATCGCCAGCTCCTCGTTCTGGTCCTTCCAGTTGTCGAGGAAGCTCGGCAACGCCTTCACGCGCTCGCGAAGATCGAAGAGATTGCGCTCGTGGTGCAGGATTTCCTGGGTCAGGACCTCGCGAATGGGATTGGCGCTCATGCGCTCACGACCCGGGATCCCGCTGCTCGCCTTGGCGAGCGCGAGGCGACCCTTGAGGATCGCGATCTCGCCGTCGATGTCGGAAACCGTGCGATCTTCGTCGGTGTAGAGCTGCTTGGCGTTGGCGCGCTTGGCTTCGAGCTCACCGAGCTTCGTCGTCAGCAACTGGGCCTCGGGATTGACGCGCTCGGCGTCGGCGAAGATGCGCTCGGGTTGCTCCGAGAGCTGTTTCTTCATGATCTCGAGGTTGCGCTCGGCCACGCTGATCTTGTTGCTCTGCGTGCGCAGCACGTCGCGGTAGCGAACGGCATCTTTCACGGCCCAGCGAATCTGGTCTTCGGGCACGACGATGCGCTCGCGGTCGACGAACTCCGCGAGCTTCACCTCGGCCTTCTGCACCCGCTCGCGCTGGACGCCGAGCTCGTGCGCGAAGAACTGCGGCGCGCCGCTGGCACGATGCACCTGCGAGTGCCGATCGAGGTAGGTCTCGATCAAGACCTTGAGAATCTCCTGACCCTTTTGGGGGTTGCGGGCGAAGAGCTCGATCGCGATGACGTTCGACTGCGGTGTCGGCCCCACCGAGAGCATGCTGCGGAGGACGCCGATCTGCTCGTCGGCCGTGAGGTCGGTATCGGCACCGAAGATCGGATCTCCCGCGTCGGCAAACCGATCGATCACCTGTCGCGCAAGCTCACCGCTTTTGATGATCTCGATCTCGGAGTTGACCTGTTCGGTCGTGGCGGACACCGGGAGCGTGATCTCCCGTTGCTCGCCGGAGCTGATCTGCACCTCGGCACGGCCGGGACGGATCATGACTTTGGACGAGCTCTTGTAGATACGGGGGCGCGTCAGGCCGGCCACGAGCATCGTCAGCACGACGACCGCGATCACTGCCAGCACTTGCCACTTCCGCTTGAACACCGCGTAGAGCATCAGCTTGATGGCGGCCGCGCCATCTTGCGTCGGCGGAGCTTCGGCGAAGTACGGAACGCCGCCGTTGGTTTTCATGAGTTCAGGTTGCACGCTTGGCCTCGTCGCTCACGGAATGGGAATCGGCGCGGTGGCGCCCGCGCGCGACTCGACCGGAAGAATGTCGCGAATGTATTGCTTCACGAAGATACCGGCGTTCGCGATGCGCGTCGCCGGAACATAGACGATGTCATTGCCCGCCAGACGGACGACCTCAGGCACGCCGTTCTTCACGACGTCCTCGAGATTGACGCGGCTGGCGTTGTACTCGCCGCTCGAGCCGCGCGCGATGTAGAGCACGTCTTTTTTCTGTGCCGTGTCCTTGAAGCCACCGACGGCCATCACCGCCTGAAGCGGGGTCATGCCTTCTTGGATCACGACGAACCCGGGCCGATTGACTTCGCCGCCGACGTAGACACGACGGTCACCGATCCCGGTGACGATGACGACGACCTCCGGCTTCTTCAGGTAACGCGCGGAGCGTTCCTTGATGACCTCGGCAAGCTCCATCGGCGTCATGCCTTCGGCAAGAATTTCACCGGCGACATCGAGACTGATCATCCCGTCCGGACGCACGGGAAGCTCCTGATCGCGCGCGTGATGATGGGGAAACTTCACGTGCAGTTTGTCACCGGCCATGAGCCGGTACTCCCCGCGCTGGATCGGCCCACGCTGCTGCGCCATCACCTCTTCGGGCGGCGGGAGCGCGTTCTTGCCGACGCTGCTGCACGCTCCAACCACGAGCGGCAGCACGCATGCGCAGGCGAATGCCATCGTCGCTGCTCGTCGGGTGGGTCGTTGATCGTGCTTCATCGTCATTGATCCTCGGTGATTCTTGATGGACGAGGCTCCGCCATCGCAGATCTCGTAAGTACTGACAATCCCTTCACAACCACTGCCATCGTAGCTCGAACTGGTAGCGCGACCCAGCCGAGAAAAGAAGTGCTTTCGAATCTACAGCCGCCCTACGGCCGCGAGCGGAATCTCGACCGAGGTCCCCTGACGAAGAAAATCCATCAGCACGCGAATTCGACCGCGCTCGGGACAGGGCTTTTGGATGATCGCAATGAGGCCCGCAAACGGGCCCCGCTTGATGCGAACGCGCTCGCCAGCCCGAAACGTGCGATCGGGTCGGATGATGCCATCCGGACCCGTTTGCTGGCGGAGAAAATTGACGATCCCCGGGGCTATGGCGGTCGGGATTTCCCCGAAAGAGACGAATCCCTTCACTCCCGGGGTCCAGATCACAGTGTGATAGGCGCTGTGGAGCACGACGTCGACGAAGAGATACCCAGGGAAGAGCGGCGCCGTCGCCCAGTCGTTGGTCCACCCGACCGGCTCGAGAATCCGCGGGCAAAATGCCGCAATCCCGCGCCGCTCCAGACTGCGAAGCGCCAGATCCTCTTTGCGGGATTTGCTGCGAACGACGAACCATTCTTGCTGCGGGGCGGTCATTGGGAGAGGTACGGGAAATCGTCTCGGAATGGAGCAAGTTCAATGCCATCCGGGCCAAAGAAAGCCGCAAGATTCCTCACTTTTTCTACCCTTCGCCGAGGCTGATTTTCCTCCTGCCGCACCGTGGATCTGCGACGATCCACGACGGGGGGCCCGGCATCAAGGGCGATGACCCAGGGCGAGCCGCCAATCGTGAGCCCGTTGCGTTTCTGCCGGATCGTGCAGTGGTGTCAGGTGATCTCCTGACACGGCGGTCAGGAACCCGAGTCACACTGAGAAGTTAGACATGCATTCGCGCAACGCGCCTGCGCCTGTGCTCCCGCAGGCCAGCCAAGAACAGCGCCCAGGGACATGCCGTGAAGACACGGCGGGGGCTCGGGCAGCCGCGCGCGATGAAATCAAGGGGTCGGGCTATCGGCGCTCGGCTCGCCGGCCGACAGGCGCGGTGGCGGCAACACCAAGATCCTGCCGATCCAGATCACGTCGGGATCATCCAACCACGGGTTGGCGGCCTTGATCATTGCGAGGACCCGCGATCCGGCGTTGCCATAGTGACGCACGGCCAGGTCGGTGAGAGTGTCGCCAACGGTCACCCGAATGCGCAGAGCTCCGTCCCCCCTGGTCGGCACTGCCGCGGGGCTTTCCACCGGTGAGGGTGTCGCGGTGTGCTCCGCGGTCACCTCGGGCGTCGCCGTCGGGGCCTCCGGCGTCGCGCTCGTGGTCACCGTCGCGCCGGTCGTGCCGTCGACGGGCGTCGCTTCCGAGCTCGTTTCGGCCTCGACTGGTGCGGCGGGTACGGCGATCGGTGTGCTGGCCGGCGTCGCCGACGCCGCGCCCGCGGCCGTCTCGGTCGCGAGTGGTACCGCCGACGCCACGACCTTCGGGACCGCCGGCGACAGAACCCGTTCCACGGTCGGTCGCCAGCCGTCACGAGCCACCATCAGACCCCCGAGCGCGAGTCCGCCTCCGATCAACGCCGCGGCCATCAAAGTGAGCCATCGCCACAGACGACCCGGCCCCGACGTCACCTGACGGCGGAGGTCGCGCATGGCCTCGCCGATCTCCCGCCAACCGATCGTCCGCTTGCCGCGCGCGTACGCCGTCACGAGCGCGTTGTCACAGGCGGCATTCACGAGCCGCGGGACGCCCGCCGAAAACCACCACAAGCGGAACAATGCCGGCGCGGTGAAGAGACCGCGAACGTCGCCCCCGGCGGCAGCGATCCGGGCGCCGACGTAGGCCTGGACCTCCGATCGCGCGAGGGGCCGCAAGCGCGCTCGTACCGAGATGCGTTGGCGGAGCTGTCGAATCTCCGATCGCGCGAGGAGCCCATCGAACTCCGGCTGTCCCGCGAGCACGAGCTGCAGGATCTTCTCCTTGGCGGTCTCCAGATTCGACAGCAGCCGTAGCTCTTCCAGCACCGGAATGGTCAGGTCCTGCGCTTCGTCGATCAGCACGACGACGTTGCCCCCACGGGCGAGCGTGTCGAGCAGCTCGGTGTTCAACGCCTCGAGCATGTCGAGCTTGGTGGCACCCGCCGGAGGGGGCCGTCCGAGATCCGAGAGGATGAAGCGAAGCATCTCCTCGAAGCCGATCGCGGGATTGATGACGAGCACACTGCGGGTCTCGCGCGGGATCTCCGACAGCAAGCGCCGCAGGAGCGTCGTCTTCCCGGTGCCGGCCTCGCCGATCAGAGAGACGAACCCCTTGCGCTCGACCACCCCGTAGTGAAGCGCGGCCAGCGCCTCGCGGTAGCTGGCGTTCAGGTAGAGAAACTTCGGATCGGGGGTGAGATTGAACGGCTTCTCGCGGAAGCCGAAGAACGCGCGATACACCCCGTCACCTCACCGGTGGCGATCCACCGCGGCTCAGATGCTGGACGTCGATCTCCGGACCGAGCCGGGGCGAACGGGAACGCGCGGCATCGTGGATCAGCCGACCAACGCCTGATCCGGCTCGCCGCGATCACGCCCGCGGAAATCCTCC
>CAZWAX010000071.1:0-17658 GCA_964631985.1 uncultured Polyangiaceae bacterium | reverse complement strand
TGATCCGTCCGTAGTCGATGATGATCACCCGCTCGCAGGTCATGCTGACCTCGGGGAGGATGTGGGTGCTGAGCAGAATGGTCGTGGAGCCGCCGAGGGACTTGATGAGGCTGCGGATGTCGACGATCTGCCGTGGATCGAGGCCCACGGTCGGCTCGTCCAGTACCAGCACCTGGGGGCGATGGATCACCGCCTGGGCGATGCCGACCCGCTGGCGATATCCCTTGGAGAGCTTGCCGATGAGCTTGCTCGCGACCTCCGTCAGGCCGCAGGCCGTCATCACCTCGTCGAGGCGCGCGCCGCGCTGGCGGCTCGGAATGCCTTTGACCTCGGCGCAGAACGTCAGGAAGCGCCGGACCGAAAGGTCGGGATAGAGGACGACGTTTTCCGGGAGATAGCCGATACGTTCGCGGACGGCGAGCGAGTGCTCCTCGACGTCGAGGCCGTCGATCGTGACGCGACCGTCACTCGGCGGGAAGAATCCGGTGAGGACGCGCATGATCGTCGTCTTCCCGGATCCATTGGGGCCGAGGAGCCCCATGATCTCGCCCTGGCGGACCGAGAAACTGACGCCATCGACGGCCCGCGTCGGGCCGAAATCCTTGACGAGACCCTGGACCTCGATCATCGCGGTCGGGATCCCTGGATGATCCGGTAGCCGACGAGCTCGACGGTGGCGAGCACCTCGGAGGTCGCGCTTCGCTGCTCGGTGCGAATCAGTCCCACGCCGGGCGCATACCAGTCCGAGTAGTAGTAAACGATACGGGGTCCGACGGCGGAGCCGTCGGGCGCCGTGGCCGAGTGGATGGCGGTCGTCTCGACACGGGCGCAGCGCTCGAAGCGGCCCGCGGGTACCTCGACCGGTTCGGCCTGCACGTAGACTTGGTGCAATTGGCGGACCTCGAACCCCGACCCGTCGGCGAGCTGGTAGGCATTGGTCCGGCCCTCCCACGTTTGTGTGCTGCCGAGACTGACCGGGAGGAACTTGATCTCGCCGGATCGAAGTCCGTTGTCCTCCAGGGATTCACCTCGGTACTCGAGGGACATCACGCGGTGCAGATAGCCTCCCTCGGTGCAGTAGACGATAGGGGTCCGTTCCTCGGGGGGACGATCGCCGTAGCGCTCGTCGACGATGCGGCATCCGTGGCCATGCGGGCCCGTGAACTCGTCGGGACGCACGGTCGCCACCAGGCGCAGGGGGGCCCCTGCGGCGCGGCGGCTGACGAGATACTCCCAGTGGGACGCCGGGGTGAGCGGGAAGAAGTCAGCCGTTGGGAGCGGCTGGTCGCGCTTGATCGCCGCCGTGCACCCGACCGTGGCGATCGTCAGGAGGGTGACGACGAGGCGGACCACGAGGTGCACCATAGACCTCGACTCATGACGCCCGACGTGCGTCACGAATCCGGCCCGTGGGCGTACCCGCGCCGGCCGTCTCCTGAGGTCGCCGGTGGGTCGTTAGGCGAGACTCGGCGTCCAGGTCTTGCCGCCGTCCTTCGTCTTCAGGATGGTACCGAAGCCGCCGACGATCCAACCGTTATTGTGATCGAAGAAGTCGACGCCGCGGAGCCACGTGAAAAGACGCATGCCGAGCTTGGCACGTTTCCAGGCGGCTTGATCGGGATCGCGCGTCAGGACCTCGCCACCCGCCCCGACGACCCACGCCTTGCCGTCCGGAAACAGAAACGGGGAGTACAGCGGATCCTCGACGGCGACCTTTTCATCGACGGTATCGAAGGCCCACGTGGCTCCACCGTCTTTCGTCCGGGCGATCTTTCCTTCGAGTCCGGCCGCGATGCCCTCTTGGGTGTTCACGAAATGCACGCCGAAAAAGGTCGGGAGATCGAGGATGTCGACGATGCCTTCGCCGAGCAGGCTCTCCTGCTGCGGGCTCCAGGTCTGGCCGCCGTCGGTGGTGGAGTGAATCGTGCCGAACTCGCCCACGATCCATCCGTGCTTCTCGTCGGCGAACTCGATGTCGTAGAAGATGGGATCCTGTACGGCCAGCGCGATGTCCTCCGAGATGCCCTCTTTCGACTGCGCGACCGTACGGACCTTCCAATTGACGCCGCCGTCGGTCGTCTCGAGCAGCGTGGACTTGTCGCCCACGGCGTAGACGTGCGTGGGGCTCAGCGTGTAGATCGCAAACAGATACTGATCGGTGTTGCTTTTCTGCTCGAGCCAGGATTTTCCGCCGTCCTTGGTGTTGAGGATGACGCCGGCCTGGCCGCAGATCCAGCCGTTCTGCGCGTCGGCGAACCGGATGTTGTAGAGGGCCCGGTCGGTCGGCGTCTGGATCACGTTCCACGATCGGCCGGCATCGGTCGTTTCGAGGATCTTGCCGCGGTAACCGACGACCAGGACGTGCTCCGAAGAGATCGCCTTCACGTCGAAGAAGCGATCCCCGAGCAGTGAGATCTTCTGTTCCGGGAGGGGGGGGACCTCGACGTCGTGATGACAACCGACGACCGCGAGGGTTCCGATGATGCTGAGCATCGCGAGGAAACGTCGAGTCTGCTGCATTGCACCCTCCTCAGAAAAACTTCAAGAGCGCCGGACGTTTGCCGCGTCGGCGCGTGGACCGCGGTCTACTGCCTCAGATCAATTTGGGAGTCAACCGAAACGGCGAGACGGGGGCTCAGCTGGCCTTCTTGACGAACCACTTCGATTGCTCGGATTTCTCGACGATCTCTTGCTGATCGATCTTCCACTCCCCGTTTTCCTTGATGAGCGTGTACAGCTCGTACTCGTCGGCACCGAGTTGGTTCAGGAACTTGTCTTGCGAGCTCAGGATGTTCGGGACCTTCGCCGTCTCGCCTTCGACCTTCCCCGGGAAGACCTCGTACTTGAAAATCTTCACTTCGCCGGTCTGGAAGATGTATTTCTGCTCCTTGGCCCAAGCCTCGCCGTCCTTGTTGGCGGCCATCCCTTTCGAGATCTGCTTGTAGGCTTCGTCGAACTTGTGGTCCTTCATCGCCGCCAGGTAGCTCTTGACCGTCTCCTCCGGCGTGGCGGCTCCATAGCTGGGGACGATGCCGAGGGCGCCCGTCAGCAGGACGCTTGCTGCCACCAGAACCGTGAATCTCCGGACGTTCACCATGGATCTCCTCCTCTGTCTTGCCGTGCGACGCCGCATGCTTCCCCCATAGCGAATCGAGATGCCTCTAGGCAACGGAGGGGCGCCGCCGTCACCAGCACGCCGACATGCGGCACCGGACTGTCGCTTCTCGTGCCCCTGCTCGGCATAGACTGCCGCTTGGTCGCGCCCTTGCCCGTGGCACGAGGGTTGCTGCCCGCTATGGCGAACGCCGTGGCCAACCCCCGGCCGTATTCCAAGCGTCATGCCCAGGAGGTAGCACCAACAATGGAACGAAACTCAGAGGAGACGCTGGACGTGCTTCCCGAGGGTGGCGCACATGGATCGCAGTCGATTCGCGAGCTGCGCTCTCGTCTCGGGATGACGCAAGAGGAGTTCGCGCACGCGATCGCGGTGACCGTCTCGACCGTGAATCGCTGGGAAAACGGCCACGCGAATCCGAGCAAGCTGGCGTGGCGGGCCATTCAGGGCCTCGCGAGGAAGCGTGGGACGACCGTCGGAGGAAAGGGCCGCGAATAGGCCCCCGCCCCGCTCGGGGCCGCGAGTAGGTGGTCGAGGGGAATCAGCTCCCGACGGCGATCAGCGTGGACGCCGTCGCGGACCGGTCGAGCACCGCGTGCTCCACGGCACGTGTGAGCTGCTCGAGGTCGACGGGCTTTGCGACCACGTCGATCGCGCCCAGGTTGGCGGCAAGCGCGCGCTCCGGTTGCACGGTCAGCATGATGACCGGGATCGCCGCCGTCGCGTTGGTGGTTCGTAGGATCCGGAGAACGTCGTACCCGCTCAGGTCCGGTAGCACGACGTCGAGTAGCACGACGTCGGGATGCGTCTGGCGCGCCGTCTCGAGCGCCTCCGCCCCGCGATGGATGCGCGTCATCCGGTACCGATCCTTCCAGGCTTCCTCGAGCATCGCTCCGAGTCCCTCATCGTCATCGACGAGTAGCACGTGGGTACGAGCTCCAGGCGAGGGCGCTGCATCGGTGTGCTGGTCGATGTCCTGGCGCGGGTCCTTCACCGCAGGGATCACGACGGTGAAGATCGAGCCCTCGTGCTCGCGGCTACTCAACGCGATGTGTCCGCCGTGCCGCTCCACGATGGCCTTGGAAATGGCCAGCCCGAGCCCGCTTCCTGGCTCGTCGGAATGACCCGGGCTCAGTCGTTGGAAGCGTTGAAACAGGCGACTCTGATCGGCGGCGGGGATGCCCATGCCCCAGTCCCGAACGGCGATGTGGACGTCGTCGGCATGACGCTCGGCGGACACTTGGACATGACCGTTCGCCGGCGAGAACTTGACGGCGTTGGAGATCAGGTTGGTCAGCACCTGGATCAGGCGGTCGCGGTCGCCGGCGAGCGCGGGGACGACGGGATCGACGACGCAGCCGATGGTGATGTCGCGCCCCGCCGCATAGGCACGAAGCCCGGCGACCGCTTCGTCGATGAGCGACGCGGTCGGGACTTTGGCGAAGGTGAGCTCGATCTTTCCGAGCTCGAGGCGGGAGATGTCGAGGAGATCGTTGATGAGTCGAATGAGACGGTCGGCGTTTTTCAAGCTGATGTGGAGGAGCTCGCAATCGATGGGTGAGAGCGCCGTCGATTTTCCGAGCACCAGCTGGAGGGAGCCTTTGACGGAGGTGAGCGGCGTGCGCAGCTCGTGCGTGACCGTGCTCAGGAAGTCGCTTTTCAGGCCCGCGAGCTCGCGGGCCTGACTGCGATCGTGAAAGAGGAATCCCCGTCCCGCGACCGTGCCATCCGCGCCGCGCAACGGGACGCTCCGCCACTCGAAGGCGCGTGCCGGCGTCCCGAGGTGCGTCAGCTCGCCTCGTCCCTCGCGCTCGACGTGCCGCTGTAGGTCGCCGACCGTCCGCAGGAAGGTCTCTCCATCGGCGATGCGATGCGCGAGGGCCTCGACGATGGTCGTTCCGGCCGCGCCATCCATCGTGCGACCACACAGCCGGGTGAAGGCATCGTTCGCATACCGGATACGCAAGGACGGATCCGTGAGTACCAGCGCGTCCTCACAGTGCTCGAGGATCTCGGTGAGTGTCATCCCCGGGCCTAGCAGCGCAGAGACGCCACGTCCGCCCGATTCCTCGCGATGCCGTCGAGTCGTCCATGCCGCGCCAAGTGTCATGCCAAATGCCAGGCTCGCGATGACGGCCACGGCCGCGGCGACCGTCGGTGGCGCGCCGAGTGTCGCGACACCGGCGCTCGCTCCGAGCAGGCCCATGGCAAACGCGACCGTGCGGACGGTGCGGGTGGTCGAAGGATCCTGGGATGCGGCGGTTCTCGGCATGTGCGTGCGACCGGGCAGGTGTTCGACACCAGCGGGAGCGCGATGCGAAGCAGCAAGGAGCGTGCCCCAGGGGTCCTCCCGCGGACGTGCGTTGCGGACCGTGTCAGCGTCGAGAACGCCGACCTTCGTCACTGCATTGACGCTTGCCGGGAAGCATGAGCGACCGAGGTCGGGGGAAAAAGCCCCGGAGCGGCAGCGGTCTCGACTGTGTCATCGTGGCTCACCGCCTGGCATGCGTCTTGCGAACTTCCTTCGGTGCGGCATGTCGGTTCGTGTCGCAGATGGCGGAGGATGGATGGCGCTGCGTGACCAATACCGCGTCCTGGTCGTCGAGGACGATCCCGACATTCGTCGGATTCTCCAGCTGTTTCTGACCGAGCGCGACTTCTCGGTCACGACGGCGGATCGCGCATCGACGGCCGTGGATATGATGAGTCAGGTTCCCGTCGACCTGATCCTGTCCGACGTGCGGATGCCGGGCATGAGCGGCATCGAGCTGCTCCACCACATCAAGGAGCATGACCCCGACGTGCAGCTGGTTCTCATGACCGCGTACTCGTCGGTGAAGGACGCCGTCGAGGCCATACAGGCGGGCGCCACCGACTACATCGAGAAGCCGATCGATTTCCGACGCCTCGAGCGCATCCTCGACGTGGTCTTCGAGCGGCGGCGCCTGGCTCGCGAGAACAAGATCCTCCAGCAGCAGCTCCAGGGTCGAGTCGAGTTCCAGGGGATGGTGGCGCGTAGCCAGGAGATGCTCGAGATCTTCTCGTTCATCGAACGCTTGGCCCGCTACCCCACGACCGCGCTCATCACCGGGGAAAGTGGGACGGGCAAGGAGCTCGTCGCACGTGCGCTACACGAGCTGAGCCCGCTCAAGGACAAGCCGTTCATTCTCTGCAATTGCACGACTCTGGCCCCAACGCTCCTCGAAAGCGAGCTGTTCGGTCACGTTCGTGGTGCGTTTACCG
Organism: uncultured Polyangiaceae bacterium; assembly: GCA_964631985.1. Taxonomy (GTDB): domain Bacteria; phylum Desulfobacterota; class Binatia; order UTPRO1; family UTPRO1; genus UTPRO1. Next base: position 11,300 of record CAZWAX010000071.1, on the reverse strand, counting down.
GGGCGGATCGTGATCGCAAGGGCCTCTTCGAAGCGGCACACGGCGGCAGCATCTTCCTCGACGAGATCGGCGAGCTCCCCATGGCCGTGCAAGCCAAGCTGCTGCGCGTGATCGAGAATCGCGAGATCAAGCGCGTCGGATCGCCGGAGCCCTTGCGCGTGGACATTCGGATCATCGCAGCCACGAATCGCGATCTTGCGACCATGGTCGATCGGGGCGAGTTTCGCGAGGATCTCTACTATCGGCTGAACGTTGGCTCGATCACGCTGCCCCCGCTCCGAGCGCGAAGCGAGGACATCGAGCTCCTGTGCGGCCATTTTCTCCAACGCTTGGCGCGGCGGCTCGGCAAGGACGAGATCATCGAGATCTCGGAGCCCGTGCTCAGCATGTTTCGCTCCCATGCGTGGCCCGGGAACATTCGGCAGTTGCTGAACGTCATGGAGCGAGCACTGATCGTCGCACGCGGCCCCAGTATCCTTCCGCAGCATCTCCCGGCGCCGTTTCTCAACGCGCCGGCGGCTCCGGCGGGCGGATCGACCATCGGGTCGGTCGGGGCGCTCGAGGCCTCGACCTCGCCGGAGTTCGACCTCAGCATCGAAGCGGCCGAGCGCGACCAGATTCGGAAGGCCCTGGAAGCGGCCGGAGGCAAGCGCATGGAGGCCGCGCGATTGCTCGGGCTCAGCCGACGGACACTGTATCGCAAGCTCGACAAGTACGGGATCACATGAGGCACCGCGGAAGCGATCGCTGCAGGTCGCATGGCATGTATCGCGCGACTCGTACCGAGAAACGAATCTTCTCGGTCACGGGGGTTCAGAGCTAGAAGGTAGTGAGGGAACTGATGGAACTTCAGCGACAGGCAGGATCTGGTGACGCCGGCGCACGCGTGCTCATCGTGGAGGATCATCCGATGATCGCCGAGCTCGTGGAAACCCGGCTCCGCATCGAGGGCATGCGTCCGACGAAGTGTCTCGGTGGTCGCGAAGCGATCCAGGTCCTCGGGCACGCCGACTTCGATCTCGTCATCCTCGACATCATGATGCCCGAGGTCGACGGCTACGAAGTGTTCAAGGTGTTGAAGAGTCAGGAACGAACGGCGAACATCCCGGTAATCTTCCTGACGGCAAAATCGACGCAGGACGACATCGAGAAAGGCCTGGCGCTCGGCGCGGACTACTACATCACCAAACCGTTCAGCGGGGCCGACCTGGTTCGGAAGGTCAAGATCCTTCTCGAGCAGCATCGCCTGAGCCACGCTGCGGGCGCGTGATCGCATGCGGCGGCGACTCTTCGGCGTCGCGCTCGCGATGGGAAGCCTTTTGGTCGACCCGATCGCCGCCGTACCGGAGCGCGTGCATGATCAGGACGTCGTCAGGCTCGAACGCCTGACGGTCCCCGCGGCTGGTGATGACCGCTCGGGACCGCGTTCGGAGAAGTCGCCTGCGACGAGCCACGACATCCCGCTCAGTGGCGACCGGAAGCACTTGATCGTCGACGGCACGCTCAACGGGATCGTGAGTGGGCCGATGCTCGTCGATACGGGTGCCTCGTATTGCGTGCTCACCCGCGGCACGGCGCGGAAGCTCGGGCTTGCGCCGCGTGCCCACGGCACGATCCCGGTCGCGACCGCCAACGGCCGAGTCGAAGCCGACTTCGTCGAGCTCGCCGCCGTGGAGCTTCGCGACGCACGCTTGTCGGACGTGGACGCGGTGATCATGGACGCCGTCGAGCCACCGCTCATAGGCATCATCGGCCTGAACTTCCTGACGCGTTTTCGGTTCTCGGTCGATCTGGCCGCAGGAACCTTGCGTCTGGAGCCCTAACGCTGCCGAATCTGCTCAGTGGGCGCGCAGCATGGGCCGCGACGCCGACGTCGTCGGCGTCATGGGCATCAGGTCGATCGGGCGTACGAGGCGGGTGAGGCGAGCTCCACGACTGACACCCGGCGTCGCGGCAGCGAAGGGCTGATGGGGCGCGACGGGTGCGAGGTCCCAATTGCGTAGGCGTGACCGCGCCATCATCGTGAGGTGCGCGAGACTCTCGAACCATCGGGTGCTCGCGGAAACATGGCGCCGCGGTCGGTACGATACCGGTACCTCGAAGATCCGGCAGCTGCGTGCGGTGAACAGGGCCGCCAGCTCGCCGGCGATGCCGCACCCATCGGCGCGCAGCACCGCGCCCCGCACGACGTCCGCACGGAAAGCCTGGTACGATGTCGTGACGTCGGTGAGCGCCACGTTGGTGAGCCCGTTCGAGACCACCGTCAGAATCTGATCCGAGAGCCGATCCCAGAGCTTCGGCACCTGCCGCGACGTCGCGACATAGCGTGACCCGTAGACGACGTCCGCAGAGCCGGCGAGGATCGGCGCCAGAAGGCGCCCGCTCTCGGCGGGATCGTAGGCGAGCGAGGCGTCGGCGACGACGACCACGTCGCCGGTCACGAGCGCGAGGCCACTCGACAGCGCGGCGCCCTGCCCGAGCGTCTCCGCGTGAAAGCAGACACGGGCGAGGCCGCGGGCCGCGATCCGACGCAAATGATCGGCCGTCCCGTCGGTCGACGCGTCGTCGACTACGATGATCTCACGGTGCAGCTCGGGATGGCCGAGGTCGGCGCGCACGACTGTGTCGAGCGCCTCGTCGATGGTGTCCACGGCGTCATGGACGGGGAGGATGAAGGAAACAGTGGCAGACATGCGACGGTTCCAAGCAAGCCTCATGCCCCGTCGGACCCGGCCGAACGCCCGGCTTTCCGGGAATTTCCTTGTTTCGACGCCCTGGTTGCGGAGATCCGTGTGGCAGAAACGTGTCGGTCGTCATCGCGGTGACGGCCCGCTGCCTCATGCAGCCCGCCTCCGACATACGCACAGACCATCAGGTTCGTACGTGGTTCTGACTCAGGGATGCAACGGATAAAGCATGCGTAAACACGCATGCGTGCGTCTACGGCTGAACCCTTGTCTGGGTACAATGCCGCCGCTACACTCCAACGCTAGGCGGGGCGTTCGAAGTCGGTGCGACGAATGCTTTTGCGACAGGAGGCAGGATGAACGCCAATTTGCGACTGCAGGATCTGTACGGACGAGAGAAGGAGGGGGAGACGAAGCTCCTGGCGCTCTACGTTCCCAAGGAGTTGACGACACGCATCGATCGTCTCGCCAAAGATCTGAAAGCCAAGAAGCGCGAGGTGATCCTTGCGCTCTTGAACGAAGGACTCGATCGGTATCACCGCTCGAAGGGCCGGCGGCGCAAGAAGGCCTGACCGAGATCAGCGCGTCGGGGGATGGTAGCGCCGGTCCCCCCCCGACCCGAGCACCCGGCTGAGATCCTCGGAAACCGCGGTGCCGCTCTTGTCGACGACGCACGCCCCCACGAAATCGTAGCGCTGCCAGTAGATGATGCGCTCGCGCGGCCCGCCGGGGGTCGCCGGCGACAACCGGTACACCCACTTCTCGTTGAACCGGTGGCCGTGCTCTTCCATTTCGCGCGGCTCGTTGACGCTGCCGACGGTGGCGTTCGGCGTCCCCCAGCGCTGGACGACCAGATTGCGGACGATCGTAGCGGTGCTCATGCTTCGAAGCTCTCGGGAAGCGGGCAATGCCCTTGACGGACGTGCGACTCGAACTCCGGACGAAACCGGCGTAGGAATCCCGTCGCAGCCCACGCGGCGGCGTCGGAGAGCGCACAGATCGTCTGTCCTTCCATGTACCCGCCGATCTGATCGATCGTCTCGAGGTCGGTCAGGGTGCCTTGGCCGCTCTCGATGCGGCGCAAGAGCTTGTAGAGCCAAGCCGTGCCCTCGCGGCACTGGGTGCATTGGCCGCAGGTCTCGTGGCGAAAGAACCGTGCGATGACGATCGCGGCGCGCACCATGCAGGCGGTCTCGTCCATGACGACGATGCCACCCGTGCCGAGCAGCGTACCCGCCTGCTTCAGCGAGTCGTGGTCCATGCGCACGTCGACTTGCTCGGCCGCGAGGACCGGCATCGACACGCCACCCGGGATGATGGCTTTCAACCGGTGGCCGTTGCGCACGCCGCCGGCGTGGACTTCGATGATCTCGCGCAGCGACGTGCCGAGCGGTAACTCGTAGACGCCGGGTCGATTGACGTGGCCGCTGATGCCGTAGAGCGTGTTGCCGGTGCTCGTTGGTGTGCCGATCGTCTTAAACCACGTGGCCCCGCGCCGGATGATCGCCGGTACCTGTGAGATCGTCTCGACGTTGTTGACGGTGGTCGGACATCCCCACAGGCCATAGACGGCGGGAAACGGCGGGCGCTTGCGCGGTTGACCCTTCTTGCCCTCAGCCGACTCGATCATGCCGGTCTCTTCGCCGCAGATGTATGCGCCGGCGCCCCGCATCACGTGCACGTCGAAGTCCCGCTTCACGCCGAAATGGCCGGGGCCCAATAAGCCCGCCGCGCGCGCTTCCTCGACCGCGCGGACCAAGGTCTGGAACGCCGTGACGTACTCGCCGCGCAAGTACACGTAGGCGGCCTTCGCCCCGATGGCGTGCCCCGTGATGATGAGCCCCTCGACCAGCAAGTGCGGGTTGCGCTCGAGGATCTGCCGGTCCTTGAAGGTGCCCGGCTCGCTCTCGTCGCCGTTGCAAGCGATGAACGTTGGTTTTGGGCCTCCGGGCTTCGGCATGAAGCTCCACTTCTGTCCGGTGCCGAAGCCGGCGCCTCCACGGCCACGCAAGCCGGAGGACTTCACCTCCTCGATGACGGCCTCGCTCGTGAGCTCGTGCAAGGCTCGATTGGCCGCGCCGTATCCTCCGGCCTGACGGTATGCCTCGAGCGAGCGCCAGTCGGCGTCGTCGGGTGGAAGAAGATAGCGCTCGGATGCCATGTCAGCCGACCGTCCGCAGGAGATCGTCGATCGCGTCGGGTCGGACGTTCTCGACGAAGGGCTGGTTGTTGACCTGCACGCACACCGCGGTGCCGCACGACCCGAGGCACTGCACCTCCGAGATCGAGTAGGCGCCGTCCGGGGTGCGCTCCCCTACCCGGATGCCGAGCCGCTCCTCGAGCCCGCGTACGACCTTGCGCGCGCCCGCGAGCGCGCAGGCGATGTTCACGCAGACCTGGATGTTGCGTCGTCCCACGGGATGCTCGTGGTACATGGGATAAAAGGTCACGACCTCGCGGACCTCGATCGGGCGGAGGCCCAGCAGCGCCGCGACCTCGCGCTGGACAGGGATCGGAACGTGCCCGATCTCCGCCTGGATGAAGTGGAGCGCCATCAGCAACGCCGAGCGCGGCTCGGGATACTTGGGAACCTCGGCCAAGATGGCCTGCTTCACGGACTCGGACAGCGTCAGGGGGGACTCGCTCATCGGTCGCACTCACCGCCGATCATGTTGATCATGTCGAACGTCGGGACGATGTCGGCCAACAGCGCGCCGCGAATCATGTCGCGCATCGCGTGCGTGTTGCTGAAGCTCGGCGCGCGACAGCGACACTTCCACGGCTTCCCCGTGCCGTTGCTCACCAGGTAGAAGCCGAGCTCGCCGTTCGCGCCTTCGACCGCCTGATAGACCTCGCCCGCGGGCGGCCGCATGCCCTCGGTGACGAGCTTGAACTGGTCGATCAGCTCCTCCATCCGGTTGAACACTTTGCCCTTGGCGGGCCAGCGCAGACGCGGATCGTCGACGTCGACCGGGCCGTCGGGAAGTTGGTCCAGACACTGCTCGATGATGCGAGCGCTCTGCTGCACTTCCTCCACCCGCACCAGGTAGCGATCGTAGTTGTCGCCGTTGGTTCCGACGGGAACGTCGAAGTCCAGCTGATCGTAGACGAGATACGGCTCGGCTTTGCGGACGTCGTATCCGACGCCGGCGGCGCGCAGCAGCGGACCGGTGACGCCATAGGCGATCAGATCGGACGCCGGCAAGCGACCGGTGCCCTCCATGCGGTCGCGAAAGATCGGGTTCTCGGTGAGCAGGCGATCGACGTCGGCGAAGATTGCCAACGCGGCTTTCAGCTTTTCGCGACAGAGCCCGACGAAGCCGGGTGGCAGGTCGCTCTGCAACCCACCGATGCGGACGTAGTTGGTCGTGACGCGGGCTCCGCAGAGCGCTTCGTGGAGATCCCACATGTGCTCGCGGGCCTGAACCCCGTACAGGAAGGGGGTCATGGCGGCGAGCTCCATCGCGCTCGCGCCGAGGCAGGTGAAGTGGTCGCTGAGGCGCGAGATCTCGCTCGCGATCGTTCGGATGTATTGCCCGCGGGGCGGCACCGTGACGCCCAGGAGCTTCTCGGCGGCCAGACAGTAGCCCACGTTGTTGATCATCGGGCTCGCGTAGTTCAGGCGGTCCGTGTACGGGATCGCCTGCGACCACTCGCCGCTTTCGCACTCCTTCTCGTAGCCACGGTGCAGGTAGCCGACCTGGATGTCGGCGTCGATGATGCGCTCGCCGTCGAGCTTCAGGTTGATGCGCACCGTGCCATGGGTCGCCGGGTGCGACGGCCCCATCTGGATCTCGAGCGGCTCGCCGTGGAGGTCGTCCGAGAGCGCGAGATCTCTACTGCCAGCGTCCGTATCGCGCACGATCGCGCTCCTCCTGACGCCGCGCCTCGGGCGTATCGAGATCGGCGCGGCTCACCAGCGGTTGCCGCCGCTCTTTTGGATAGTCCTTGCGGAGCGGGTGACCTTCGAATTCTTCGTACAGGTAGATTCTGCGGAGGTCCGGGTGGCCGTCGAAGCGGATGCCGTAGAGGTCCCAGGTCTCGCGCTCCAGCCAGTCGGCGCCGCGCCAGATGCCGACGACGCTGCTGATCCGCGGATCGTCCTCCGACACGCGCGCCTTCAAGCGAAGCCGGTGGCCGCGCGTCATCGACTTCAAGTGATACACGAGCTCGAAGCGTGGCGTCGTCCCGAGATAGTCGACCGCGGTGACGTCGACGAGGAAGTCGAACGCCATCGTCGCGTCGTCGCGGAGGAATCGGCAGATCTCCACGACTCGGGACGGTGCGATTTCGGCGGTGAGATCGCCGCGCGAGGCGTGGACGCTGCGAACGTCGTCGCCGAAGCGCGCACGAAGCGTCGTCAGAATCGGGTGCTCGAGATCGGCGTCGCCGCTCACGCTTGGCCTCGGACCGCTGGAGTCGTGCTCGCCCCGGCACGCTCATATCCGCGGCGGATGTGCGTCAGGCGGGTCTGCAGCTCGGCCGCCGGCGTCAGGAGATCATGCTTATGCCAGATGCTGCCCCGCCATTCGGTCGTGGCAATGGCCACGCGCTGACTCATGACGATGGCCTCCTCGGGACAGGCCTCCTCGCATAGCCCGCAGAACATGCAGCGTGACATGTCGATGTCGAAGACCTCGGGATAGCGCTCGATCTCGTCCTCGGTCTCGGCCGGATAGATCGTGATGCAATCGACCGGACAAGCCCATTCGCAGAGGCCGCACGCAACGCATCGTTCCTTGCCGTTCGCCATCTGAACGAGCACCGGCATGCCGCGAAATGCCGACGACACCTGCTGGAGCTCTTCCGGATACTGCACGGTGAAGATGGTCGGCTTGCCCCGGATGAAACCCATGAGGTTGCGGAAGAAATGGGAGGTGGTGACGGCGAGGCCGCGGAGGATCGCGAGCGGACCCAGCGTGTCCATCGCGCGGGGACGCGGCTTGCGTTCGACGGTGACGACGTTACCAGCCACTCAAGCATCCACCGTCGCGGCGCCGTGATTGCCGAGGGTATCCCATTGCAGAGCGCCATACGTCGGGACGTTTCGTGTGATCGCGGTGAAAATCTCCCGTGGCGCGAAGAGACCCGGAGCCACTTCCATTCCGAGCCGACGACCGAGTTGCAGGAAGATCTCCCCATCGCTGGGTTGGGTGCCCGGATCGAGAGCGCGATGAATGCGCTGCACACGACCGGAGAAATTCGTGTAGGTGCCGTCCTTCTCGGCGAACGTCGTGCCGGGAAGGACGACGGTCGCGAGCTCGAGCAGCGGGTGCTCGTTCGGTGCCACCACGACGAGCGCCTCGAGGCGATCGAGAATCCTGCTCGCGTCGGCGCCCCAGAGCGTCCAGACGTCGGTGCCGGTGACGAATAGTCCACGGATGGTGCCGGACTCGATACCTTCGCGGATCGTCGCGAGACTGGCCTCGCCCGGTCCAGCCGCCAAGCCGAGATCGCGGGCTCCGCGGGCGTTGGCGGCCTTCTCGGCTTTGATCAAGAAGTCGTCGGCGGCACCTTCGATGACCGCGACGTCGCGTTGCGCGATACGTAGTCCGCCGCTGATGAGGTGGCGGAGCGTGAAGAGCTCCTCGTTCGTCAGGTGCGGCGATACGATCGCGGCGACGGCGGATGCGCCATCGCGTCTCACGATCTCCCCGAGCTCGGTGGCGGCGAGCTGGAGCGCGTCGTTCCAGTCGACCGTCGTGGCCGCCGCACGCCGTCCGACCCGGGGCGCTCGCAGACGGTTCTCGTTGACGAATCGGTAGCCGAGTCGCCCCGCGTCGCACATCCAGGTGTCGTTCACGTGATCGTTGCGACGCGGGAGCAGTCGGTAGACCTGCCCGCGTGCCGCCCCGACCTTCACATTGCAACCGTTCGCGCAATTCGGACAGACGCTCTCCGTCTCGTCCAGGAACCACACACGCATCTTGTGATGGAAGTCCTTGCTGAGCAGCGCACCGACCGGGCAGATGTCGGCGGTGCAGATGGAGTAGTCGTTCGCGAGCGGTTCGTCCGGGAAGACGTCGACGACCGACTGATCGCCGAGATTGAATACTCCGAGCTCACGGGTTTCGGTGATCTCCTTGCAGAAGCGGACGCAGCGCCGGCAGAGGATGCAGCGCTCCTGATCGAGGACGACCCGCGGGCCGACGTCCACGCGTTTGAGCAACTTGCGACGGGGCTCCTCGGTGCGGGCCGCGCGTCGGCCGTACTCGAACGCGTAGTCTTGCAGGTAGCATTCACCGGCCTGGTCGCAGATCGGGCAATCGAGCGGATGGTTCACCAAGAGGAGCTCGAGCACGCCCTGCCGCGCCTTGGTGACCTCGGGACCTCGGGTGTCGACGACCATTCCGTCGCGGACCGGCGTGTTGCAGGAGATCGTCAGCTTCGGCAGCCCCTCGACCTTGACGAGGCACATGCGACAGCTGCCGTCGATCGAAAGCTTGGGGTGGTAGCAATAGTGGGGGATCTGCAGGCCGCGATCGAGCAAGACGGGCAGCAGCATGCTGCCGTCGGGAACCTCGACCTCCGTACCGTCGACGGTGATCTTGGCCACGCGTCAATCCTGCATCGGGCGACCGCTGCCGTGGCGGCCTCGATACGGTGTCGTCGGTCGCTCGTTCTGGACGCGCTCTTGAAGCTTCAGGAGGCCGTCGAGTACGGCCTGCGGGTGCGGCGGGCATCCCGGTACGTAGATGTCGACCGGAATTATGGTGTCGATCCCCTGCACGACGGCGTAGTTGTTGTAGGGGCCGCCCGAGCTGGTGCAGGCGCCGAAGGACATCACCCAGCGCGGCTCCGCCATCTGCCGATAGACCCGTTGCAGGACGGGCGCCTGCCGATGCGTAATGGTCCCAACCACCATCAGAAGGTCCGCTTGCCGCGGAGTGAACCGCGGAAGCGCCGCGCCGAAGCGATCGAGGTCGAAGCGCGGCCCGGCGACGGCCATGTACTCCATGCCGCAGCAGGCTGTGACGAAGGGATAACTGAAGAAGGAATATTTGCGGGCCCACTGAATGGCGTCGCCGAGGCGCGACATCGCGAACGTGTCGCCGAACGCGCGGCTGACGCTGGACATCTCGTCCTCCCCTGGTCGACGTCCAGAGGTCAGGAACTGCTCGTCATTCATGGGCGGCACTTCTATAGCGGATGGCCGCACTGCGCAAAGGTTGCTGGCCGTGCGGAGTCAGGTGTGGGCGTCGTTGCGCGCCTCGCGCGACGCCTCAGCGCTCGCGTGTCTCAGGCAAGCTCACGTCGGGGAGGCCGCGCGTGGTCGGTGCAGGTCGTGGACACTCGGGGAGCTCGCAGCGGGTACCGGTCGCGCACCCCTGGCAGCAGTACACGACGCCGCGACGACGAATCCCGCGATCGACGGCGATTGGACAACCGCACCATGAGCAGAGGATGTTCGACATGCGCGCCTCATCTACCGACAGGTCCCGCGAGGGTCAACGTCGGGAGGCGCCAGCGTCGATGGATGCTTGCCTCCCAGCTGGTTGGCGGCCACTGTACATGTCATGGATCCATTGACCTGGATGCTCGGCGTCGCGGCGATTGGTGCCTATGGATATCGGCGTCCGACGGACGTCTTCCGCTTGGCATTGCGGACGCACCTTCGTGCGCGCGGATTGCGTGGTCGCCAGCACACTCTACCCGACGCGCGTGTTCACTATTGGCGTGGGGGAAGCGGAGAGCCGATCGTGTTCGTGCACGGGTTCGGAACCGAGGCTGCCGTGAATTGGCATGCGCAGCTGGTCGCGTTCTCCCCTGGCTTCGACGTGATCGCTCCCGACTTGCCGGGATTCGGAGCCTCGGAACGGTTGCCGCAGACCAACTGCATCGCGTTGCAGGTCCGCTGCCTGCGCACGCTCCTCGACGATCTGGGCGTGGCGCGGATTTCGCTCGTCGGCCATTCGATGGGCGGATGGATCAGCTTGGCATTTGCCGCCACGTATCCCGAGCGCGTCGAGCGTCTGATCGTCGTGGATGCGGCGGGCTTGCGGTTCGAGCCCGACATGACGCTCGAGCGCGCCCTGCTGCCTGCGAGCGTCGACGATGTACGCTTGTTGATTCGCGCCAATTTCCAGCGCCCGATTCGCCTCCCGGCCTTCGTGCTGCGCGATCTCCTGCGCGTCGCCCGCCGCGATGCCGTCCCTCGCGAGGAGCTCCTGCGTCGACTGGTCTACGGTCAGGAGCATCTCGACGAGCGGCTGAGCGCGGTCACTGCCTCGACGCTGGTCGTATGGGGGGCGGCCGATCCACTGACGCCCTTGGCACTCGGGGAACGCATCGTCGAGAGCGTGCCGGGGGCCGAGCTCGCGGTTTTCGCCGACTGTGCCCACAGCCCCAACGTCGAGCAGTCCGAGCGTTTCAACGATCTGATGCGCCAGTTCCTCCACCGTAATCCGAGGGTCGACGAACGGGAGGAGACCATGGCCGCGCTCGGCTGAGGTCGACGCGAGAGCCCTCTGGACCGCGATAATCGCGGCCCAGAGGGCTCTTGATGCTTGACAGCTTCCCGAAGACTGCCTTAGGGTGCGCCGTTCTTTTCACCACACCATAGGGGGAGTGCACATGACGAAGACACAATTGGTTGGGAAGTTGGCGGAGGAG
>CAZWAX010000070.1:0-17729 GCA_964631985.1 uncultured Polyangiaceae bacterium | reverse complement strand
TATCGCGCCCGCATCGACGCGCGTCTGCAGCGTGTCGCGGCCGATCTCGCGGCGACGCGCGGGCGGGTGGCCTACGTGCCGCACGCGCTTCCCGCGGAGCATTTTCTCGACGACTGCCATCTCGACGGCGCGGGCAACCGGCGGCTCGCCGAGGATTTCGCGGGCGCGCTGGCGGGCGCGCTCGCCGCGGTGCCGCGGCCATGACCGACCCGCGCGGCGGCGGCATTTCGGTGGTGGTCAACACGCTCGAGGCCGAGCGCTATCTGCGCTACGCGCTGCGCTCGGTCGTCGCATGGGCGACCGAAGTCGTCGTCGCCGACATGGGAAGCACCGACGCCACGGTCGCGATCGCGGAGGCGCTGGGCGCGCGCGTCGTGCCGTGTCCGCGCGGCGACTGCGTCGAGGCGGGGCGCGGGGTGGCGGTCGCGGCGGCGCGTGAGGCCTGGGTGCTGCTGCTCGACGCCGACGAGCTCGTGCCGTTCGGTCTCAGCCGGCGGCTGCGGGAGATCGCCGCGCACGGTGCCGTCGACGCGGTGCGGATCCCGCGCGTCAACTATCTCCTCGGGGCGCCGCTCCTCCATACGGGCTGGAACCCCGCGCGCGATCGGCATCTGCGGTTCTTTCGGCCCGGCCTGGTCGGCCTGCCGACCCGCATCCACGAACCGGTGCGGGCGCGGCCCGAGGCCCGCACACTCGATCTGCCGTACGTCCCCGGCGAGGCCTTGCTGCACTTCAACTACACCGACGTCGACGATTTCGTCGCGCGCCTGGCGCGCTACACGAGCGTCGAGGCGACCCACGCCGTCGCGCGGGGCGAGCACGGCGGCCCGGTTCGCGCCCTCGGCGGGGCGCTCCGCGAGTGGCTGGTGCGCTATGGCTGGCACGGCGGGTGGCGCGACGGGTGGCGGGGCTTCCATCTGGCTGCGTTGATGGCGGCGTACCGCCTGATCGTGCAGGCCAAGATCGCCTCGCGCGAGCGGCTCGGTCCGGAAGCGGACGTGATCGCCGCGTACGCCGGTGAGGCCGAGCGCGTGCTCGCTGAATACCCCCCGCCCGCCCGACCCTGACGCTAGGTGCGCCAAAACGGCGCGAGCTTCGTCGTCGGCGCGGGCGATTTGTGTTGACCCGTCCGCGGCGGCGCCGCTACTGCCGAATGAGTACCCACTCACGCCGGTCAAGTCCCAACGTTTCGGGCGCCCTCGGCCCCCAGATAGAGAGGCCCTCATGCGTATCGTGCGATCGCTGGCGACGGTGTGTTTCGTCCTCGGAGTGGCAGCGGGTGCGGCGGCGCAGGTGTCGTGCGACGATGTCGACGAGCTCTGCACGGGCAATCCCTGCGAGACGAGCAACCTCGCGGTGGACTCATCGTGCACGATCGACTTCGGCGATCGTGCCCTCGTCATCGGGGGCAAGCTCGACGTGCCGCCCGGCGGCGTGCTGTCGTTCACCGCGTCGAGCATCACCGTGCAAGGACGGATCGACGCTCCGGGCGCCGCGGTGACGCTGGTCGCCGACGTCGGTCCCGCCGATCTCGATACCGAGATCGACGTCGGCACCGGCAGCCTCGTCGTCAGTGCCGTCGAGAACGTCGACGTCAAGAATCGTCTGAAGGCGAAGCCGGGCGGCAGCGTGACGGTCACCGCCGGCGAGCTGCTCGAGACCGGACCGTCGGGGGTCATCGAGACCCAGGACGGCGGGAGCGTCACGCTCAGCGGCGACCTCGGGGTGACGATCGCGGGACGGATCTTCGTCGGCGACGGGTTGCCCGGCACGGTGCAAATCACCAGCAGCGCGGGAACCGTGACGCTCAATCAGGACATTAATGCCCGCGGCGTGCCGAGCACCGTCACGGTCGCCGGCGCGACCGGCGTCGTCGTCAACGAGAACATCGCCGCCAACAACGGGGATCCAGGTGGCACCGTCACCCTCACGAGCAGCGGGGGCGACGTGGAGGTGCGCGGCAACGTCAGCGTCCGGGGCGAGAACGCTGGCGCGATCATCGTCCAGGCTCCCCTCGGGACTGCCGGTCCCTTCAGGTTCGACGCCAAGGGCAAATTCAATGGCGGCTCCATCACGGTGGAGGCCGCGACCGTCGCGGCCGACGGCAAGATCGCGGCCAAAGGCAGCAACGGCGACGGCGGCTCCATCGAGCTCACGGCCTCGACGCTCCTCACGCTCGGGCTCTCGCTCTCGGCCACCGGTAAGGTCAACGGCGGCCAGATCGCGCTGCGCGCGGACCCGAGCGGCGACATCGTGGTGGACGGCGGGGGCATGGCGGTGTCGGGTGGACACGGCAACGGCGGTAGCGTCGTGGTGTCCGCGCCGGCGGGGTCGGTGAGCCTCCGGACCAAGATCAACGCGACGGCGAAGAGCGGCCTCGGCGGCACGATCCTGGTCGACGGCGTCGCTCTGACGATCGGTCCGAAGTCACGCTTCGACGCCGACACGCACGGCACGGGCGGCGAGGTGCGCTTTGCCCAGAGCGGTCCGGGCCTGCTCCTCCTCGACGCCTCGTGCGAAGCGCGGGTCGACGGGGTGATCGAGGCGCTCGCGCCGGCCGGGAGCCTGACCGCCCGCGGCAAGTTTCGCACCGGGGCAGGGTGTGTCGGCTTCTCCGCCAGCGTGGCGCCCGATCTGAGTGCCGCCGACGCCGACGTCGCGGTGACGCCGAGCTGTCCGTAGCGATTTCTTTGGAGGTTCCCATGCGTGTCGCTCGCTGGTCGTTGGCCGCGTTGCTCGTGCTGTCGTCCGTCGGTCGCGGGGAGGCGCAGGTGTCGTGCGCCAATCCCGACAACCTCTGCACGGGGGATCCCTGCACCATCACGACCGTCACGGTGCAGTCGCCGTGCGTGGTCGATTTCGGCGCCCGGACGCTCGTGATCGCCGGCATCGTCGACGTGCCCGACGGCGGCACGTTGTCGTTCACGGCCGCGACCATCGATCAGCGCGGCCCGATCGACGGACGGCACGTCGGCGGCACGGGGGCGGCGATCGCGCTGGTCGCGACCGCCGGCGACGTGCAGGTGCGCGGCCGGATCGACGTCGCCGGCACCGTGGCGACCGGCAGCATCGTCGTGCAGGCGACGGGCGACATCCTGGTGAAGGACACGCTGAACGCCAAGCCCGGGGGCAGCAGTCCCACCGCGGCCGGCGGCGCCATCACGCTGGATGCCGGCGGCACGGTCGTGACCGATCAGTCCGCGGCGCTGGAGGCGCAGGGTGCGGGGATCACCGGCGCGGGCGGGACCATCACCCTCGACGGCGACCTCGGCGTGACGGCGAAGGGCGCGCTGCGGGCCCAGGGCAATCCGGGCGGCACCGTCGACGTCGAGAGCGGCGGCGGCAGCGTGCTGCTCGCCAACGGCGTGTACGTGCAGAGCCCCGGCGCGTCGGCAGGCAGCGTCGTCGTGAACGCCGCGACGGGCGTCGTCGTGTCGGAGGTGATCAGCGCGGCGGGCGGAGGCGGGGCGGGCGGTACGGTGACGCTGCTGGTCAACGGCGTCGGGGACGTGACGATCGCCGATCGCATCCGGGCCCGGGGCGTGAGCGGCGGCACCATCGACATCGGCACGGCGACCGGCACGGTGACCGCGACCGGCGTCGTCGACGCCAGCTCGACGACCGGCGCGGGGGGCGCGATCTCCATCGGCGCCGCGACGGTGGTGCTCCATCGCGACGTCGACGTCCGCTCGCGCAACGCCAGCGGTGGCGCGATCCTGCTCGCCGCCTCGACGCTGCTCGACCTGCGCGGGGGCGACGCCGAGGCGGCCGGCCGGATCAATGGCGGCGCGATCGCGCTCTACGGGATTCCGGCCGGGAACGTCACGGTGCGGTCGTCGAGTGCGCTCACCGCGCCGGGAAACAACGGCGTCGGGGGGCAGGTGCTCGTCTCCGCGCCGGCGGGCGCCATCGACATCGACGCCACCGTGACCGTCGATGGCGACACGCTCGGCGGAACGATCGACGTCGACGCGAGCGCGCTCACCATCGTGGGCTCGCGCTTCAGCGCCGAAGCCGACGTCGGGGGCACGATGCGGCTCCTCCAGACCGGGACCGGCCTCTTCCGGCTCACGGGCACCTATGAGGCGCGCGACGACGGCACCATCGAGGCCCTGGCCCCGAGCGGCGATCTGACGGCGAGCGGCAGCTTCCGCGCCCGCTTCACCGGCTGCATCGGTCTCTCGGCGGGCGGCGTCCTAGACGTCGTGGGCGTGAACCCCGACATCGCGATCACCCCGAGCTGTCCGTAACGGAGCGGGGGATCGCTCCCCGCGGCGGCGGAGCGCCTCTGTGCGCGGGGCTCAGATCGTGAGGTCGTCGACGTAGCACTCGACGTCGCCGAAGTGCTCGTAGCGCTCGGTGTGGGGTTGCATCCCGAAGTGGGCGGGGTCGACGTCCATGTAGTCGAGGGCGGGGCGGGTGAGGAGCGTGTACTGCGTCGGCTTCGTCACGCCGTTCTTCAGCATGCGATGGGCGAGGATGACGGCGGGCCCGGTGATCTGAGGCCGGCCGCCGATCGTGTGCTCGACGAAGGGGCCGTAGTGGCCGATCGCCTTCAGCCGCAGCTTGTCGACGCCCCGGCAGCAGCGGCAATTGCAGCTCTCGTCGGCGGCGAGCTCGCGCTGCTTGGCCTGAAAGCCGGCGAACGCGTCGCGCAAGATCGCGCGCAGGCTCGCCGGCGGCAGCACCTTGCCGTCGGGGCCGGTGGCGAAGACCGCGTCGCCTTCGATGCCGTGGATCTCGAGCGGCGGGGCGATGCGGTGAATCACGGACTCCAGGAGCTCGGCGATGATCGGCGGGCCGTGCTCCAGCTCGGTCGAGGTGAGGAACTCGGTGAAGCCCGAGATGTCGGCGAG
Source organism: uncultured Polyangiaceae bacterium (assembly GCA_964631985.1). Taxonomy (GTDB): domain Bacteria; phylum Desulfobacterota; class Binatia; order UTPRO1; family UTPRO1; genus UTPRO1. The sequence goes on along the minus strand of CAZWAX010000070.1, from coordinate 12,873 downwards.
GACGAGGAAGCCGCTGCGTTTTTCGTTCATGGGTCTGATCCTCTCTCGTGGTGCGACTCGACGCGACGGCGCAGGTGAAAACAGCTGCCGGCGAGGTCGTTCGGTAACAGGTCCGCGATCCCGACGAAACGACAGCCGCTGTCCTGAAAAAATGGACAAACCGGCCCGTTCCGAGACACTACCGAAAATTGCGGTCGGCGCGGGTTCGTGCGACGGTGCGGAATTTTCCGAGGAGACCCATGGACAAGACCGCTGCCACCCTGGTGACCTTCGCCGCCGGCCCCGAGAACATCGAGCGCCGGGCGGCGGCCATGCTGATGCTCGCCGAGCTCGAGATCGACGCTCCGAAGGCCGGCGAGGTCGCGGCGGCGGCCGTCGCGAGCTCGACCGTGCTGCAGGAATACGCGCTCCGCTGGTTCGAGAAGCTCCGACCCGAGGACGGGCTCGCCGCGCTCGTGCCGCTGTTCGACACTCCCGATTCCGGGATCCGCGAGCGCATCCGCCGTCTGGTCATCGACTTCGGCGGCGCGGCCGTGTCCGCGATCGCGGCCTTCGGGAAGACCGCGCCCCGCACCTGGCTGCCGGGGGCCGTCGAGGTGCTCGGGACGATCGGCACCGGGCCGGCGGTGCGGACGCTCTTCGAGCTCCTGCCGCGCGGGGATTGGGAGCTCGTGCGGATCGCCGGCGAGACGCTGCACCGCCGGACACGCGATCTCTCGGACAAGGCGCGCGCCCAGTTCCTCGAGCACGTGCTCGCCGCGGCGACGCGCCCGGCCGTCGTCGCGAGCCCCGGTGCCACGTCCGCCGTCATCCGCACGTTCGCGAACCTCGGAATGGCGGGCGCGCGCGGGTGGCTGCTCGCGCAAGCCATGCGCACGGACGCGCCCGATACTCGCGCCGAGGCGCTCCGCGCGCTCGCCGCGTGCCTCCGCCACGAAAAGCTCCAAGCGAAAGAGGTTGCCAAGGTCGCGCCGCTGCTCGCCGATCCCGACTTCCCGCGCGTCGTCCGTCCGGCGCTCGATCTGCTCGAGACCCACCCGTTCGGCAAGGACGATCAAGCGTTCCTGCTCGGCCTTCGCGAGAGCCCGCACGTCGCGGTGCGCTCGTTCGCGCTCGCGAAACTCGGTACCAGCGAGGCGCCGCGCGCGGTGAGCGCGCTGCTCTCGAGCCTCGACGATTCCGAGGCGGTGCGGCGCTCCGCGGCGGGGTCGCTCAGCAAGATTCCCGAGGCGCGCCAGGCGCTCATGAAGCGCTTCATCGCCGCGACCGACGCGAGCTCGGCCTTCACGATGGCCGAGACCCTCGCCGGCTACCGCGTGCCGTGGCGACGCCCGACGCTCGAGCAGATCTGGAAGCGGTATCTGAAGGCCGTCGACGCCGACGACCGCATCCAGGGGGCCTTTCTCCAGTTCCTGCGCGCGACCGACCCGGACTTCGCCGCCGAGGCGTTGCGGAAGCAGGCGACCAGCTTCCTCCGCGCCGGCCGCGCCCGCGACGCGGCCCGCCTGCGGACGCTGGTGCGCGCGATCCCCGGCAGCGACGCCGAGGACGGCTATCAGTTGGCGGTGGCGCTGCTGAAGACGCGCAAGCGCGGCCTCGACCATCCGATCCGCCGTCCCGACGCCGCCCTCGACGTGCTGATCGAGATCGAGGCGAGCGGCTTCTCGACCGGCCCGCGGCTCCGGAAGGAGCGCGCCCTCGACGCCGAGGAGCTCTACGCGACCGGCTTCGCGCTGGCCGAGACCAACGCCGCCGGCCGCGCCATCGCCGAGGACGTGCTGGCGCACCTCGCGAAGAAGCAGCCGCGCACCAAGATCGGCAAGGCGGCGAAGAACAAGCTCGAGCTGCTGTCGGCGTAGCCGGGCAATGCGGATCGGCAAGGCGTCTCTCGTCGTCGCGTCGATCGGGGCGGCGGTCGGGCTGGTCGAGCTCGGGCTCCGGGCCTTCGTGCCGAGCCTGGCGGCCGGGTCGGCGGCGCGCTTCGAGCTCGATCCCGACCTGATCTATCGCCTGCGCGCCGACACCGTCGTCACCTGGTCGTCGGCCGAGTTCACCGAAACCTCGCGGACGAACGCGCTCGGGCTTCGCGGCGCGGAGGTCGCGCCGAAACGGCCGGGGATGCTCCGCATCCTCGCGATCGGCGACTCCTTCACCTACGGGCACGGCGTTCAAAATGACGAGACGTATCCGGCCGTCGTCGCGGCGCTGCTGCGGGCGCGCGGGCACGACGTCGAGGTGCTGAACGCCGGCGTCCCCGGCTACAACACCGATCAGGCCTACACCTGGGCGCTCCGCGACGGGCTCGCGCTCGCTCCCGACCTCGTGCTGGTCGGCGTGCACTGTTCGGACGTCTCCGACAACTACGAATCGTCGCTCTACGACGTGGACGGTGACCGCCTGGTGCGGCGCGAGACGGAGCGGACGCGCATGTATCGCCTCGGCTCGGTGGTCGGGCTCATCCCGCGGGTCGTTCGCGAGAGCCGCACCTTCGACCTCCTGGTGGCGTCGCTCGAGTGGCACGACGCCCCGGACGCGCGCCCGACGGTCGCCGATCTCGACGCCTGGTCGCAACGCAAGATCCGACTCGAGGTGGCCGATCTCGCGCGGCGGGCCGCCGCGCACGACGCCGCGATCGCGGTCGTGCTGATGCCGTGCAAGCAGGCGCTCGCGGCCGGCGCGCCCGATCCCTACGGTTCGCTCGCGCGGGAGATCGCCGTGGCCGGTGTGCCGGTGCTGGCGAGCGCGGCGGCGATCGCAGGCGCCGACGCCGCGCGGGATCTTCGGACGCTCTTCTTCCGCGACGACCCGCACCTGACCGCCGACGGTAACCGCGCGCTGGCGCGGGCCGTCGCCGACTTCGTCGACGCGACCGGCCTCGTCGCAGTGCCGCCCCGCCTCATGGCGATTCACGCGCCGAACGGATAGCGGAAAACCGCATGACCCTCGCCATCGACGTCTTCTGGTCGTTCCGGAGCCCGTACTCCTACCTCGCGACCCCGCGCCTGGTGCAGTTGCATGCCGAATACGATCTCGACGTCCGGGTCCGGCCGGTGCTGCCGATCGCCGTCCGCATCCCCGGCTTCTTCGACACCGTGAACCCGCTCTGGCCGCCCTACGTGCTGCGCGACACGATGCGGATCGCCCAGTATCTCGGGATCGACTACGGCTGGCCGCGCCCCGATCCGATCGTGCAGGACTACGCCACCCGCCAGGTCGCGCCCGAGCAGCCGTACATCCATCGCCTGACCCGCCTCGGCGTGGAGGCCGCGCGCCGCGGCCGGGGCCTGCCGTTCATCAGCGAGGTTTCGCAGATCATCTGGAACGGCAAGATCGAGGGTTGGCACGAAGGCACGCACCTCGCCGACGCGACCGCGCGCGCCGGACTCGACCTCGCCGAGCTCGATGCGGTGGTCGCACGGGACCCTGCGCGCCTCGACGCCGAGATCGCCACGAACCAGGAAGACCACCTCGCCGCCGGCCACTGGGGCGTGCCGACGATGGCGTTCCAGGGTGAGCCGTTCTTCGGCCAGGATCGCGTCGAGCTGCTCGTGTGGCGGCTCCAACAGCACGGCCTTTCCAAGCGTTAGCGCGACTGTCGATTCTCCCGGCCCTCGAACGACGATGGGGTGAAAGGAGAACCGAATGAGCCAGGGCAATTTCGTGTGGTACGAGCTGTCGACGAGCGACGTCGACGGCGCTCGCAGTTTCTATCGGGACGTCGTCGGCTGGGGGACGGAGCGGTTCCCGGGTCCGGAGCCGGCGTACTGGATCCTGAAGGCCGGCGAGCGGGGTATCGGCGGTCTCATGGCGCTGAGCGAGGCGTCCAAGGCCGTGAGCGCGAGCCCGGGGTGGCTCGCGTATGTCGAGGTCGGGGACACCGACGCGCTCCTGGCGCGAGCCGCGACGCTCGGTGCCACGATCTGCCTGCCGCCGCACGACATCCCGACCGTCGGGCGAATCGGCGTCTTCAAAGATCCCCAGGGCGCCGCGCTGGCGGTGATCACGCCCGCGGGCTCCGGTGAGCCGGCGAGCGACGGGCCAGCGCCGGGGCAGGTCGTCTGGTGTGAGCTGCTCGCCGAGGACGCCGCCGCTGAGCTCCGCTTCTACGGCGACCTCTTCGGCTGGAAGGAGATCCGGTCGCTCGACATGGGGGCGAACGGCGCGTACCGCATCTACGGCAAGGACGGCCGGGATTTCGGCGGCATGATGAAGCGTCCGGACGGGTATCCGCTGCCGCCGCACTGGCTCTACTACGTCCACGTCGCGGACCTCGACGCGGCCCTCGAACGCGTGCAGCGGGGAGGGGGCAAGGTGTGGATGGGTCCGATGCCGATCCCGGACGGCGACCGCGGCGCCCAATGCGCCGACCCGCAGGGCGCGGTGTTCGCGCTCCACGGCAAGTAGAGCGTCGTTCGCCAGGAACTAAGGGTCCCTACGGATCGCGCCGGTGATGCGCCGCTGGCATAGCGTTGATGGAAGCGCAGCGCCGTCCGATCGGACGGCGCCAGCGATCACGACAGCGATCTCAGAAGGAGTACAGCACATGCGCAAGGCAAATCGAGGATTTCTCGCAGCAGCCCTGGCGGTTTCGGCACTCTCGCTCGGCGCGCCGACGTTCGCGGACGCCGATTCGCGCCGACATGTTCACAAACCCGGGCAAGATTCGGTGGCCGATGTAGGACGCGATGCGGCCCCGGGCGGCGCGGCGCCGGAGATCAACGGTGCGAGCCTCGCGCTCGGACTCGCGCTCGCGGTCGGCGGCCTCGCGATCCTCTCGAGCCGTCGTCGTTCCCATCGCGCCTAGGCGCGGTAGCGGCTTGCCTTCCCGGTCGGTCCAGCCGTTCCCGATGATCTTCCATCTGCTTCGCATCTCGATCTTCACCGCCGCTTTGCTCGGCGTGCAGTCCTCGCGGGCGACCGGTCAGGTCTTCGACCTGACCGGCGCCTGGGCGGGAAAGCTCACCTGCAAGGCCGCGAACGCCGGCGCGAAGGAAACCTCCGTCGCGACGCCGGTGCTCGCGGTCACCCAGAGCGGCAATGTGGTCGGGCTCCGACTCGACTTCGGGGGCGGCGTCATCGCGCACTACACCGGCCTTGCGAACCCCGACGGCAAGAAGCCGCTCGCCAAAGGGGAGCTGGGCCTGATCCGCTGCGGGACGGACAGCCTCCCCGGCGGGGTGGGCCCCACCGACGAGGTCGGGCGACTCTTCGCCGCCACCAAGGCGCCGCCCGCGATCAAGGCGACCCTCAAGGGCACGTCGGTCTTCTCCGAGGACCAGCGCGTCGGGACGTGCAGCTGGAAATGGACGCGCACCGCGCTCACGGATCCCGGCGTCGAAACGAGCTGTCCCGAATGACCAGCACACGCACGCTGTTCGCCTTGGTCGCCGTGTTCGTCCTCGCCGGTCGCGCACTCGCGTTCGATCTCAGCGGGACGTGGACCGCCACCACCACGTGCACCTCCTTCTTCCAGGGGGCAAAGCTCACGTTCAAGCAAGAGGCGACCGTGGCGATCACGCAGGTGGGGAACGCCATCGGCGTCCGCGCCGACTACGCGGGCACCCACGTCGACGACTACGCCGGCATCGCCTATCCGGACGCGAAGAAGCCCGACGCAAAGGGCGAGGTCGCGCTGATCGCCTGCGGCACCGACAGCATCGCGGGCAATGCGCCCGCGTTCGACGAGCTCGGCCGCTTCGCGGCGACGACCAAGCCCGACAAGGTCAAGGCGACGCTCAAGGGCGTGTCGTTCTTCTCCGACCCGTGCGTGGCCGCGCCGGAAGCGGGCACGTGCAAGTGGAAGCTCACGCGCGTGGACGTCGCGGGTGCGACGATCCCGACCGCGTGCCCGGCCCCGGGCCTGCTCGTTGGCGACGGCGGAGGTCCCGCGCCCGATCGGTGACCTGACGTGGACGGCGCGGGGCATGCAGGTTAAGCGTCCCGGATGCCGCCCCGACTTCCGCTCTTCGCGACCACCACGCGCGGCACCGAGGATCTGCTGGCCGACGAGCTCGCGGAGCTCGGTGCGGTCAAGATCCGGCGCGATCGCGGCGGCGTCCGCTTCGCGGCCAACCTGGACGAGGCGCTTCGGATCTGTCTCTGGACCCGCATTGCCATGCGCGTGCTCTATCCCCTCGGCGAGCTCACGGCGCAGGGCGCCGAGGGGCTCTACGAGGCGGCGGCGAGCGTACCCTGGGAGGAGCATCTCACGGCGGCGTCGACCTTCATGGTGGAGGCGACGCTACGGCAGAGCGAGCACAACCATTCGGGGTTCGTCGGCCTGAAGATCAAGGACGCCATCGCCGATCGCCTGCGCGCGAAGCTCGGCGCGCGGCCCGACGTCGACACGCGCGATCCCGTCTTCCGCGTGGTCGCGCACGTCGCCAAGGACAAGCTTTCGCTCTCGCTCGATCTCTGCGGCGAGCCGCTGAACCGCCGCGGCTATCGGGTCGCGCCGATCGTGACCCCGCTGAAGGAGACGCTCGCCGCGGCCATCTTGCGGATCGCGAAGTACACCGGCGACGAGCCGCTGCTCGATCCGATGTGCGGCTCGGGGACGCTCGCGATCGAAGCCGGCCTGATCGCGACCCGGCGCGCGCCCGGGCTCACGCGGACCTTCGCGGTCGAGCGCTGGCCGCAGATGGGGCCGCGCGCCACGCGCACGCTCGCCGATCTCCGCCGGCAGGCGCGCGCCGAGGAACGTCCCGCGCCGTGCCCGATCTACGGCTTCGATCGTCAGGAGGAAGCGGTCGCCGCGGCCATCAAGAACGTCGCTGCGGCCGAGCTCGGCGGGGTGGTCCGCATCGCGCCCGGTGACGCCACCAAGCCGCTGCCCGTTCCGGTCGCGCCGCCCGGTATCGTCGTCAGCAACCCGCCCTACGGCGATCGCCTGAAGGCCGGCGGTCAGCAAGGCATGAAAACGTTCTACTTCCAGCTCGGCGAGAATCTCCGTCGGCTGGAGGGCTGGCGTCTGGTGATCCTCGCCGGCAATGCCGCCTTCGAAAGCGCCTTCCACCGTCGTCCCACCCACGCGCGGGTGCTGTGGAACGGCCCCATCGAATGCGCCCTCTTGAGCTATGCTCCCGTGAGTCATGCCGAGAGCTGAGATCATCTGGAAGCGGCGCTCGCCCGAGGGCGAGACGGTGCAGGTGCGAGCCAGGCACTTCGCCCATCAGTGGGAGTTCTCGAGCCGCGAGGCGCGCTACGACCAGTGGAAGCCGCTCGAGAAGCCGCCGCTCGAGGACTGGCTGACGCTGCTCGACGGGGTGAAGCGCCGGCTCGGACGGGGGTCGGTGCGGTCGGCGGAGGTCACGCAGATCGAGCGGATCATCCGGGAGCGGTTCCCGGGCACGGAGCTGTGAGGGGGGCGCTCAGCGGGCGCCAGGCATCTCCTCGGGGATCGTGCCCGGCGTGACATCCTCACGCAGGGCGGGGTGACCGACCCCGATGTCGTTCTGGACGTCGACGACGCCCGGCACGGCCGCCGCCAGCGTTCCCGCCCGCGTCTTCGCCGCGACGTCGGGCGTGCTCCCCCGGAGTGTCACGACGCCGTCCCGCACGTCGATCTCGATCTGCTGCGCGTTGACGTCGCGATCATCGCTCAGGCGATGCTCGATCTCGGTCGCGACCGCGGTGTCGTTCCGGTTCGGTACGGATGGTGATTGCGCCGAGACGACGGCGGCCCATGTCAACAGCACAGCACCGGTCAGCTTGACGATGCTCGTACGCATGATGTCCTCCTGACCCACGCTAGTCCGCGCCAGTGTGCATGGCTACGGCGAGGAGGGTGTGGACCACAGCTCGGCCGGTGCCGGAGTAGAGCGCGTATGCACCGCGGACGTGAGGCGCGCAGACGGATCGCATTTCGACTCCGATGCAAATTCTGCCGAGTCGCGCAGTCATTTCGGATGCGGGGCGGGGAGCCGCCAGGCTTTGCCGGCATGGCGGACGGTATGCGGCTTGCTCGCTCGGGCAGTGGAGCTGCTGCCCGTCATACGCAAGGAGAACTACGACCATGCCATCGTTACACGAGCGCTACGAAAGTCGGCGGCAGCAGGCCGAGATCGATCGACCGTCCATCACCGAGCTGGTGTCCGATCTCCGGCGCGAATCCAGCGAGCTGATCCGAAAGGAGGTGGAGCTCGCCAAGCTCGAGATCACCAATACGCTCAGCCGGTTGCAGGCGGGAGTGTCCGCGATGGCGCTCGGAGGGGTCGCCGCCTTCGCCGGCTTGCTCTTCGTCCTGGCAGCGGCGGCGTTCGCGCTCGACCGCGTCCTCCAGGAGCCGTGGCTCTCGAGCCTCATCGTCGGTGCCGTCGCGATCCTGCTCGGGATCGTGGCGCTCGCCGTCGGCAAAGCGAAGCTCGATCACCTGACGCCTCAACGCAGCATGGACTCGATCCGGCAAGACACCCAGCTCTTGCAGGAGCATCTCCCGGGAGGAGGATCATGATGGACGCGATCGACGAGACCGAGGAGCAGACGCGCCGCATTCAGGACGACATCGAGCGCACGCGCGAGGACATGGACCACACGTTGACGGCGCTCGAGCATCGCCTCGCCCCCGAGGCGATCATGCACCGGACGACCGAGTCGCTGCGGCAGGGGTTGCTGAACGTCGCCGAGCGGTCGCTTGATGCCGTCAAACGTCATCCCGCGCCGCTGGCGCTCGCGGGGTTGCTGGTCGGCGCGCGCCTCGCATTGCGCCCGAGCGCCGCCGACAGACGGCTGCGGCAAGGCGAGGATGATCTCGAGCGGGCGATGAGCGTCCTGTCGGCGGGAATCAGCCGCGCCAAGGAGCAGTCGCAGAGAATCGTTCGCGACACCGCCATCGGCGAGTACGGCCGTCCGGCCTTGCGCGCCGCCGAGTGGTTGGGGCGCGAGGGGTTGGAGCACGCGGCCCGGTGGATGGAGCGCGCGCGTGAGGAGTCGCACTACGCGACGCGGGCACTCGGCGCGCAAGCGGAGGCGCGGCCGCTCGCGGCGGTTGCGATTCTCGCGCTGGTGGCGGGTCTTGCGATCCGAGGTGCGCGGGCAGGTCGGCTGTGACATCCGCCGCCGGTGTGGGAGCGGGGAGAGCACCATGCTCTGATTCGCCTGGTCTCCGTCGCGACGCACGGCTACGGTGACGGCCGGGAGGAGCACTCAATGTCGGAGCACATCTACAAGGTGATCGAGTTGGTGGGGTCGTCCACGACCGGCAGCGACGACGCCGTCCGGAACGCGATCGAGCGCGCGTCGCAGACGTTGAATAACCTCGATTGGTACGAGGTGGTCGAGAACCGGGGGCACCTGGTCGACGGGAAGATCGCGCATTTCCAGGTGACGCTGAAGGTGGGATTCCGCTTGGAGTGAGCTGCCCCGGCAACCACGATCATCGCCGATCGTCGGAGCACCCAGCCGCGGAGGCAACGCGCGGGGAGTCGAGTCTGGACCCGTCGAGCCAGGCGCAGAACTCGTCACGGTCGCGCCCAGCCCAGGTGGCGACGGCGCCCGCGATCCGGAAACCACGAGACAGCTCTTCGTCGGCAAGCGAGGGAAGGAACGTCAAGAGAACCTTCGTCAGCAGCGCCCACACGGTGTTGTCCACGCGAGCGTGAACCGTCAGCTGTTGACGGACGCCGCCTGCTTCGTGGTCCTCCAGCTCGAGAGTCCCGATCACGGTGCCCGCGACTTGGAGTCCCAGGACGACCAGGTATCCGTGGCTGAGCACCACTCGTCTTTCGGGCTCGTTCACGAGCACTCGGTAGACAGCCCTGGAGCCTTTCTGGCTTCGGAACTCCCAGGTCCCGTCCGCCCGCCGCGCCGCCGTGTCGCTGGCGAGATCAAGCCGCGTTGCCGCGGCCGCCAGAACGTCGGGCGCGTCGATCAAGGCGGCGTAGAGGGGCAGCGGGACGTCGACCCGGGGTGCGGTGAGGGTTCGCTGAAACGTCACGTGGGCCCACACGTCCTCAATGAGAGCGGCGTCAGGGACCGACTCTCTCACCGGCAGAAACGGCGGCCATCGGGAATCGTCCCCTCCGAGCGAGGACGCCGGCGCGAGGCACAGAACGGCAGCCAGGATGCGGCATGCCCACGGCATCCCTCATTTGCCCCTGAGGGAGAGCCGGGTTGCTACGAGCTGCGCGAGGCGATCGACGTCGGCTTGTGTACGCTCGCGCCACGCCTCGGCCACGGGCGGGGACATGGGGGCGAACCCCTCGGCAATGGCGAACCGGTGGCGGATGCGCGTGGTGCGTTCGTCGAGCGGCTCGAGCGCCCAGGTGACCCACATCCGCCCGAGTGGTCCCGCGGTGGTGGTGAACGTGAGGTGCTCGAAGGGCGCCCAGTCGACGATCTCGTCGGTCGTCGACGCGTGGGACCCGTGGTAGCAATGGTTGACGGTGCCGACCCCGGGCACGCCCCGCGCGTTGTGCTGCTCGACGCCGGTGGAGACGCTGATCCAGCTCGGGCGCTCCGCCGCCGCCGCCATGATGCGCCAGATCTCCGCCGGCGGCGCCTCCACATCGGCCCAGACCTCCACTTCGGGAGCGTCCACTACCCGGCTGGTCCGCTGCAGTTCCCGCAAGCGCGCGGCGAGGTCGAACACGCGCACGTCGATTTCGGCGCCGTCGACGCCGACCTGCAACGGTGTGAGGCCCTGGGCGAACTGCTGCAGTCCGAGCTCCTCGATCGCCGGCATCGTGAGCAACGCGTACCCGCGGGTCCCGATCGCGTCGGCCACCTGGTTCTTCAGCAGGCGGTGGACGAGGATCACGTCGTAGCCGACCAGCTCTTCGCGGCCCGCGACGACGTGGGCCGCGTACTGGCCGCAGTGCACGACGAATTTCAGGTCGAGCACGTCCAGTTTTTTGCACGCGTCGCACAGGCAGGTGGTCAGATGAGCGATCGTGCGTCGCCGCTTGGTGAAGGCGAAGTAGCAGCTCTCGATGGTGTCGACGAGGGCAGCACCGTCGAGGGCGCCCGTCGGCGCATGGCAGAACACGGCGTCGCCTTCGAGCTTGGCGGTCTTCAAGACGCTGGTGTTGGTGACGACGGCCCCGAGCAGATCAGCGAGGATGTCCTGGGCGTGATCGAGCTCGACCCCGCCCAAATAGCGCGTGTAGCCGCTGACGTCGGCGATGAGGAAACACCCCCGCTCGATCGAACTCATCGCCACCTTCTTGCGCATCCGGAGCCGCGCAGCCAGCCGGGAAGCGAGGGGAGACGGTCAAGCTCCAGCTCACCGACCTGCGCGCGATTGCAGACTTGCTCAGAGCAGGAAGTGCACGAGAAACGGCACCAGAGCCTCCCGTCGCATCCTGCGGATTTGTCTGCGCGTGGCGAAAGACAGTAGAGGAGCGAGACATGCTCCGTCGGCAAGAAAGGGTAACCCGATGAATCGAAGGGTCGTGACGTGTCGAGCGCTTCTAGCTGCACTGCTACTCGTGCAGGCCGGATGTTCGCCCTACGATCGGTTCGTGCTTGGGGCGTGGAACGTCGTCGAGCAAGGAAACAGGGCGGGTTCCGCTTCGACGTTTGCCGCCGTCGAGGGCGCCTGGCCAACGGTGCCGGTCAAGGAAGGCCGGCTCGTCCTGTTCTCTTCCGTGACGAACATCACCCATGACGCGACGAGAGTGATGATCGACGGGCGATGGGAGACCTCGCTCAGTCCGTGGAGCTTTCTCTTCATCGACCTCCCGGCGGGAGAACATCTCGTTGAAGCCAGGCTCGGGCAGTCCGTTCATCCGTTGGGCGTGAGTGTCACAACTTCAGCCGACAGGATCACCTTTGTCAGCATTCTGGACTATGCCCCTCCTCTGCTCGTTGAAGACGCGGAAGCGCGGCGGATGCTACGGAAGCATCATCACGAGTACGTGGAGCCGCGGCCGCTTGACCAGCAAATGCCGGGATGAAGTTCGCTTAGCGAGCAAGCCTCGTTATGCAATCGGTGAAGGACGCGTCACGTGAGTGGTGAACCGTGCCACGCTGGTCGCTTTCCCGGGTCTCGCTGAGTCGGCAGAGGAGCGGACGGCAATTGCGGGGGACTGCTCAACGCAGGAAGTGGGCAGGGGCGGAATTGAACCGCCGACACGCAGATTTTCAGGGGTCCAGAGGAAGAGGAGATGGTCTCGTGCTCTCGACGACCTACTCCACGGCCAGGGCGATGCGCAGGGCGGTTCGTAGCTGGCGCAGCTTCACCGCCGATAGTGCCCCGACGAAGTCGGTCAGCGCCGCCTTGTCGAGCGTGAAGAGCTGGTCGCAGTTGATGCAAGAGGGATGTTTCAGCCCTTCGTCGACCCCCACCGGTACTTGCGTGGTCAGTCCGACATAGGTGCTGTTGATCGGAGCACAGACCACGCGTGCCGCCTTCGAGTCGATCAGCGCCTGGCGACTGACGACGACGAAGCAGCGATCGCTTCGGGCCATTGCCGGGCGGGTGGCCGGACCCGATAGATCTCACCGCGGTTCACTCGACGTCCCACGGGGTCTGGTAGGCCAGCGCGTCGACGCTCTCACGGTTGAGGCTGTCGGCGTGCTCGTTCAGAAGGCGCACCTCGTTTTCGTCTCGCTGCCGCCTGAGGGCGCGCTGCACCGATGCTCGCACGGACCGTTCGATCCACGCCGAGCGGCTGGCTTTGCCTGCGAGGGCATCGACCGCCTGCAGCAAACTCTCCGAGAGCGACACCGAGGTCTTCACCTTCCGGGTGCGCGTCGTTAGCAGAGTGGCGGGGCTCGCAAGCGGACGCCGGGATCTCCTTCGAGAAGGCATACCCAAGTTTTTACCAAGCTCCAGCGGTAACCAACCAGAGCTGGTCGTCTTCGACATTTGGCATTCTTAACCTCGATGTGACAAAAACTACGCCGCTTTCAGGAGCCGATCGAGGCGTTTGA
>CAZWAX010000069.1:0-17965 GCA_964631985.1 uncultured Polyangiaceae bacterium | reverse complement strand
CCACGGAAAGAACCAGAAGTCGTTGAAGAAGCTCAAATCCACAGGCGTCATCACCCTCAGGTCGTGATGGAACCGCTTCCACTGGGCAACGTCCTGCTGGGTGTTGACGAGCAGGGTCAGGTTCAGCTGGCCATGGCTGTGATAGTTGTATTCGAAGAACGCGTCCCAGTCGTTGGTGACCCCCGGCAGAACGGAATGGAAGAAGGGCGCATACCTGGTGCGAACCAGGTCCCGGCCGGAAACCGAGAAGCTCGCGACAAGGGCCCGGTCGGCAAGCATCCACTGCATCACGAAGAAGGCAACGATGCCGCCGACCGCCAACGGCACCAGGCGTGAGCGGCGCGCACTCGAAGTGGAAGCGCGCGGCGGCCAGAATCCACCGCGGTTCAGGAAGGGATGGAGCACCAGTGCCGAAGCCGTCGCCACGGCCAGGTGAGACGGCTGGAAATAGCGGCTCAGGGCCATGTTGGGCAGGCCGGCGGCGGCCATCAGGAACAGCACGGAAGGAAAGAGAAGCCACGCGACAGCCGCCCAGCAGAAGAAGCGGTCTTCGGCGGTCGCGGGGCCCGATCCGGGTGCCGTCCCGCCGCCTGATGCGCCCGCGGCAGCGAACATCCGCAGGATCAGGCCCGCGGCGCACATCCACGCGACGATTCCCGGCAGCTTGAGCTGCGAGACGAGAACGTTAAAGGCCTCCGCGGCATCGGGGCGCGGTATCCAACGTGCTCCACCGGCGGCCACGATCTCGGACACCTGTCCGAAATGGATCAGGCCGAAGATCAGCCAACCCGCGGTGAACGACGCCGCGACGCGCCGCCAGTGGGGCCAATCGCGCGGTGCGCTGAGCAGTGCGGCGCCGAGGAGGCCGCCGCTGTAGACGATGCCGGTGTAGTGAATCGACGGCAGCAGGCCGGAGGCGACCGCGTTCCACCACCAGCGGCCGGCGGACCCTCGCTCGTCGCCGACCAGGCGGCTCGCCGACACGAGGTTCAGCATCGCCGCCAGCGCGTAGAGCGAGTAGGGCCTGGCCTCGGCCATGTACCGGCGCGATTCGACCGAGAGGTAGAGCGCGCCGACCACCGCGGCGAACGCGACCGCGTGGCCGAAGCGGCGCGACAGCCAGCGATGAAGCACGGCGGCCGTGGCCACCGCGAAGACGGCGCTCGGCATCCTCAGCACCGGGTCCGTGAGCGTGACCCACTGGCCGAGCAGCCACATCAGCAGGAAGTACAAGTAGGGAAGCTGGTTGATTCCCGAATGCAGGGAATCGAGCAGCTGCGGAAAGGTCTTCGCGTCGACCTGGTAGTACGTGAAGATCTCGTCCATCCACAGCGGCGCGGTCGCCATGCGCACCCACCAGGCGAAGGCCGTGAAGGCCGCGTAGACCAGCACGAAGCCGCCCATCACCAGCTCCCCACGGATTCCTGTTGCCGGGGATGTCTTCATCGGGATCGATCGGCCGGATCCGGCCGTCGTTCGAGCACGTCGAAAAGCCACGGCGGCGGCAGCGCGTCGGGACCGACACCGTCGGCGAAGGGACCGCAATCGCAAAGGCTTTCCGCGGCTAAACTCGTGCTGCGCGCCCAGCCTTTCTCAAATCTCGATACTCCCACCATACCTGCCAAATTCTCATTGCTGCTTCCGCTTGAATTTTGAGAGACATTTTCGATTTTCCGAGACGCCTGTCCGCAAAATAAATCGGAGATTCCGCGATCTTGAATTCCAAGCAGTGGGCAAGGTAGGCCATTTCCACCAAGAATACATATCCACTGGATTGTATTCTTTCGAATGGAATTTGTTCCAATGTTCCGCGCCTCCAGAGGCGATACCCTGTCGTCGCGTCGTGGAAGGGCAACCTCAAAATTGCTCGCGCGTAGGAGTTGCCGAATGCGGAAAGGGCCCGGCGCCACCGCGGCCAATCTTTGTCTACCGAGCCACCCTTGGCATAACGTGAACCCAATACCATATCGTATGTTTCGAGCTTCTTGACCATTTCCACCAAAGCGGAAGGGTCGTGAGAAAAATCTGCATCCATTTGGACAATGGCCTGGCAGTCGCCCGATAGCAGCTTCTGGAATCCGTTTAGGTAGGCAGAGCGCAAGCCCATTTTGCCGGGTCGATGCATGACCTCTATCTGCCCGGGATATTGCAAGGTGAGCTCATCGGCGATGTGGCCGGTACCATCCGGGCTGTTGTCATCGACGATCAGCATCGAGATATCGAGCGGAAGGGCAAATAAGGCGGCGACCAACTTCGGCAGATTCGCCGCTTCGTTGTAGGTCGGGGTCACCACTGTAATCCGAAGATTGTTCATCTTTGTTTTCGATCTGCTCGATACGAATGTTGCCGAGCTCGGGGGCGGCACGGCAGGAGATGATCTTGCCTTCAAGAGATCGGCGATTGGCTAAGACGATTCCCTGAATTGGTCAAGCGAGCGCGGCAGGAGTACCCCTTGCGGCCGCGGGCCGGCAGAACGTTCCGCCCCCTTGATCATGATCACGTCCGACCGGTCGCGACCTCGACTTCGACCCGGCGGGTGTGTAGGGAACACGCGCATGGTGCCCGACCCAGCGGAAGCGAGGAGGCGTGGCGATGGACGGTGCTGAGGAGGATACCACGCGCGACGGCGGTCCGATCGAGGGGCGCTCAACCGGCTCACGGGGCCGGCATGCAACGACGGACAACGAGACCGCGGCCGAACTGCTCGTCGTCATCCCGATATTCAACGACTGGGCGTCTGCTGCGGTGCTCCTTCGCCGCTTGGCCGACGTGACGCGGAGTGCCGCTCTCGACGCGAGCTTTCTGCTGGTGGACGACGGTTCGAGCGCGCCGCTGCCGGAAGAATTCGGGCGAGAGGACGTCGACGTCCTCTCGAAGACCAGCGTACTGTCGCTACGGCGCAATCTCGGCCACCAGCGCGCGATCGCGGTCGCCCTGGCCTACGTCCAGGCACGGCGAAACAACCCGATGACGGTCGTGATGGACGGCGACGGGGAGGACGATCCCGCTGACGTGCCGCGCCTCGTCGCAAAGTTCCGCGAGACCGGCGGTACGCGGATCGTCTTTGCCGAGCGGCGCGTACGTTCCGAGAGCGCCCTCTTCATTCTCTTCTACCATTTTTATCGCGTGGTTCACGTCATCCTGACGGGCCAGGGTGTTCGTGTGGGAAATTTCAGCATCATTCCTCGCGCGTCGCTCGACAAGCTGGTCGTAGTGGGTGAGCTGTGGAACCACTATGCGGCCTCGGTCTTCCGCGCGCGTCTTCCGCGGGCGTCGATTCCGGTCAAGCGTGCGACGCGCATCGCCGGTCATTCGCAAATGGATTTCGTCTCCCTCGTAGTTCACGGGTTGAGCGCAATCTCAGTCTACAGCGACATCGTCGGCGTCCGCGTGCTCGCCACGACCTCCGTGCTGATCGCGCTCGCGCTGACGACGCTGGCGGCGGTGGTCGGCATACGTCTGTTTACCGATCTCGCCATTCCGGGATGGGCGACGGTGACCGTCGGGCTACTGCTGGTCATGCTCACCCAGGCCGTGACGATCTCCCTCATCTTCATCCTGATGATGCTGAGCACTCGCCAGTCGTCGACGTTCCTGCCCATCCGCGACTACGCCTACTTCGTTGCCGGTGTCAGGTCGCTCGCCGCGAAAGGATGATCGTCGGCGCCGGCGGCGTGCGCGGGACCTCGGCTCTCGCCTATTTCGGCCTGCGCCAGACCGCAACGATAGTCTTGCCGAGCCGATAGCCGACGAGCCGATCCAATACGCGCGAGATCGGGATCACCAATCGATCCCAGACCAGGATCTGCTTTTCGCTGGGAGCCTGCGCGCGCAGCATCAGCCGGTTCGCCAACGAGAGCAGCGTGCCGACCGAATCGAGATAGAAGCAGGCATCCTGCAGGAGCCCGGGGGGACGGATGGCCGTCAAGCTGCGGCGGTCGTAGCGGCGGAAATGGCCGATCTGTCGGTCGAACTCGCTGAATAGGAAATCGTGAGCGGGCGAAAGCACGACAATGCATCCTCCGGGACGGAGAAGCTGTGCGGCGTTGGCCATCTCCGCCCGGTCGGACTCGATGTGTTCGAGCACGTCGATGTAGAGGATGCAGTCGAAGCGGGCCTCCGGTTCCAAATCCTCGAGACAGCCCGCGACGACTGAAGGGGCAGGTTCAGCACCGAAAGGGCTCAGAATCGAGCGCAGCGACCGAGCCAGTTCCGGGTCCGGCTCCAAGCACACCCACGAGCGCACCCGCGACGACCACAGCACCCTCGTCGTGCCGCCGATTCCGGCCCCCACCTCGAGAACGTCGCCGCGTATGCATTCCGAGATGCGGGAGGCGTAGTAGCGCTTCCAGTTGACGGCCTTGGCAAATAGCTCGAGCTCGGTTCCCGGATAGCTTCTGCTGTCGCTCATGGCCGATTCATTCCCACGCGCAAGCGGTCGAATGCCGGCCGGCTAATACGAGAGGCAGCGTCATGACACAAGGAAACCCGACGTCCGCGAACATGTGCGGACGTCTTGTCCCCCCGTCGACGGGCCGTTATCCTGCGCCCGTTCCATCGCGAGACCGACGCCGTCCGCACCTTCCATGAGCCGCCGCATCTACTGGTTGATTGCAGCGTCGATGTTCGCGATCGGCGCAGCGGTTCGCGTCAACAATGCCCTAGTCTTCTCGCCGCTGCGCGCATACGACGGGTACGGTCACTTCAGTTACATCTGGTTCATGGCCGAGAACTGGAGGATCCCGCTGCCGACGTCGGGCTGGGGATTCTTTCAGCCGCCACTCTACTACGCGCTGATGGCGGGATTGTGGGATGCGCTTCCCAAGGCGGATCCGCTGCTGAGGTTGAAGCTCGGCACCATGGTGATCGCCCTGCTCGGGCTCGTTCATGCGTGGGCGAGCTTGGTCGTCGCGCGACGCGTGCTGCCCGGCAACCGCCTGGCCCATTTGGCCGCCGCCGGCTTGATACTGTTCGTGCCCGTGCACCTGTATTCGGCGGGCTTCCTCGGCAACGAGTACCTTTGTGCGGCGTTCTGCAGCCTGTCGTTGTTGGTTTTGCTGAAGGTGCTCGACCAGCCCACGCTGCCGAGGGCTCTGATTCTTGGCCTTTGTCTCGGCGCTGCGATGCTCACCAAGTTCACGGGACTCGTGGTCGTGGTTGCGGCCTTCGCCACCCTGGGGGCGCGCACCGTGCTGAGGCGAGAGTTTGCCACCGGTTTCCGCACGATGACGGCAGCGGCCATCGTGCTGCTGCTCAGCTGCGGCTGGTTCTACGGCCACAACGTGATGCTTTACGGTACGCCGTTCAAGATGAGCCGCGAAACCTTCGTTGTGTCCCGCTACGAGAACGTCCAGGCTCGCGGACGGCGCACGATTTGGGAGTACGTGCTGTTCGATCCGCTCATCCTCCGCCGGCCCGAGTGGCCGCGTGGCGGCTCGCTGGTGCAGCAGACACCGCGCCCGTTTCCCTACAGCGCCGCCCGCGAATCGGTGCTGACCGGCATGTACGCCAACACTTGGTTCGATGGCTACGGCGGATGGGTGCTACCGCCGATCACCGCTGACGACACGGTACGTCACTGCGGCCAGTTCCTGATGACCTTCGGACTGGTCCCGTCGCTGCTGATATTGGTCGGGTTTGCGGATGCGCTCGCACGTCTGTGGCGGCGCGGATGGAACGACGGCCTGGTCACGATGGTCATATCGTCGGCCGCGATGCTCGTGGTGGTCGTGCACGGCACGCGCTCGGTGCCCACGCATGCCGCCGTCAAGGCGACCTACCTGTTCCCGGTCTCGGTCGTGTTCGCCGTCTGGTTCGCACTCGGGATCGATTGGGTGCAGCGAACCTACCCACGACTGCTGCGCCCCCTCGTGGCGAGTTGCGTTCTGCTTGCCACGGTCAGCGCCACCGTGTTCCTGCAGGGGCATACGGTCGCGCGCGACTGGTTCGACGACGCACGACTCCCGGCGGTATGGCGCAGCATCTACGGCAACATCAACGGCGTGGTCTACCACGCGGGCGGCGACGACGTGCGAGCGCGGCAACTTCTGCAGAGCGTCGCCGACGCCGGCAACCACCTCGGCTTCGAGAACCTCGCGGTGCTCGACCTCGAGAGGCATCCACGGCGCGCGCTGCGTGAGTTCCGCCACGCACTGAAGCTCCAGCCCGCGCAGTCGTTCGGCTTGCCCGCCGATCGCGAACGGTTCAACCGCACTACCGCCGCCGAGTACCGCAACAGCATGGCGGTGATTTACCACCGCCTCGGACGGCCCGTCGCCGCCGAGAGAGAGGCGCAGAAGGCCGTGGAGCTCGACCCCACCTTCCCAGAAGCCGCGTACGACCTGGCCGTGCTGGTCGCCGAGAAGGCCATCGTCGGCGAGTCGAGTCGCGACGAGGCCGCGCGACGCGCGGCGATCGCCCGCAGCCGGCAGCTGCTCTCCGATACGCTCGCGATGGATCCGGCCTTCGTCGAGGCACGCCGGCTTGCCGCCGCGCTGGACGCCTTCGACGGACGCTGCGACGAGGCCGCCGCCGCGCAGCAGGCGCTCGAAGGGCGCCGCGCGCCGCGGATCTACCCCGTCGACACGGGCATCGGCGACATGCTGGCTGCATCGATAAAGCGACGGCGCCACATCACCAAGGTTCCCGCAGCGCTCACCCCGGAGGTCCAGATCGCGCGCTGCCGGGCGGCGCGCGACGGAAGGATCCTCCCGTGAGCGGGGTCGCGGGCGACCGCGCGGCTTACTGTACGTATCCCAAGGCCCGCATGCGCGCCTTGGTTTTTTCGTCGATGTCAGACCTCGGGTCGGAAGGGCCCTGGAGACCGACGAAATGCACGAACTTCGCGAGCGCGTACTGCAGGGATGACGGAATACCGTCGAACGATTGGATGGGAGACCGCTCGCCGGGGTCGCGCTGCAAATCATAGTAGTCGGAATGACCTCCGACGTCCCGGATCAGCTTGTGCATGCCCAGCAGGATGGTGCGCGCGTGACTCGTCGGACGCCAGATCCCGGCAGACGGCAGGTTTTCGCTCGCGACGGGCACCGGATCGGCGCCGAACCAGAAACGAATCTTCGCGAACCACCCTTGCCCGCTCCCGGGACTCTGGCGGCGGACGTGGGTCAGAGATCTGCCTTCGAAGGTGCTCGGCGGCGCGATGCCAACCAGCTCGAGAATCGTGGGGGCGATGTCGACGAGCGCGACGTTTTCCGCGACGTCCTCGCGCTTCGTCTGGTGCGGGGTGCCGATCAACAAGGGAACTCGGATGACATCGTCGTAGAGGGACATGCCGTGCCCCCACCATCCATGCTCGCTCATTTCCTCTCCGTGATCGGCTGTGAACACGAACATCGAATCGCGGAGGATCCCCCGCTTCTCGAGCTCGGCGAACAGGCGCTGAAGCTGCCGATCGAGATCCGCGACCACGACGCGATAGAGCAGCTTCGCCTGCTCCAACTCGTCGGCCGTGAGATTCCCCAATCGATGGAGAAGGGCGTCGTTGATAGCGGTAACGTCTGGGCGAGGGCGGCCTCCGAGAGCCTGCGACAACAGATCTTCGGGCGGCTCGTACGGGATGTGCGGTTCCATATAGTGCAGGTACAGAAAAACCGGCGGCCTGTCGTTGCCTAGACCGTCCAGCCACTCCAGGGCCGTCTCGTTGACGGATGATCCGCTGCCCTTCGGCGAATGATTCGCGACGATCGATCCGAGGCACGTGAACTTTTGGAAGCCCTTACCGAAGCCCCAACTGCTCTGGAGGAAAAGGTTGGCCGTGAATCCGCCTGTGGCATAGCCGTTCTCGCCGAGAAGCTCCGCCAACGTAGTCTCGTCCGTGGACAGCTGGTCCCCGAAGGCGATGATGCGATGCTGGGACTGGTAGCGTGATGTGAACATCGACGCGACCGATGGAGCCGTCCAAGGGCTCTGAGCGAAAGCCCGATCGAACACCACGGCCCGGGCGGCAAGGGAATCGAGAAACGGAGTGTTGGTCGGGGCACTCCCGTACACGCCCACGTGATCGCGCCGAAGCGTGTCCGCGACGATGAACACGATGTTGGGTCGCCGCGTCGTGGAGGATTGGGGCGCGACCTCTGACGTGCAGATGGCGACGATTGCCATTGCGGCGGCGAGTATGGCGACGAACTCTCTCCGCATGGTGCGGGGTGTACCGCAGAACAATCTACATGTCATGTCGGTCTGATCGATCCGCGATTGTGCGGGCGCGCGCCGCGCAGCCGTCGATCACGCTCTGTTCTTTCAACGTCAGCATTCGTTGCCGACCGATACCCAGCAAGTGACTCTCACGCATCGAGGAAGCACTGGAGCTCGGTCCCACGCAGGTCGGCGACAACGGATTCTACGATTCCTGGATCCAAAACCGCCGTCCACTTGTCTTCGCCGACGGTGGTTCGAAACACCGAATACGGATCGGGATGTTGGTTGGCGCGGCTTCGTTCCAGGAACGACGGGGTCTGTGGCGAGCAAGGCAGGGCGCAGAAATCGAAGAGCGCATGAACGGTGGGAACGGTCCGGGACACGAGGTCGTGATATGTCACGACGCGCACGCGGTCGGGATGCTGCTCGGCCAGATTCGTGAAGATGACAGCGGCTTCCTTCCACTTCTCATAACCGTAGAACTCCTCGGGGCGTGCTTGGTTCTTGCGAGGCGCGTATCTCCACTCTTCGCGATCCACCCATCCGAGGTCGCGCCGGAACTCGCGCGGGGTCGCGAGCCACGATGCGAGCACGGCCAAGGGATTGCGGATGATGGCGACGAGCCGCAGCTCACGATCGCAGTGAAGGAGGTTCGCCAAGATGTTGTGGTAACGTACTTCCTTGTACACGAGGTGCGTTGGGTTCTCCTTGGCGAAAAGGGGCAGGGCACCACTCGCACGCCGCTCGACCTGATCCATGAAATCGTCTGCGGTGATCGCTAGCAGACGGAAGAACCTGTGGACCTCTTCGGGAGATGACCGCGGCGTTAGAAAACCCTTGAGCGCGTAAGAGAACAGAGGCTGGTACTTGTAGATGGTGTGCGGGCTGCTGTTGAAAATCTCTCCCAGCCACGACGTACCCGATCTTGGTACGCCGTGAATGGCGATGCGGGTCGTCGTCGCAGTCACGTGGGCGCCGCTTCGACATCGGCGCTCCGGGGCCGGCCGGGTAGCAGCTCGTATCCGTCGAGGAATTCCACGGTGCGGTCACGTCCAGTGAACATCAGCACGTCGAGGATCGAGAGATGGGGCTGGAAGGGGTGGCAGCCCTGGTCGTACTCGCACTCGAGGGTCCGGAGGAACTTTAGCTCGATGCCCTGTGCGGCGAAATCTTCGCTTGCGTACAGGTTCCTTCCGCCGGCAGCGTTGATGTAGGTGGTCGCCTGTTCCCTCGCGCAGATGTCGAGGATGCGCGCCTGCCCTTTGAGCTCATGGTTTCCATACGAACGCGTCGTGGAAACGAAGGCGGTGGCCACGCCGAGAAACTCACAGACAACCTTCAAACTGGCGAAGGCCAGATCTGCGATCGTCCCCTCGCCGCCCGCCAGCACCCTCTCTACCAGCGAAAAAATTTGCATATAGTGTGGGGCTCGTCGGTAGGCATGCTCAAACGTTTTGAGCATCTTCGGCCTCCAAGGCTGATCCGCCAGCGCAATATCGCAGATCCTGCGATTCTGGCTTGCCCCAGCGAGCGGCACCGTGAAGTAGTGGGGTCTTCCGCCGATCAGAACGCGGTTTCGATTGATCCACCCCTTTTTGATGTAAGTGACATCGTCGAGCACGACGAATTTGTCGACAGCATGAATCAGCTGGAAGTAGCCCAGGTAGGGGAACAGATACGGCTGCATGATCGCTACCGTCGACATGGCGTCGGGTCACCGCGAAGGGCGCTCCGGTCTTGGCATCCGATGCGGCCGGTTCGATGGACTGGTATCGTTTTGTGAGTAGGCATGCAATATGCTGTCCGCCGCGGACGATGCCCGCGGCGACGCGAGGTAGCTTTACCCACACCAAGGCTGGCTGTGCCCTCGATCGTGACCCTAGAGATAGCAGATGAAAAGCGCGTTTGAGAATTCGGAAACTCCGGTTCAGTACAGCGTGCTCGTCTCTTGTTACTTCGAGGAACGCAGCATCGAGGAGTTCCATGCGCGACTGTCGGCCACGCTCAAGGCGAGCGGTCGCCGTTGTGAGATGATCTTCGTCAACGACGGCAGTACCGACGCGACCTTCGACAAGCTAGAAGCCGCGTTCGACGCAGACCCGGATGTGGCGGCGGTTTTCGACCTGTTCAGTAATGTCGGGCAGCCGAACGCGAAGACGGTTGGGGTGCTGTGTGCGCGCGGGCGAGCAATCGTGCACATCGACAGCGATCTCCAGCTCGATCCGGAAGAGCTTCCCGTCCTAATGGCGAAGTACGAGGAGGGCTACGACATAGTCAGTGGCTATCGCCATGAACGCCGCGATCCAATCTCGCGACGGCTACCGTCCATTCTCGCCAACGCACTCATGCGCGCAGCTTCCGGCAGCAAGATCCGCGACTACGGCTGCACCTTCAAGATCTACGACGGACGCCTCGTGCGCGGTTTCGACTTCGACCGTTTCCAGCCGTGGCGTGCGCTGCCGGTGATCGCCGCGGCGCGCCGGGTGGCTGAAGTTCCGGTCAATCACCACGGTCGCAAGTACGGGAAGTCGGGCTGGAGCTTTCGCAAGCTCTTCACGCACAACATGGAAAGCATCGTGAATCTGTCCACGCACCCGTTCCAGATGCTTGCGGCCATCTGCATTGTCTTTGCATTCCTCTTCGCGACACGCATCACACTCGGCTGGCTGCTCCGTTTCTCCATCTTGAGCACGGTGACCAACGGGCTGATACTGAACGCCCTTGCCCTCGGCTTCCTGTCGGTATTGGCGGTGCTGGCCGTTATCGGCGAGTTCGCGATCCGTAACTTCTCGGTTCTTCAGCGCCGCCCCGCCTTCGTGATTCGTGACTTCCGGATGCGCTGCCCACGCGCCCCTGAACTCATGCGTGCACTCGGTCTCTCCGACGCCGAAATCCACGGCGATGCGCGAGCCCGGCACACTTGATGTCGACACCGATTCTTGGTGCGCTTCGTCCCGGGTCCTCTTCGCCGATCAGGCGCCGCAGGTAGCAGCGACAGCGATCCGCCGTGGACCGGTGCTACGACCGGCAATGTCTCACATGATCCGGCGAGCCCGCCGCCGGATATCGGCGGCTGCGGCCCGAATATCCCGGAGGCACTCGCAGATCTTCTCGACGTCGTCGGCTGCGAGGTCGCCGTACAAGGGCAGGCACAGCACCCCACTCGCCACGCGGTGCGCGTGTGGCAAGTGCGAGGGCTGGGCCGACGGCAGCTTGCGATACGAGTCGTTCGCGGAGCAAAGCGGGAAGAAATACTTGCGCGATACGATGTTCTCGGCCCGCAGCGCCTCGTGGACCTCGTCGCGCGAGAGGCCGAAGGCGGCCTCGTCGATGTCCACGGTGAAGTACGCATAGTTGGGCTCGGTTCCGTCGGCCATTTTTTGGAATCTCAAGCCTTCGAGGCCCGCGAGCATTTCGCGGTAGCGCGCGTCGAGGGCACCGCGCTCCGCGATCTCCTGGTCGACGTGGTCCAGTACTTCCAGTCCGACCGCGGAGTGCAGCTCGGACAGTTTTCCATTGAGCCCGATGCCCTGAACCTCCTCTTCGCCCACGATCCCGAAATTCCTCAGCAGCTTCACTCGAGCGGCATGCGCGTCACCGGCCGCGATGATGGCTCCGCCTTCGCACGTGTGGAAGAGCTTGGTCGCGTGGAAGCTCAGTACCGACAAATCCCCCCAGGCCCCGATCGGCCTGCCGCTGCAGCGCACGGCGAAGGCGTGGGCGGCATCATAGATCACGCGCAGTCCATGGCGCCGCGACAATTTGTCCAGCTCGTCGACGTCGCACGGGTTGCCAAAGACGTGAACGGGCAGGATCGCGCTAGTGCGCTCGGTGACGAGCTCGGAGACCTTAGTGACGTCGAGGTTCCACGTGTGCGGATCGATGTCGCAGAACACCGGCGACAGGCCGTTCCATTCGATCGCGTTGACGGTGGCTGGGAACGTAAACGGGGTGGTGATGACTTCACCCGACAGATCGAGGGCCCGTAGCGCTACCTGCAACGCCACCGTACCGTTGCAGAATGCGGCGCAGAAACCCGCATCGAGCTTTTGTGCGAGCCGGTCCTCCAGTTTGCGAACCAGCGGACCGTTGTTGGTCAGCCTGCCGCTCTCGTAGATGGTATCGATGTATCGGTTGAGGGCGGCTCGCTCGGGCAAGCGCGGACGCGTGATGTAGACGGGCGATGGGAAGAGTGCATCGCCGCCGAGGACGGCCGGCCTTCGTCGCCGCGCCAACATAGGCGCCCTTTTGTCCGGCCCGGTTTTGGGTGACTCCCTCGTAACTCCCTCGTATGAATCGTCTACCGGTCAGCCCGCAGATCGAGCAAGCCGAGGAGACGGCGGCACCTCATGCCCACAGCTTGATGGTCGCCAATTCGAAGTCGAAGTCATCCATCAGCGCACCTTTTCGGCGGATATCGGTGCGGAGGTCCGTCGATAGATGAGATGAAGCGGCCGGCCACGACCCATGGTGGCATGATGACCATACGCAGTGGAAGCGTCATAGGCGCAAGTGGTATGGCGTGTCACGACCTTCCCACCGGCGTTTCCACGATCATCCCCCCGGGGTCTGTTCGTTCCGCGTCGCCGGTTAGCGTCGACGTAGCCGGGTCTTCTTCGGCGCCTTCTGTGGTCCAGGCGGCGGGGCGGTGTCCAGCGATGGTTCTCCCGTCGGCGCTACGGCTCGCTGTCGAGGGCGGGATTGCGCGGCTCTCGACGCGGGATCGAGCGTATCGAAGCCGAAGTCGTCGAGGATAAGAAGATCAACGGCGAGTAGCTTGCGGAGGACGCCTCGTAGGTATGATCGAATCGGCGCGCCGACCGCTGAACCTTGTGAAAGCGCCGCGAGGTAAGGGGTGAGCGCCTCCCCGCGCGTCACCCCCTCGAAACCGTCCCGTCGAAACGAGACGGCAAAGCAGGTCGGTTACGCCGACGCCGCGCGCGGCGCGCTGGCCTCGCCGGCCGACGAGATGTCCTCGGCGCCCGCGCGCTCGAAGATCTCCTTATCTTTGCGAACCGCGCTCCCGGGCTGCGCATGGATCTCGAGTCTCACGGCACCTTCGTGGAGTATGCTGTCGGTTGATGAACAAGGGACCGACGACGCATTGAGATCCCCAGCGCTCTACTGGCACAGGTCGTATCGGATCGAGACAGTCGGCAGTCGGCCGTGGTACACGACTCTTTCCCCGCCCATGACGACCATGTTCCGCGCCTGCCTTCGTGAGCGTCGCGTGTCTGTCGCCGTGGGCACCTGCGCCCCGAACCGCCCCATCATGCCCAACGTCGTCCTGATCGTGATCGACACCCTCCGCGCCGACCACCTCGGCGCCTATCGCGCCCCACCCGGTCCCCGCGGGGTGTTGCAGGGCCTGCTGAGGAAGCACGATCTGACGGCGCTCCAGGCGGTGACGAAGCAACCGCCCGAGAAGATCGAGCTCACGCGCGAACGCCAGAACCGTCTGAAGGCACTCGGCTATCTGCAGTGAGACCGCACGCATGAGGCGGGGGATCCTGCTTGGGGCCGTCGCGCTGCTCGTGGCAATCCCGGCGTGTCGATCGAGTCCGCCGAGCGCGCCCCCGCCGTCGACCTCACCGACCCCGCCGCCGGCGGCGAGCCAACCGAGCCCCGGTCCGTCGGCGCCGGCCCTCAAATCCAACGTGGTGCTGATCGTCGTCGATGCGTTGCGCGCCGATCACCTCGGCGTCTACGGGTATGGCAAGCCCACGAGCCCACACCTGGATCGGCTCGCCCGCGAGGGTGTGCTGTTCATGCACGCGCGTGCCACCAGCTCGTGGACGCTGCCGAGCGTCGCCTCGATCCTGACCGGACTCTATCCGGCCGCGCACGGCGCCGATCGCGCGACCTTCGCCCTGTCGAACACCGTGCCGACGATGCCGGAAGCATTTCGCAGCGCCGGGTATCGGACGGCGGCGATCTCGGCGAATCCGTCCTATGTGACGCCGCGCCACGGGCTCGGGCGCGGGTTCGACGAGTTTCACGTCGAGCACGGCGGGCTCACGGAGGAGCGCCGCGGCGATGTCATGCCGGCGGATCCGTGGTCGCGGTCGTTCGCGCGCGTGAGCGGAGCCGACGTGGTGACGAGCCGCGCCCTGGAATGGGTGGCGGCGCACGACGACGGCGCGGCGCCGTACTTTCTCTACCTCCACTACGTCGACCCGCATGCTGGATACTTCCCGCCAGACGCGGAGGCGACGCGATTCGGCGTCGCCGTGGACGACCCCCTGCGCGGCGACGCGCAGTGGCCGGTGCTCGCGTCGCCGAAGGCGCCTGCGGCCGACGTCGTCGCGACGCTCGTCGGGCTCTACGACGCGGAGATCGCCCATACCGACGCCGAGATCGGCCGGTTGATCGCCGGGGTGCGCGGCCGTCCGCGCCCGACGCTCTTCGTGGTCGTCGGCGATCATGGCGAGGAGCTCAACGATCACGGGGGCATGGGGCACGGTCGGACCCTCTTCGACGAGGTCCTGCGCGTGCCGTTCCTCGTGGCCGGTCCGGGTCTGGTCGCGGGGCGGGTGATCGTGAATCCCGTGTCCTTGGTGAGCGTCTGGCCGACGCTGGCGGCCGTCGTGGGAATGCCTCCGCCTCGGAATGTGAGCGGGATACGCTTGCTGGACCCCGACGGGAGTGGGGAGCCGCCCGGCGCCCAGCACCTCTTTGCCCACCTCGAGCGCTGGAACGTCGGCGAGTCGCCCTGGCATTCGCGCGCGGTGGTGGTCGGGAGCTGGAAGCTCATTCCTGGCCCGCCCCCGTGGCCGACCTTGTTCGATCTGAGCCTCGACCCGCTGGAACAGCTCGGCGTCAAAGTCGACCGGCAGATGCAGTTGATGCAGGTCATTCTGCAGAACCACGTCCGCACGTCGAAAGCGCTGCGTAAACGCCACCCGCCGCGGCCGATCGCCGCCGAATGAACAACGGGGGTGACGCGCCTCCCCGCGCGTCACCCCCCTCGAAACCGTCCCGTCGAAACGAGACGGCAAAGCAGGTCGGTTACGCCGACGCCGCGCGCGGCGCGCTGGCCTCGCCGGCCGACGAGATGTCCTCGGCGCCCGCGCGCTCGAAGATCTCCTTGGCCTTGCCCCGCTGGGTGGAGTCCTCGGTGTGCACCGAGATCAGGTAGTTGCCTTCGTTGATGCGGCCTTCGTAGCGCTTGGCCTCGTACTCCGGAATGCCCATGCCGACCAGCGCGCCACTGATGCCGCCGACGGTCGCGCCGACCGCGGCGCCGCCGAGGGCCGCCATGATCGGGCCCGCGGCGATGAACGGTCCGACGCCGGGAATGGCGAGCGAGCCGATGCCCGCGAGCCAACCGAGCGTACCGCCGAGCAACCCGCCGAGCCCGGCCCCGGTGGCCGTGCCTTCGGGCGCCTTAGTGTTGTGCTCGTGCGCGAAGTCGCGCGTGCCGGTCTTGTCGGGGAAGAGCACGGAGATGTCGTTGTTGCTGAAGCCCGAGCTCTTCAGATCGACGACGATTCGCTGAGCCTGACCTTCGGTCTTGGCGATGCAAAAAACGGCTTGTGACATGATGTCCTCCTGTTGGGCGCTAGTTGCGCTCGATCTCGAGCTGGTTGTCGACGCGCTTCACGCCACCCGTCTTCTGGGCGACGCCGGCGATGGCGGCTTTCTCTTCCGGGCTCTTCACCGGGCCACGCAGCGTGACCACGCCGTCCATGGTGATGATCTTGACGTTCTTGGCGTTGGTGGAGAGCTGATCGTGATCGACGACCGCTTTGCGGATCTGCTGCGTGATCGTGCGATCGGCTTCGCTCTCGCCCTGGTCGAGCGGCGTGACCGTCCCGCCGTCGGCGTCGCGGGCATTTCGCCCGGTGTTGTCCGCATCGACGGCTTTCGTGTCGTGACCCGCCTTGTGGTCGTCTGCCGCGCGCGTCGGTTGCGCGAGGGCGAGCGGCAACGCCAAGGCTCCGGTCGCGAGTAGGTAGTGGAGCTTCCTCATTCGTGTGCACCTCCTGTGCGCCATTTGAGCGAGATGCGTGCCAGCGGGTGCCGCGCTGCGAACGTTGTATTTCCGATC
Organism: uncultured Polyangiaceae bacterium; assembly: GCA_964631985.1. Taxonomy (GTDB): domain Bacteria; phylum Desulfobacterota; class Binatia; order UTPRO1; family UTPRO1; genus UTPRO1. The sequence continues at coordinate 1,758 of CAZWAX010000069.1, read as the reverse complement.
ATTCTCGAATTGCGCCCCGTGCGATCCGAGGCAGAGCCTACAAAGCGCTGCAGATTCAGGCGGGCGGGAGGCCCTTCGACGCGGGCCCGTTCAGCACGCAGCCGTCGGTGTCGAAGCGCGAGCCGTGGCACGGGCAGTCCCAGGATCGTTCGACGCCGTTCCAAACCACGATGCCGCCGAGATGCGGACAGACCGCCGAGCGTTCGTGCAAACCACCCTGCTCGTCGCGATACACGGCGACCTTACGGAGCCCGCGCTGCACGATGGTGCCCTGGCCCGGCGCGAGCGCGGCGTGTGCCTGCGTCCGTGCGGGGGCGAGCCAGCGGGCGTATCCGGCGGCGACGTGGAGGCTCTCGCGCGCAAAGGTCCACGCCGCCCGCGGGGTGATGCGCGCCGGCTCGTAGAGCTCGGTCCAGGGGTTGGCGCGGCCCGCGATCAGGTCGGCGAGCAGCAGGCCCGCGATCGTTCCGTGGGTCAGGCCGTTCCCGGTGTCGCCGGTCGCGATGAAGACGTTGCTGGCGTCGCCCGGATTCCGCCCGATGAAGGCGAGCCCGTCGATCGCGGCCATGATCTGTCCCGACCAGCGGTGCGTGACCGGCCCCAGCGACGGGAAGCGGGCATGGGCCCACGCCTCCAAGCGCTCGAAGGGCGCCCGGAGATCGTCGCTGGCACCGGTGTGATGGTCCTCGCCGCCGATCACCAGCAGGTCGTGGGCGTCGTCGTGCGGCTGCAGGCGCACGTAGTGGAAGGGCTCGTCGGTATCCCAGTAGAGCGCGCGGGTGACGGTGCCGGCCGGGACCGGCGCCGCGATCACGTAGGTGCGATAGGCGGCCTGCTTGGTGTGGATGGTGACGAGATCGTTCACCGGGCTGTTGGTCGCGACGACGACGGCCTCGGCCGTGACGGTCGCCCCGCTCGCCACCTCGATCGCGGCGGGTGTCCCCCCGACGCGCACGACCTGACCGCCCACGATGCGCCCGCCGTGGCGCCGGACGGCATCGGCGAGGCCGGCCAGGTAGCGCAACGGATGGAACTGCGCTTGCCGCGGAAAGCGCAAGCAGCGCCGCGTGTCGAACGGCGGGAGCGGGGCGCGCTCGACCCAGGCCGTGTCCGTGAGGCCGGCGCGGAGCGCGGCGGCGTGCTCCTCCTCCAGCGTGCTCGGGTCCTGGTCGGGAGTGGCGAAGAGGTAGCCGTCGACGCGCACGAACTCGCAGGCGATGCCTTCGCACCCGGCGATGGCCTCGATCTCGTCGATGGCTCGGGCATGGCTCGCGGCGATCAGCGGCGTGCGGTCGGTTCCGTGCAGGCGCTCGAGCGCGGCGAAGCGCGCGTCGAGTACGCAGGACAGGTGCGCGCTCGACCGAGCGGTTTCGCCACGGCCGAGCCCGGCGGCCTCGACGACGATCACCGAAGCACCCGCGCGGACCAACTGGTAGGCGAGACTCAAGCCGGCGATCCCGGCCCCGACGATGCAGACGTCCGCCTTGGCGTCGGCGCCGAGCGGCACGAGCGGAGGAAAGTCGACGTCCTGGGCCCAGAGGGCGGTCGTCTGCGCCGACTGGGGCCCCAGGTCCGAATGCGCGAGGGCAGAGCGGTTCATGGGTCCCCGCGCAGCAAGGTACGTGCCCCGCGAGCCCGCTACGGCGGTGAAGATGCCCCGCGTCGCGGGCTCGTAACCCTTACAGCACGCGTAGATCTTGCATCCCGCAGGTTGCTCAAAAAGGTCGAGATGCGAGGCGCGACGGAGCGAGCGCGGAG
>CAZWAX010000068.1:0-17993 GCA_964631985.1 uncultured Polyangiaceae bacterium | reverse complement strand
CATCTGGGCTCCGCGAACGTGCCGAGGTCGAGCCCGAGGCCGATGGACTAGAGGGGCGGTTGCCAGAGGTCGGGCCAGGCCTCGCTCGTCGGGGCGTTCAACGTGCCGTCGCGGAAGCCGGAGGTGAGGGCCATGTCGAGCAGCATCTGCACCGTGGCGTTGCCGGCGGTCCGCGCGTCGCATTCGGTCGGGCGGAGCCCGATCAGCGCTTGCGGCCAGATCTCGAGGGCCTTCTCGAAGGTCGCGCTGTAGGCGCCGGGCGCGCCGATCCCCATGAACTGCGACCACGACATCGACTCGTACTGGGCGGCGCGCCGGTCGGGGTGGGACGTCAGGTACTTGAGGATCTTGATGCCGCTGCGGACGAGGTCACGCCATTCGAACCCGAGATCCTTCTTCACCGTCTGGACGATCCTCAGGAGGGCGACGACCGAGGGCGGCCGGCGGCGCGGCAGGACCTCGCCGATCTTCTGGTCGTCCTGCTCGATCGAGTGGTAGTCCGCTTCGAGCAGATTGTCGTACGCGGTGCGGCCGGTCGGGACCCAGCGCGTGCCTCCCGTTTCGGGTTGGCGCGCCGTCTCTTCGGGCGAGAGGGGCTCGCGGCGCACGATCGGCGTCCGCTTCATCACGTCGAAGAGGTGGCGGTAGAACGCCGGGAAGAACCGGTAGCCGTGCTCGCCGGGCAGACGCACCTCGAAAATGCGAAAGCGGACGCACCGCGCGCGCGCGTCGTCATGCGCGTCGTCCGGCGCGCATCCGAGGCCGCGGGGGACGATCCGGAGCTGAGGCGCCAGGTCGCCGAGCCGCCGCGTCAGCTCGGCCGCGACGGCGTCCGCCCGGTGCTGGGCGACCGCGGTGCCCTCGCTCCGCGAGCAGAACCCTTCGACCACGAGGGTCTCGGCCGGGGGCGCGGGATCCGGCACCGCATCCGGCGAGTCGTGGAGGCCCGAGAGCACGGTCGTACCGCGCACGTGGGTTTCGACGTACCGGCGCACGTACGTGCTCACGACGTCGAGGTGGGCCGCATTGAGGGCCGATGCGGTGACATCGTGGCTGCCGTGCGCGAAGCGGACCTCCGCGATGTGCGGCTCGGCCGCGGCATGGTGCAGGCCGGCTTTCCGCGTCCGCGTCGCGGCGTCGTCGGTCGGGCGCGCGTTCAGCTCCCAGTCGAGCTCCCAGGGCGGACGCGCCTGACGCATGCCGGCAGGCACCATCGGGGCGTCCGGGTCGGAGGGAAAGCGCGACCACTGCGTTGCCGCCATGCCGCCGACCATGCACGCGCCGGGACGGAGCGGATGCGGACGCGACTCGACGACGTGGACCTTGAAGCCGCGCTCGGCGAGCTCGTGGGCGGCCGAGAGCCCGGCGATGCCGCCGCCGTAGACGATGACGCGTGGGAGGGTCGGGTCGATCATGGGCGTGGGTCTCCTTCGCTCGCGGCGAACGCCGCCAACAGGGCGGGCAGCGAGGGGCAGCGGACGGCGCCACTCAAGTAGAGGAACAGCGCGTCGTGGAAGACGGCGATCTCGCCGACCGCGCCCTGGATCTCGATCCGGCCCGCGAGGACGGCGTCGAGGAACGCGTCGCGGCCGTCGGTCAGGTCGACGAGGGTGCGGCGGGGGCTCCGGAACTCGACCGTCGCGGCCGCGGACGGCGGCCCGAGCCGGAGCCCGTCGGGCTCGCCGCGGATGCCGACGCGCTCGTCGTCGACGACGACGGTGACGTCGCGCCCGGTGAGCGCCTGGGTGAGCGCCACGTGGGCCGTCGGACACTCCGCAGCGATGGCGTCGAGCGAGCGCGCGAGGAACGACTGGAAGGACTGGGACGAGGGGTCACGCACCGAGGAACTCGAAGACGGCCCGACCGTCGATGGCGACGGCCTCGCCGCGCACGTTGGCGCGCACCGTGAGATGCCCGCTCACCTCGTTGATCACGGTGACGCCGAAGTCGCGGTCGTTGGGGACGATCACCTGGGCGACCTCCTCGCCGCGAAACCGCGCCTCGATCGCGTCGCCGTCGGCGGTGCCGTGGAACGCGAGCTCGCGGGGCACGTCGGTCGCGAGCTGCGGATGCACCAGGCTCATGATCGCCGGGACCTTGCAGAGCCGCGTCGTCCGCAGCAGATCGTGATGCGTGACGGTGAGGTCGCCGTCGCGAAACACGCGCTGCTCGCGCGTGCCCTTCCAGAGGAACGCGCCCTGCATCATGGCCTGGGTGTGGGCGCGGTCGCTGAGCCGCACGAAGACGAGACTCCACGGGTTGGCGGGATCGGCGGGAAGGCCGTAGCCCCACTCCCAGGCGAAATCGCGTCCCCACCCGAAGTGGCCCCAGTTGTGGTCGTGATAGGCGAGCGCGCCTTCCACGGCGTGGCGGTGCCCGCCGATCGTGATCGCGCCGTCCGCGACCAAGCGGGGTACGACCAACCAATTGATCGGCGGACCGTCGCCCACCTGCACGTTGTTGACGATCGACGGCATCGTCACGGGCCGGAGCGTGACGTCGACGGCGAGCGGCAGGTCGCGGCCGCGGGCGGTGAGGGTGTAGACGCCGTTCGCGAAGCGCACCGCATTCGGGCCGAGACGCGCGGCGATGCGGCCCGCCACGAGCTCGACCTCATCCTCCGGATGCGATTGCACCTCGCCCGACCAGGCGCTTCCCGCCCGCACGAGGAGCGTCGTCCGCGCGAGATCCGCCGCGCCCCCGCCGGGACGCAGATCGTCGAGCACGCTCAGGTTCACGAGCACGTCCACGTCGCCGGCGTACACGCAGAAGTGCAGCCATTCCTTGTGGCCGGCCCGACCGCCGACGCGCGCCGGTGAGCGGCGCAACCAGTCGGACTCTTCGATCGCGCGCGTGACGGCCTGCACGGCGGTCCTAGCGGAGCAGGGGGCGGAGCTCGGGGGCGGGCGCGTCGTCTCCGGCGGCGCGGTGCTCGGCCGGCCGCTCGAGGGCCGTGCCCACGTGGAGGAGCAGGCGCTCACGGAGCGCCACGACGCCGAGCGCGGCGGCGAGCAGCGGATCGTCGTCGACGGTGACCGGCGCGACCCCGCGGGGCGTGCCGCCGTGGTGGGCGAGGAGGGCCCCGACCCGTGCCGATCCCGACAGGAGCCCGAGCAGCGCCTGGAGGAACAGGTTGTGGCCGTCGAACGCGTGGCGGCGTGCGGCCAGGTCAGTCATCGAAGGTCTTCTCGAAGAGCCGCGAGAGGAAGGGCTCGAGGACCTCCTTGGCCGTGGTCTTCACGAAGGCGTCCATCAACGTGGACGGGAGGACGGTGTCGGGGTCGTCGTCGAGCATGCGGAGCGTCGTCACGTCCCACACCATGCGGCCGCGTTGGATGAGCGGAGAATCCACGAGCATGGCGGCCCAGCGTTGCCCTTCGGGGGTGGTGGCGAAGGCGCGGCCTTCGGCGACGAGCGCACGGAACAGGGCCTGCGCCGCGATCGGGTGCGACACGATGGCGAGCTGAAGCTGCGTCAGGAGGTCGTGGAGCTCGTCGTCGGTGGCGTTCATCGTCCGGGCCCTCCGACCAGCTTGAAGAAGATCCGCCAATCGGAGCCGGGAAGGGCCAGGATGGCCTGGTAGTACGTGCCCGCTTCGATCCACTGGTCGGCAGGGACGGTGACGGCGACGCGGGCGCCGTCCGCGACGTCGGTTCGCGGCTCGAACGCGGCGGCCACGGGGAACTCCGGGGTCCCCTCGCGGGCGCGCAGCACGAGCGCCTGTGGCAGGCGCGTGATGCGGGTGGGGGCCACGAACTCGCCGCGGTAGGCGAGGGCGTTGCCTTCGCCCGTGGCGTGAAGCGCGCACACCTGCAGGCGGTCGGGGTCGGCGCCCGCGCGTGCGGCCGCCGGTCGTTTGGCCGCCTGGAGCCGCTCGACGATCTTTCGCGAGTACGTTTCGCTCTGCTTCGTCAGCTCGGTAAGCGCCCGGATCTGGATGCTCGCGACCCCGTACGCGAGGTTGCGGACGTCGTCCGCTGCGGCGCTGTCGAGGAGACCGCTCCACACGCCGAACGGATCGGCGACGGTGCGAATCCAAGGTTTGAGCTCGTCGCGCACGGCGTTGGCGCGGTCCCGCGCGGCGAGGATCTCGACCAGGAGCGCCAGGGCGGCCGTCGAGAGGTCGGATTTTTCATTCGTCGCCATTTCGATCACCTCATCGGTCGCGGTCGATCACGAACTCGACCAGTCGTTGGAGAAAGTCGCGGTGGACGGAGGGCTTCAGCCATGGTGCCGCGTCGAGCGCACGCCGGGCACGGAGGGCGTGGTCGCGCGCGACGCGCCGCGCGTGCTCGACGCTGTCGTGCCGTTGGATGAGCGCGGTCAGGAACTGGACGTCTTCGATCGTCTTCGGCCGACGCGCGTGGCGCTCGCGCTGCAGCTCCGACTCGATGGCGGCGCGGGTCGCGGGGGAGACCGCCCCCGTCCGCTCGAGCTCGCCGAGCAGCGTGGCGAGCGGCGTGTCGGCGGCGTTCTCCGGCTTCCGGCTCGGACGCGGGCGCCCGAGGATGCCGTGCGCGCGCTCGCGATCGGCCGGCCCGGCCGACCGCATGGCGTGCATGAGGATCAGCGTGTGCTTCCCCTCCCACAGATCGCCGGCGATCTCCTTGCCGTACAGGTGACTCTCGCCGACCAGGTTGAGGACGTCGTCCTGGATCTGGAACGCGATCCCGAGGAGCGCCGCGAACCGGCGGAGCGCCCGTTGCTCCGCCGCACCGATGCCCGCCACGATCGACGCCATCGCGATCGGGGTCACGAACGTGTAACAACTGGTCTTCTTGTAGACCATGCGAACGTAGTCGGCGTCGCGCAGGTCCCAGCGCTGATCCTTGATCCACTCGAGCTCGATCGCCTGTCCCGCCGTGGACTCGCGCGCCATCCACGCGACGAGCTCGAGGATGCGGAGCGCCTTGCCGAGGCCGATCAGGCGGGTGTTGTCGAGGAGCGGCTGCAGGGCCAGCGCCAGCATGGCGTCGCCGACGTTGATGGCGATCGGCATGCCGTGCACCGCGTGCAGGGTGTCGCTGCCTCGGCGCGATTCCGAGCCGTCCTCGACGTCGTCATGGATGAGAAACGCGTTGTGGTAGAGCTCGAGCGCGGCGGCCGAGCGGAGCACGGCCTCGAGCGACCCGCCGAGGGCGCGACACGTCGCGATGCAGAGCGCCGGCCGCAGGCCTTTGGCGGCGCGGAGCGGATAGTCGAGGACCAGCTCGGGCAACACGTCGCCGGGCCGACGCACCGACGGGATCAAGGACCGGATCTCGGTGAGGATGAGGTCGCGACAGGTACCGAGGTAGGCGTCGAAGTCGACGGCGGTCATACGGGATCAACGCGAAACGCGCCTGTAGCATGGGCCCTGTTCGAGCGACAATGACGAACGGGTGAAGTTGCCTCGTTATGGCGCTCGAAGCTCGGTGTCGCGCCGTCGTCGCGTCGGTCGGCGGCATGCGGAGTGTCCTTTATTCCGGACACTTTCCCCTTCCGGTAGTCGACGGCCAAAGAGCGTCGTAAGAAGTCGTCGCGATGGATCGAACGATGGACGATCTCCGGCGCCTGCGACGTGAGCGCGACCTCTTCGCGCGGCTCCTCGAGCTCCACGACCTCCCGAATCTCGACGCCGTGCTCCGCGAGACGTTGCGCCTGCTCGTCGAGCACACCGGGGCGCAGCACGGGTACGTCGAGATCTTCGGCGAGGACGACGAAGATCCCGCGGTCTGGGTCGCGCACGGGTTTGCCGACGAAGAGCTGCAGGCCGTCCGGGGCGCGATCTCGCGCGGCATCATCGCCGAGGCGGTCGCCACGGGCCGGACGCAGCTCATCGAATCGGCCATGCAGGATACGCGCTTTCGCGATCGCGTGAGCGTGCGCGCGCTCGCGCTCGAGGCCGTGCTCTGCGCCCCCGTCGGCGACGACCCGCCGAGCGGGATCCTCTACCTGGAGGGGCGCGCCGCGCCCGGCCCGTTCGGCGACGAGGAGCGGACCGGGGCCGAGGTCGTGGCGCGCCAGCTCGCGCGCGTCGCGCAGGACGTGGTCGCGCGGCAGCGGCTCGTCACGCGAGAAAACCCGACCGCGCCCTGGCGGAAGAAGCTGGCGGTGCATGACATCATCGGATCGAGTGCCGCCCTCGCCGACGTGCTGCGGCAGGTCGCCATGGTGGCGCCGCTCGACGTGAGCGTGCTGCTCACCGGACCGTCGGGCAGCGGCAAGACGCAGCTGGCGCGGGCGATCCACGACAACGGCCCGCGCGCGCACGGCCCGTTCGTCGAGCTGAATTGTGCGGCGATCCCGGAAAACCTGGTCGAGAGCGAGCTCTTCGGGGCCGAGGCCGGGGCGCACTCGACGGCGACGCGCTCGATGCCCGGCAAGGTCGCGGCGGCCGAGCGCGGCACGCTGCTGCTCGACGAGGTGGGCGAGCTGCCCCTCGGGGCGCAGGCGAAGCTGCTGCAGCTGCTGCAGTCGCGCCACTACTACCCGCTCGGCGCCACCAAGCCCGTGAAGGCGAACGTGCGGGTGCTGGCCGCGACCAACAGCGACCTCCAGACCGCCGTCAACGAGCAGCGCTTCCGCGAGGCGCTCTACTACCGGCTCTACGTGCTGCCGATCCGCATGCCCGACCTGCGGGAACGCCGCGAGGACGTGGCGTTGCTGGCGGTGCACTTCGCCGAGCAGGCCCGGCGCCAGCACGGCCGGCGCGCGTGCGTGGTCGCGCCGCGGACGTTGCACGTCATCGCGTCCGCGGATTGGCCGGGCAACGTGCGCCAGCTCGCCAACGCGATGGAGGCCGCGGCCCTCCGCGCCACCGCCGACGGGTTCTCGCGCATCGAGCCGCACCACGTGTTCCCCGAGCAGACGCCGCAGCCCTTCGCCGGTCTCGGGCCGAGCCTGCAGGACGCGACCCGCAAGTTCCAGGCGCAGTACGTCGCCGAGGCGCTCACCGCGCACGACTGGAACGTGATGGAGACGGCGCGCCATCTCGGCGTCGCCCGCTCGTACCTCTACACGATGATCCGCGGCTTCGGGCTCACGCGCCGGAGCTAGCGCCCCATCCCACGCTCGCTTTCGCTCGGCGTGCCCGCGCGCACGCAATCGGGCTGGCCTTTTGCCCATTGGCAGGCGGGGGCCGCGTGGCTAGGGTCGTCGGATGTCTCGCTCGACTCGCGTGCTCGGCACGCTGCTGACCGCGCTGGTGCTCTCCGATGGCCTGGTGCATGCGCAGGAGAACCCGCCCGACGATTACCTCTGCTACACCGCGGGATCCGCCTACAACAAGCGACGGTCGCCGATCGGCCAGGCGCGCGTCGAGCTCCGAGATCGCCTGGGGGGCCCGCACCGTTTCGCGGTGCGACGGATCTCCTCCCTCTGCAATCCCGCGAGCATCGACGGCAAGGTCGTCTCCCACGCGACTGTGCACCTCGAAGGGCTCACGCTCTATCCCGATCGGGGCGCTGCGAAATTCGCCCGGTCGACGCTGACCGTGCGCGACCGGTTCGCCACCCGCCCGCTGGTTCTCTCCAAGGTGACCTCGTTGCTCGACGTCACGAAGGTGCAGGCGGGGACGGGAATCCGCGCGGACTTCGGCGACGACCCGACGCGGAATGCCGTCGAGGTCAATCGTTTCAAGTGTTACGACGCCGACCCGCAGACGGGGGTGCCGAAGCTCGTGCCGCCGTCTCCGACCGTCACCGACCAGGTGTTCACGGCCGGCCAGCCGTTCGACCTCAAACGGGTGAGCAAGGTGTGTCTTCCGGCCGACGCCGACGGTGCGACGCCGGGGGCCGAGGCCCGCGATACGCTACTCGTCTGCTACAGAGTGAAGCTCCCGAAGGGGGCCGAGTTCGCTCGTGCGGTCGTGAGCACGCGCACGCGAACCGCCGGGGTGCGTACCGTCGGGCGGCGGAAGCCGGCCGAGCTCTGCGTCGTCGGTCGGGTGGTTCCGGGCCATTGACGGAGCGCGCGCTACCGGCCGGGGGAGTTCGGCCGGGCGAGGCTCGTCAGCCCCTGCGACGCGCGCGCTCCACCTGCAGGTACCGCAGTGCCGGCCACGGCCGGAAGTCGTAGCGCCAGAGGCTCGGGGCGAGGTCGCGTTCGCGACGCTCGCGCTCGATCGTCGCGATGGGCTCGTGGAACCAACGCACCACGCGGTGGCGAACGATCCGGACTAGGCGGCGAAGCGGGGGACGCGAGGCCACCTCGCGGCGGCAGATTGCGGCCAGTGGGGCGGATACACGGCATGTCATGACGCCCTCCCTTTGGTCCGTCGAGGTGCCTCAAGCGCCCCGCGTCCCTCCGTTTCGCTATGGCAAGCATTACGCCTGCCTTGGAGGACGGGTCAAGGGAAATCTGAGGATGTCTAGCTGCCAATACAGGGAATAGTCCCTAGGGATATTGATCATATCTATCTGAAAATATTCAAATGCCAGTTCTGTCGTCCTTTCCATCGTAAAGCCGGGGAATAGGGAATTCCGGCAAACGGCGCGTTCGCTGCCCGAGGGCCTTGGGCGCGGCTCGAAGACGGTCCGCGGAGTGCGGTGGGTTCGCGTGCCCCGCGCTCCTTGCGCTAGAGCCCCGAGTCCATGCGCTTCCTCTACGACCCCGAGGACGAGCCGACCCAGCGCGATCCCTATCCCGCGTATCGCCGGCTCCGCGACGAGCATCCCGTCTACCATCAGGAGCGTCTGCGCTTCTGGGCGCTCAGCCGCTTCGAGGACGTGCTCACGGCGCTTCGCGATCACGACCTCTTCTGCTCCAGCCAGGGGCTCACCTGGGACCCGCGCTCGGCGGAGCAGGCGGGCATCCTTCCGATGATGGTGACGACGGACCCCCCGGCGCACACCAAGCTCCGGAAGCTCATCAACCGCGGCTTCACGCCGAAGCGCGTCGCGGATCTCGAGCCCGAGGTGCGGGCGATCGTGGTCGCGGCGATCGAGCGGCTGCAGCGAGCCGGGGAGGGCGACCTGATCACGGATCTCGGGGCGCCGCTGCCGACCGCGATCATCGGCCGCTTCCTCGGCGTGCCGCCCGCCGACCGCATGCAGTTCCACGAGTGGGCGACGGCGGTCGTGAGCGCGACCAGCGGCAGCGAGTTCCACGCCGACGCGATGCAGGCCGCGGTCGGCCTCTACGGCTACTTCCGCGAGCTCACCCAGCGCCGGCGCCGCGAGCCCGCCGACGATCTGATCGGCACGCTCATCGGCTCGGAGGTCGACGGCACCAGCCTCACCGACGAGGACGTGCTCGGCTTCTGCTTCAACATCATCACCGGCGGTGTCGAGACCACGACCAGCCTGGTCGCGAACGCGATGCTGATGATGCAGGCGGAGCCCGCCGTGCGGCAGCGCCTGGCCGCGGAGCCGGCGTGCATCCCGGCCGCGATCGAGGAGTTCCTGCGCCTCGAGACGCCGGTGCAGGGCCTCTGCCGCACGACGACCAGGGACGTGACGTTGCACGACGTCACCATCCCTGCCGGCGCGAAGGTGCTACTGCTCTTCGCCGCGGCCAATCGTGACGAGCGCGAGTTCCCCGAGCCCGACCGGCTCGACGTCGACCGCGCCCCCGAGCGCCACCTGGCCTTCGGCCAGGGCGCCCACTACTGCATCGGCGCCGCGCTCGCGCGCCTCATGGGCCGCGTCGCGCTCGAGGAGCTCACGACGCGGCTCGGTCCGCATCGGATCGACGAGAGCCGGGCGCAACGCATCCGCGCCGGTGTGGTGCGGGGCTACCGCTCGCTGCCCATCGCCGTCGGCTGATGCGCACGCCTGCTGCTGACGATCCGCCCGTCCGGTAGTGCGTTGGTGTGCGGCAGCGACGTGGCGTGACGGGATCGTCACGGCCCGGCGTCTGGCGGTCGAAGGAGCGCAGCTGGCCGCGGCGCGCGTGTGGGACACCCGCGCCGACCCGGTTCGCGTGGCCGACGTCGATGCCGCGTGGCTGACCCGGGCGTTGCACGAGGCGTTTCCGGGCTGCCGCGTGGCGACGGTGGAGCCGCTGGCGCGGCATGTGGGGACGACGGAGCGGGCGCGCCTCCGCGTGACGTATCACGACGTCGGCCGGGGAGATTCGCCACCCGAATCGCTGTTCGTGAAGCTCGCGCCTACCGACCTGCGGACGCGGCTCTTCGTCAACCTGATGCGGCTCGGCCGTACCGAGGTGCGGTTCTATCGCGAGGTCGCCGCCGGCATTCCCGTCGAGCTGCCGCGCGTGTACTACGCGTCCGCGTCGGGCCGCGCGCAAGGCTTCACGCTGCTGCTCGAGGATCTCGACGCGCGCGGCGCGCGCTTCACGGACGTCGCGCAGTCCACGAGCGTCGAGCAGGCCCGCGCGGTGATGGGCGGCCTGGCGCGCTTGCATGCGAGCTGTTGGGAGAGCCCGCGCTTCGGATCGGATCTCGCGTGGCTGAGAACGCGAGACCGGAATGCCCTCTACGCAGTGGAACGGTTCGTCTGCGCGCTCGCCGTTCCGGCGGGGGTCGCGGCCTTCGGCGATCTCGTCCCGGACGAGCTCCGGGCCGCCGTGCCCCGCATCGTCGCGGCGCGCGACGCGCTCGAGGACGCGTGGGCACGCGGCCCGCTCACGCTGGTGCACGGCGACGCCCACGCCGGCAACCTCTACTTCCTGCCGACGGGCGTCGGCTTTCTCGACTGGCAGGTCGTGCAGCGCGGGCAAGGCATGCGCGACGTCTCCTACTTCCTGGCCAACTCCCTCCCCGTCACGATGCGTCGCGAGCACGAACGCGCACTGATCGAGCTCTATCTCGGCATGCTGGCCGAGCGCGGAGTGAGGGCACCATCATTCGACGTCGCCTGGCACCAATACCGACTGCACGCCGTCTACGCGTGGATCGGCGCCGCCGTCACCGGTGCGGCGGCCACACTGCAAGAAGCACCGATCGTCCGCGCCGCGATCGGGCGGACCAGCGCCGCCATGCTCGATCTGGATGCGCTCGCGGTACTCGGTCGCGGCTGACCCGCTGCTCGGCTCAGCTGGCGCGGGCGCGCCGCGCCAGCAGCAGGAAGCTCGGCGGCCCGATCAGCGCCGTCGGCATCGTGGACAGCACCGGCTCGGGGGTGCCCTTCAGGCTGTGCACGAGGAAGGTGAGCCCGACGGCGAGGCCGCTCGACACGGCAACGGCCAACGCGATCGAGGGCCGCGGTGCCGCCAGCCGGCGCGCCAGGCGCTCGTTGTTCTTCACGATGAAGCCCGCGACGAAGAAGGTGTAGGTCGCCTGCTTCAGCGCGGCGGTCGTCGCGGATCCCGCGCCGTGCGCGTAGTTGAGCGCGAAGACGATCCCGCCGAGCAGGCTCGCGGCGGCGAGGGCGGCGCCGTAGTCGACGTTGGCGTCGAGGGTCGCCTTGAGACGTCTCAGCATGCGGACGCCGGTTCCTCGTAGCCGAGCGCGGTGAAGGCGAAGCCGAGCTCGGCGTCGATGCGGCGGCGCAGCGCCGGATCCTCGGGGAATTGGTGCGGCGCATAGCGCTCGACGCCGCGGATGTACTCCCGCACCGGCGCTTCGATCGCCGCGAAGTCTCCGAGATCGAGCCGGTCGTAGATGGTGCGGAGCCAGCCCATGCGATCGGCGACGAAATCCTCGTAGCGGACCTCGATCAGGTTCTCGGGAGGGATGCGGGCGCGATCGCGGAGGAAGCTCTGCATGTAGCCCCGGTACTGGTAGAGCGCGAAGTTGGTGAGGCGTTGGTCGGTGACCGTCTGCAGGCCGTACTTCCGCGCCATCGTTTCGTGCAGGTGGATCTGGGACGGAATCACCTTGTAGGGGTGACGCTTGATGTGGATGAATTTGGCGCGCGGGAAGAGCTCGAGCACGACGTTCAGGTTGGCCATGGTGGCCGGGCTCTTGAGCAGCGAGCGCTCGCGGCCCATCAGGACCGCCGCCTTCCGGAGCGTGCCGAGATAGGTGCGCTTCCATTCGTCGTAGGCCGGCGCGGCCGAGCTGAACGCGAAGACGTAGGTGTCGAGCCAGTACTTGTAGCTCCGGGGGAAGCTGTACTTGTGGTACTCGCAATGCGGCGTCAGCTTCACCATCGGCACTTCGTCGTCCTGCGGGCTCCCGGGGCCGACCTCCATGGCGTCGAAGGGCCGGCGGTAGTCGATCCGGCGCAAGAACGCGTCCATGAGCTTGTCGAGCAGGAGACAGCAGCCCGGGAACACCATCTGCGACGGGCGGGTGTAGGCGAACTGCGGGTCGAGGCTCAGCAGGTTCAACAAATGGGTCGTGCCGCTGCGGTCGTGGCCGAGGATGATGAGCGGGCTGTCGCTCAGGCGCTGCGCCGCGATCCGCCGGCCGTACAGCAGCCGCTCCAGCCAGTTGAGCGGGAGCAGGACGACGGAGACCACGAAGAGGACGAGGACGCGGGGCAGGTAGCGGACGTCGAAGCCGCCATTGGCGACGAAGATGCGTAGGAGCGTGATCGGATCGGTGAACGCGAGGTAGGCGGGGAACGTCACGCGCTCACCCGCCGTCGCCGGGCGCATCGGCGATGGCGAGGATGCCCTCGAGGATGCCGAGGTACACCGTGCCGTCGGTCGCGATCGCCGGCGAGCCCCAGTTGATGTCGAAGGATCGCCCGAGGCCGATGAGCTGCTTGTACGCTGGTTTGCCGGTCGCGAAGTCGAGCGCCAGGAAGTACCAGGCGTTCTCGCCGTCGGGTTGTTCCTCGAAGGTGTAGAAATAGAGGAGCCCGTTGGTCGAGAGCTTGCCGACGACGGCGGGGACGCGTTCGGGCGCCGTCCAGACGACGTCGCAGCCGCTGTCGTCGGCGCGGATGTCGACGCGCACGATGCCGCCCGCGATCGTCGCTTCCGAGGTGCCGTGGAAGGCGCTCCGGTAGCCGGCGTCGTTCTTGGCGACGATCGCGCGCCCCCAGCCGATCGGCGAGATCTCCACGGCCGACGCGTCCTGCTCGAAGAGCGGCACGCGGCAGATCTGGCGCGGCCCGCTCACCTCGCCCTCGCGCCGATAGACCACCAGACCGGTGCGATCGTCGCCGGCGTCGGTGATGACGACGTACTTCCGGCCGCGCTCGTCGTCCATCAGCGTCGGCGTCGACCCGGAGCCGTTGTTGATATTGCCGAAGCGGTAGCGATCGCTGCGGAGATACGCCTCCTTCCACACCACCCGCGGCACGCCCGCGGCATCCGCCTGCATGAAGTAGAGGGCGTAGTCCGTGATGACGTACATGCCGTCGCGGTCGGCCGAGAGGCTGTTCTGGATCTCCTCGCCGGCGAAGCGATGCACCGCGATCGCACCGGTCGCGGGGGTGACGGTGCCGACCCGCCCGAAGCGCGTCACCCACCAGATGCGACCGTCGTAGTCCGGCATCACCGACGTGATCGGGTCGCACTCGCCGGTCGGGAACCAGTTGTCGATGTCCTGGCAATCGTGCGGCGCCTCGGCCGAGATGTCCCACGCGTCGGTCGCATGGAATTCCCACTCACCGTCGGGGCGCTGGCGGTGCGCGATGCGCTGGATGCGTTGCTCGGCGTCCGCCAGCACGGCGCGATCCTGATCGTCGAGGTAGAAGTAGCTGCCGCCGCTGGTGTCGAGGAAGATCACGTCGAGGTCGAGCCGCACGGCGGCCTGGAAGGTGGAGGGGCGGGTCGGGAGCGCGTAGGTCGCGAGCAGGTTCAGCGTCCGCGGCTCGAACAGGTTGATCTCGAAGCCGAGAAACGAGGCGCACATCGCGACGACGAGGCCGCTCTTCGCGAAGGTGATCGTGGGGCAGAGGCCGCCGGGGAAGGGCGAGACACTGCGGCTCGTCACCCGGAGGTCGTTGCCGAGCGGGCCGCCGGTCACGTGGACGTCGGAGTTGTAGGCGTTGCCGTGCAGGCCACCGCCTTCGAACGCCATGAAGGGGTGCAGGATCTGCTGCGCCGCGAAGCCGGTGAGCGGGCGCGGGGTGATCGCAGAGCGGACGAACGGCACCCCGGCGAAGGGCGGCCCGGTGATCGGCACGGGCGCCTTCCCCGGCGCCAGCATGCCCGACTGGAAGACCACGAGCGTCGCCACCAGCGTGACGACGACGGCGGCGAGAACGAGCCTGAGCGCGCGAGCCATGGGGCGGCGATAGATGCCACGCTGGTTCTCGCGCGAGCAAACCGGTCGTGGATGCCCAGGACGACGGCCGGGCTCCGTGTCCGCTCAGACGCCCGTAAAGAGCAGATCGAGCGCTGCCACCAGCTCGTCACGCCGGCTTCGGAGGTTTCCGACCGGCGAGCGGAGCGCCTTCGTCGGGATGGCGGCGAGCTCCTGAAAGAGAGCGGCATGGTCGCGGCCGGCGATGGCAACGACGGGGTTGAGGCGGGCCAGCGGTTTTCCCCGCAATCTGCTCAACGGAGCGAGCGGCACCACGACACGGCTTGCCAGACCCCGGAGCAGGTCGGCCTGGACGTCGAGGAGAAACGGATAGGTCTTGCTCCGCGGATTCTCGAAGAGGTCGAACTGGGCCATCAGAACTTCCGCCAATCGTCGCCGAAGACACCGTCGCGTTCGACCCGCGCGTTGTACGCGTCGATGGCCTCCCTGTTCTCCTCCAGCCACAATTCCTGACGCCGGCGGCGAATGGCATCGGATACGGCGGACTCGAAGACCTCGGACAAGTTCAGTCCAAGCTCCTTGGCCTCGCGAACGATGTCTGCGCGGGCGGAAAGATTGGTGGCGATTTTGGGGGCGGCGCGCATCGGGACCTCCGGGTGGTCAAGGATGCGCAGACTTTATGCGCACGAAGCGACCGTCGCAACCATCGAAGTGCGCGAAGCGCCGCGTCTGGGGGTTCGCCCGCGTCGTCGCTACCGGCCGTGGCTACGCTCTGCCCTCACGCCGAGCTGCGTGAACAGCAGCGCCGCGCCGGTCATGGTCAAGCCTTTCAGGAAGAACGAGAGCTGGATCTGCCGGTTCAGCTCGTCGGGGGCATTCACCAGTAGATAGCCGTGGACGGTGATCGTGACCGGCACCAGGAAGATGGCGATCAGCCAGGCGCCGAGGCGCGGCCAACTATTGGCGAGGATCATGGTGGCTCCCGCGAGCTCCACCACCCCCGAGATCATCACCCAGAAGGCCGGGAACGGCGTGCCCGCGGGCATCAATGCCGCGTAGCGGGGCAGATCGGTGAAGTGGGTGACGCCGGAGAGGAAGAAGATGAGGGTGAACATGATCCGGCCCGCCATGCCGATGGCGGGATGCTCGATGTAGAGGTCGGGGTCGCGCTGGCTCATGGTCGTTCTCCTTCTTGCTCGTGCGAGAGCTCGGCGAAGCGCGCGAGCGCGCGGTCGGCGTCGGTCAGGTCGAAGGGATTGCTGGACCGGAGGCGATCCCCAGCGGTCATGAAGATGCAGAGGAAGACGTTCTCGAACGGGCCGCCGCCTTCGCTGGCGCCATCGGCGCCCCATATAGCTCCGTAGGTGCGGAGCTCCACTAGGAGGCCGTGCCGATTCCAGGCGAGGATTCGGCGGACATCTGCCGCGACGCCGGGCCCGAGCGCGGCCTGGGCCTCCAGCGAGGCGATCCACTGGTCGCGATCGAGCCTGCCGAGGCCGAGGGTGCGGTGATCGTCGAAGACGAAATCCGATGCCAGCGTCCGCCGCACCGCCTCCCAATTGTACGCGGCGTACGCGCGGAGGAAGGCCGCGAACGGCGCCACGCCGCCGGTCTCCGCGGCCTCGCCGGCCACGAAACGATCCAACGCCTCGACGAACGCGAGCTTTTGATCGTCGAGGTCGAAGAGGATCACGGTCCCGAGCTTCCCGGCGGCGTCGACGACGAAGAGCCGGACGCGGTGCAGGAGCTCGAACTCACCGCCCTCGGGTCCGCCCTTGAGGACCATGCGCTGGAGCGCGATCCGCTCTCCGAGCGTCGCGATCGCCTCGCTCTGGAACCGGATCTCCGGGAGCGCCATGGTGAATTGCACCGAGCCGAGCCAAGTTTCGATGTCCCCCCGCACCAGCGCGCGCTTTCCGCGATCCTCGAAGACGAAGTCGTCCCGGACCAGAGCCCGCACCCCGTCCCAGTCGCCGGCGCTGAACGCCTTGAGGGAGCGAGCGATGGCGCGGGTCGCCGCGGTGCGCGGGAGACGCAGCGGGTCGGGGCGGAGCTCCGCGAAGCGCGCCCGCGCGCGGTCGAGGTCCTCGAGCTCGAAGGCCTCGAAGAAAAAGGGTCCCTCGTCCCCGTAGAGCACGACCGCCAGGAAGACCGATTCGAACTCTCCACCGCTGTTGAGCGTGCCGAACGTGTGGGTGACGCAGAGGGCTCCGTAGGCTTCCTCGGCCAGATAGTGCAGCGGCACGCCGACGGTGACGTCGGGCGATTGCTCGAAGAGGGCGGCCAGCGCCGCGGTATACGCCTCGGCGCCGGCGATGCGACCGAGCCCCGTACGGCGATGATCGTCCAAGTGGAACTCGTCGGGCAGCGCGGCGCGTATGCGTGCCAGATCGCGACTGCGGCGGGCGCGGATCCTTTCGACGGCGCGGTGCGCGGCCGGCGGCGGAAACATCACGCGGGCATGGCGTTCGGCCAGCTCGTCGCTCGCGGCGGCGCGATCCTCGACGTCGAAGATGATCACGGCGGTCATGTGCCCCTCGGCGTCGACCTCGACCACGGCCAGGCTCTCGCGCTCCCACAGCAGCACGTCGCCCTCCCGCCCGGTGAAGCGCCAGTGCTGCAGTGCGAGGCGATCCCCAGCCGTCGCGAGCACCGTCGGCATCGCGTCCACGCCTGGTCCCCAGAGATGGCGGGCGTTCGCGACCGCCATCTCGACGCCGCCGCTGGTGCGCAGCAGGCGGCGACGATTCTCGAAGACGCAGGCGGGGTTGTAGTGCGCGCGTAGTGCTTCCCAGTCTCCGGCGCGACCGTACCTGCAATAGAGGTCGTTGGCGCGCGTGGCGGCGTTGGGCGGGATGCGCAGCAGATCGGGGCGGAGCTCGGCAAAGCGCGCCAGCGCCGCATCGACGGCGTCGAGCTCGAACATCTCGAGGCGGGCGCAAAGGCCGCGCTCGATGATGTTGAGGCCGATGTACTCGCTCTCGAAGGCGCCGCCCTCGGGGAGCCGACCGCTACGGCGCAGGACGAAGACGGCGCCGTGGGGCTCGACCGCGAGCCAGGACCAGGTTTCGAGCCGAGCATCCGGCGCGAGCTCCCAGAGCGCCACGATGCTGTCGACGTAGACCTCGACGTCGTCGATCCGACCCATGCCGGTCCGCCGGTGGTCGTCGACGACCAGATCGTCGGCGAGCCACGCGCGGGTGCGGGCGCGGTCGCAGTCGTTCCACGCGTCGATGAAGCGCACCTGGTTGCCGACCACCGCCGCAGCCACCGGATCGACCGCGAGCCAGCGGTCGCGCGCCTCGCGCCTGGCGGTGAGCTCGTCGGCGACGTCGAAGAAGATGAGAGCCGTGACCAGCCCGGTCTCGTCCACTTCGTGGAGCGCGAGAAACTCCATCTCGAAGCGGCCCTCCGGGGGACCGCCCGCCCAGAGCACCCGCCCGAGGGCGACGCGATCGCCCGCTGTGCCGATGATCTCGCGCTTCTCGAGGCGGGCGCCTGTCGCCAGCCGTTCGCGCACCGACGCGATGATCAATTCGGCATCGCCGGACATCCCAACCAGCCGCCGCCGGTCGTCCCACTGGCAGTCCGTGGCGCAGAGCGCTCGCGCCGCATCGAGATCGCCCGCGTCGAACGCCGCCCACGTGCGCTCCATCGTCGCCGTCGCGGCGTTGGGCCGCGGCGCGAGCGGCGTCGGCAACGGAGGCGTCGCTTGCGTCGTCAGCTCGGCGAAACGTGCCCGCGCGCGGTCGAGGTCCTCGAGCTCGAAGAGCTCCGCGGCGCGGAACCCGCTCGGTCCGTACAGCGTCATCTGCAGGAAGACGGATTCGAACGCGCCGCCCTCGTTGAGCGTTCCGAAGGTGTGGCCGACGGCAAGCGAGCCGTCGCTTGCCTCGGCGAGCGTGTAGAGCGGCTCGCCCACGGTCACGTCGGGAGACTGCTCGAA
>CAZWAX010000067.1:0-18073 GCA_964631985.1 uncultured Polyangiaceae bacterium | reverse complement strand
GTGCCTCCATGTGGCCAATGAACCTTCCCTGGCGGTGCCGAACGTCGGCAAGGGGCCCGGCAACCCTGTCGTGGTTCCAGGACATCTTCGGCCATGTTGGGCGTTGGTGGACGTACATTCTCCGCATTTCCTGCGGAGATTATATCCCACGAGCTCCGCAAGCCGCCAGTATTCTCCGCAACTCTGCGGAGAATACGGCAGGCAATCTCCGCATGGCGTTGTAACCTGTTGAAATATCGACGTCGAAGTGAGCATTCGAGAAGAGGCGAGAACGGTCGCGAGTGCTTAGCGCCGCTTAGAGGTACTTCCGACCCACGGGGCTTGAGCGACCCGGTCCCGCTGCCCTCCCGCGCGTCGATCCGATGGATGATTCTCCAGTTGTGGTCGCGATCGATGACCCGGAGCTCGTGGCATCGTCTTCCAATGGGCGTTGTCCGGGCACCATGGTGTATGTCATACATCGCCCATGCGTCGCACGCAGCTCTACCTCGACGAAGAGTGCGCCCGCGTTCTTGCCACGGAAAGCCGCCGTCGCGGTACGACGGTCTCGGCGCTCGTCCGTGAGGCTGTCGACCAGGTGTACGGCAAAGGTTCGGCACAGGATCGACACGTGCTGATCGATCGGTTGGCCGGCATCTGGAGCGACCGCTCCGATCTGCAGGACGTCGATGCGGTCGTGCGGTCGCTTCGGCAGTCGGCGCGTCCGGTGCGCTGGGGAGAGGAGCCGCGTGGGAAAGTTCCTGCTGGACAGCGACGTCGTCATCGCTTGGCTTCGCCGCGATGAGGACGTCATCGGCTGGCTGAAGGAACGGGACGCTGCCGGCGACGTGATCGGGTGGACGCCGGTCTCGATCGCCGAGGTGGGGGCGGGCATCCGGCCGCGCGAGGCCTTCGTGATGGACGACCTGGCTCGCGTGCTGGACTGCGTGGAGCTCGACGAGCGGGTTGGTCGGAAGGCGGGTAGATATCGACTGCAGTTTGGTGCGTCTCACGGCGTCGAGATCGCCGATGCTCTGATCGCTGCCGCGGCGCACGTTCACGGCATGACGCTCTGCACGTGCAATCTGCGGCACTACCCGATGCGCGACATCCGTAAGCGTCGCGTCTGAGCGCGACGATGTTCGCCTCGCCGCGCGCGCCGTCAGGCGCCACCGCAGCACTTCTTGTATTTCCGCCCACTCCTGCACGGACAGCGCCGACCGTGCGGTGCTTCGCCCTGCCTCCAGACGGACGGCGCCGGGGGGGGTCCGGGTCGGAGCGCATCGGACGAGATCGTGGTGCGCCGTTCCTGAGTCGAGGCCAACCGCGCCGCGACACTCGCCACGTACTTGCTTGACACCGGGGCGGCGCTTCGCCTATTCTTCGCCTCTCGATCGTCGAGACAGTTGCGAAACTTTTTTCGTATCGGAATCAAGGATCGATCCGAGATGATCTCCTCCAGCGACCGCCGCTGTCGTCCGCGGCGATTCTTCGGATTGCGCGGGGTGGCCCGCCGGCTCCGGCGTCCCAACGACGGTGACGGCCGTTCCGTCCGGCCACGCCCGCAACCATCGATCGAAGCCGACCGCGCGATGCAGTCCGAGCGTGCGCGCTTCGCGGCGGGCGTGGACCTCGAGCTGCGGCTCGCGTGCCGGAGCGAAGCGGCGATGCGTCGCGAGCTCGGCTGTGCGGTGCGGGCGTTCGTGCGCGGGCGGCCGTACCGTTGGCTCGGGTTCGTCCGGCTCGCCGACTACGCCCGCGAGCGTCTCGGCGTGTCGGCGCGCACGCTCCAAAGCGCCGCCTGGCTGGCGGCGCGCCTCGACGAGCTTCCGGCGGTCTCGCGTGCGTACGACCGCTCGGAGCTCTCGTGGACGCAGGCACGCGCGATCTGCAAGGTCGCCGTCGTCGCGGACGAGGAGCGGTGGCTCGAGCTCGCGCGCCGATCGACCGTCGCGACGCTGGAGCGCCTCGTGCGACGCGCACGGCCGCCGACCGGTGTTGCCGCGGATCCGGACGGAGAACCCGACGAGATCGACGGCGAGCCGGCGGTCCGCTGGCGGTTCGTCTGCCCGACACGTGTCCGCGCGCTCTGGCGACGCGCCCTCGAGCTCGCGTCGCGCGCCGCCGGGGAACCGCTGTCCGAGTGGTGCGCCGCCGAGATCGTCGCCGCCGAGGGCTCCTCGGGACGGCCGCCCGGCACGTCGATGGGCGACCGCGCGCTCCTCGACGCTCTGCGGCTGGGGCGACGCGCCCGGCGCGGGAGACGCGACAGCGCGGAGCCGGATACCGTGGAGCTCGACGATGGTCCCGCGCTCGTCTCCGCCCGCAACCTTTCCCCCGATCCACCGCGGCTCGAACTAGCTGGTTCAGCCGATCCCTTCGCGCTCGACGCGCGACTGGTCGAAGCGATCCGGGTGCTTCGGACCACCGAGCCGCGGATCGGACGGCTGCTGCGGGTCGTAGTCGATCAGCGCGTCCATAGGTTGTTCGGATACCCGGCGTTCGAAGACTACGTGCGCGAACGCCTCGGCATCTCGGTCCGAAAAGCGTGGGCACTGCTCAAGATCGAGAAAGCGACGCTCCGGAGCGACGACTTCGGCCGTGCCTACCGCGACGGCCGGTTGTCGTGGGTCCGTGCGCTCTCGCTGCTGCCCGTGCTCGACCGGACGACCGCTCCGGCGTGGATCGCGCGTGCTGAGCTCGTGACCGTTCGCCGCCTGAACGACGAGGTGGACTGGGTGCTGGCGGCGCGCGACGCGCTCGGGCCGAGCGTCGCGCTCGCGCCGCCTCCCGTCGACAGCCGATTGCCGTCGCCGATTCTCGTCACGTCACCCGAGAATGGCCGCGATTTGTCACCGGCCGCGCGACTGCAAATCGGTGCGCACGCAACCGACGCGAGCCGGGTCCCCGTCGAGTGCCATTTCGCGTCCACGGGTCGCGGAGCGCTGGAAGTCAGCGACGCGGAGGTCCGGTTCACCGCTCCGGCGTCAGTGGTGGCGCTGCTTCGCGACGTCATCGACGCCTTCGCGGATCCCGCCGAGCCGCGCTGGACGGCGCTCGAACGCCTGTTGCGACACGTGATCACCCATTGGGAAAGCACCCCTCGCCATCACGATCCCGTCTTCGCCCGCGACGGCTGGCGCTGCACGGTGCCGGCGTGCAGCTCGCGACGGAACCTCCACGACCACCACATCCGCTTCCGTTCGCGCGGCGGCGACAACCGCCGCGACAACCGCACGACCGTGTGCGCGGCTCACCATCTGCATGGCCTCCACGACGGCACGATCCGCGCTTCGGGCATCGCCCCGCACGCGATCGAATGGCGGCTCGGCGTCCGCCCCGGGGCGCCGCCGTTCCTCGTCACGGTGGGCGACCGCTACTGCCAGCCCGAGCCCGTCGGCGCGGTGGTGGGCAAAGCGATGGCGCTGCGCTGAGTGACCGCCGCCTCGCGACCGCCCGCTTCGCTGTCGTGCCGCGCTAGTTGCCGGTGGCAGCGGTGAGTATGGTGCGCGAGCAACTCCAAGGAGGACCAGATGCGGATCGGTATCGTAGTCTCGATGATAGTAGGCGCGCTGCTCCTGACGGTCACGCCCGGCACAGCCGCCAGCGTGCTCCCCGAGAAGCCGAGCGAGCTGATAACCCTCGTCTCAGTCGGCGACGACGGCACCAGCTGCCAGGGCTTCCCCCGCTTCCGCCGGCGCCTGCTAGCCGACGGCACCTACGCCGACTTCGAGATCCCGCCGAAACAGGTGCTCGTGGTCACCGCGGTCGGTGTCGACGGCCAGGGATACACGCCGAATCGCCGGCAGCCCATTCGGCTGCTCCAGACTCCGGCGCTCTTCCAGAAGGTGGTGGTCTACGATCAGGTGGACGCGCTCGGGTTCATCGGCGTCTACCAGGTGGTGGCCCCCGTCGTGGTGACGTCGGGAACCTCGCTCTGCCTCGAGTCGTTCGGGCTCACGACCGCCACGGTGTACGGCCATCTCGAGAAGGACAAGTAAGCCGAGCAACGACCCATCGTTCACGAAGCCGCGCTTGAGGACGATGCTCTTGTACTCGATAGCGCAGCCTAGTCGGAGATCACGAACGCCGGCACGCACAGCTCCCGCAGCCCGAAGATGTCGAACGTATCGTCCTCGAGCTGATTGATCGTCGACACGGTCGTTGGCGTCTGCGGCCGGCCCCGGACCTGGTAGCACATCAGGTGTCGGATCGGGTCGACGATGCCTTCGTCGTTCTTGTCGACCGGGGTGCAGAGGTGCAGGGGACGCTTGATGTCCACCATCACGGGGGTCGTGTCGAACTGGGTCTGGAGCATGACGCCACTGAGGCGCTGCCGGGCGCCCTTCACGCGATAGCACTTGTAATGATCGATCGGTGCGGCGAGCTCCGGCGGGACCTGGGTGCCGACGTTCTTCGCCGCCGGGACGAGCAGGTGATCGGGCCGCACGAGATCCACCGTCAGCGGTGGGAAGATCGCGTTGTCGGGCGCGACCAGGATGTCCCGCTGGCGCTCGAAGCGCGGCGTCGTCTGGTGGATCGTGTACGAGCTGAGGTGCGCCAGGTCGGTGGGTGCGGTCGGATCCTCGCCGTTCTTGTCGGCCGGGGCGCAGAGCCGCTTCGCGCGTCGCACGGTGACGGTGCTCGGCGTGTTGGGCGGGTCGAACTGGTCCAGCAACTCGACGCCCGGACGATTGAGCGGGCGCTGATGGGACTCGTAGCAGAGGAAGTGATTGAGCGGCTCCGGCGTCGGGGTGGCCGTCGCGGCACCCGGCGGCGGCGTCGGGGTCTCGGTCGGGCTCGGGCTCATGGTCGGGGTCGGGGTGGGTGTCGGGGGAGCTCCCTGACACTCGCCGTCCACCAGTTGCGCGGGCGGAGTGCAGCTCGTGCACTCGTTCGGGCTCGGACCCGAGCAGGTGAGACACGAGGGATCGCACGCCGTGCACACCGCATCGTTGGTGTCGGTGCAGACGTCGGTCTCGAACTCGCCGGGGTCGCACGTCTGGCAATCGTCGCAGACGCTCTGACCGGTCGTGGCGGCGAACGTGCCCGCCGTGCATCCCACGCACGTGGTCGATCCCGAGATCGGCTGTGCCGTGCCGACGGCGCAGTCCTGGCAGGTGCTCTGTGCGGCGCTCGCGGCGAACGTGCCGGGTGTGCAGTCGTCGCACGCGGTCGAGCCTGCCGACGGCTGCGCGCTGCCGGGCAAGCAATTCGTGCAGCTGGTCCGACCGGCGAGCGCGCTGAAGCTGCCCGGGGCGCAGTCGTCGCATGTGGCCGAGCCTGCCGACGGCTGCGCGGTGCCGGGGGCGCAGTCGGTGCAGGTACTCTGCCCGGGGCTCGGCGCGAAGCTTCCGGCTACGCAGCCGGCGCACGCGGTCGAGCCCGATGCTGCTTGGAAGGTACCGACGGCGCACGGCGTGCAATTGCTCTGCCCGGTCGTCGCCGCGAAGGTGCCGGCCGTGCAGCCGTTGCATTGGATCGAGCCCGATGCCGGCTGGGCGGTGCCGAGGACGCAGTCCGAGCAGACGCTCTGGCCGCTACTGTCCGCGAAGCTGCCGGGCGCGCAGTCGTCACACGCGGCCGAGCCCGACAACGGCTGCGACGTGCCGGGCGCGCAGCCCGTGCAGGTGCTCTGACCGGTGCTCGCTGCGAAGCTGCCGGGCGCGCAGCTGGTGCACGCGGTCGAGCCCGACGCCGCCTGGAAGGTGCCGGTCGCACACGCCGTACAGATGCTCTGCCCGGTCGTCGCCGCGAAGGTGCCGGCCGTGCAGCCGACGCATTGGATCGAGCCCGACGCCGGCTGGGCGGTGCCGAGGACGCAGTCCGAGCAGACACTCTGGCCGCTACTGGCCGCAAAGCTGCCGGGCGCGCAGTCGTCACACGCGGCCGAGCCCGACAACGGCTGCGACGTGCCGGGCGCGCAGCCCGTGCAGGTGCTCTGACCGGTGCTCGCTGCGAAGCTGCCGGGCGCGCAGCTGGTGCACGCGGTCGAGCCCGACGCCGCCTGGAAGGTGCCGGTCGCACACGCCGTACAGATGCTCTGCCCGGTCGTCGCCGCGAAGGTGCCGGCCGTGCAGCCGACGCATTGGATCGAGCCCGACGCCGGCTGGGCGGTGCCGAGGACGCAGTCCGAGCAGACACTCTGGCCGCTACTGGCCGCAAAGCTGCCGGGCGCGCAGTCGTCACACGCGGCCGAGCCCGACAACGGCTGGGCCGTGCCGGGCGCGCAGTCCGTGCAGGTGCTCTGACCGGTGCTCGCCGCGAAGCGGCCGGGTGCGCAGTTCGTGCACGCGGTCGAGCCCGATGCTGCCTGGAAGGTGCCAGCGACGCAGGCCGTGCAGGTGGTCTGACCGGTCGACGATTGGAACTGGCCGGGAGAGCACGGGGTGCAGGGCAGGTTGCCGGTCAGACTGAATTCGCCGGCCGGGCACGGTTGCGCCTGAGCGGAAGTCGGCGTGGCGCAGACGAGGACGACGATCATGCCGAGAAGGGCGGCTTGGAGCCGGGGGGAAGGCGACATCGAGTTCTCTCCTGCAGGTTTGACGAGTTGATCGGACGAACGCGACGAAGGCCGGGCCCTAGCATATGCCAAGTGTCGAGATCCAACCGAACGGTGCCGCGGTGAGCGCGTCAAAACGGCGCAATCGGCATGGGGTTCGCGAGGGCAGATTCGGATGACGTGTTGGATCTCCCCCCGTGCCCCGATAGGGTGCGCCCATTCCCACCGTGGAGGCACTCGTGACCACCGTCGACAAGGAAGCCCTCAAGCGGAAATACGCCGAAGAGCGCGCCAAGCGCCTCCGCTCCGACGGCAACGAGCAGTACCTCCAGGTCGAAGGCCAGTTCGACCACTACCTCGGCGATCCGTACACCCCGGTCACTCCGCGCGAGTCCAAGACCGACCACGTCACGGTCGCGATCATCGGCGGCGGCTTCGCCGGGCTCGTGACCGGCGCCCGGCTGAAAGAGGCCGGCATCGACGACATCCGCATCATCGAGAAGGGGGGCGACTTTGGCGGCACCTGGTACTGGAACCGCTACCCCGGCGCACAGTGCGACACGACCTCCTTCATCTACATGCCGCTCCTCGAGGAGACGGGGCACATGCCGACGGAGAAGTACGCGCACGGCCCGGAGATCCTGGAGCACAGCCGCCGGATCGGCCGGCAGTTCGGGCTCTACGAGGGCGCGCTCTTCCACACCCGCGTGACGGACCTCGAGTGGGACGGGAAGCGATCGCGATGGATCATCCGCACCGACCGTGGCGACGCGTTCACGGCGCAGTTCGTGTCCATGGGTACCGGGCCGCTCCACGTCCCGAAGCTTCCCGGGATCCCGGGGATCGAGTCCTTCCGCGGCCATTCGTTCCACACCGGCCGGTGGGACTACGCCTACACCGGCGGCGACGCGACCGGTGCGCCGATGGCCAAGCTCGCCGACAAGCGGGTGGCGATCATCGGCACCGGCGCGACGGCGGTGCAGGTCGTCCCGAATCTGGCGCCGGCCTGCAAGCAACTCTACGTCTTCCAGCGGACGCCGTCGTCGGTCGACGCACGTGACAACCGTCCGACCGATCCCGACTGGTTCAAGGAGCTCGCGACGCCGGGCTGGCAGCAGCGCTGGCTCGAGAATTTCGCCGCCGTCCAGACGGGCCTGCTTCCCGAAGTAGATCTGACGCAGGACGGCTGGACCGACATCGCGCGCCGGGTGCGGAGCAAGATCATGACGCTCCCGGCCGAGGAGTTCACGCCCGAGGGCATGCTGCGCGCCTTCGAGGACTCCGACTTCGAGAAGATGGAGGAGATCCGGGCGCGCGTCGACACGATCGTCGGGGACGCGGCGACGGCGGAGCGGCTGAAGGCGTGGTACCGCCAGCTCTGCAAGCGCCCGTGCTTCCACGACGAGTACCTCCAGGCCTTCAACCTGCCGTCGACCACCCTCGTCGACACGGACGGGAAGGGCGTCGAACGGATCACCGAGCGCGGCGTGGTCGCGGGCGGCGTCGAGTACGAGGTCGACTGCATCATCTACGCGTCGGGCTTCGAGTTCGGCACGTCGCACACCCGGCGCATGGGCTTCGACCCGGTCGGCCGCGACGGCATGCGGCTCTCGGCCTACTGGGCCGACGGCATGCGCACCAAGCACGGCATGTTCGTCCACGGTTTCCCGAACCTCTTCATCGTGCAGCCGGGGCACGGCGCGAACCTCATCTCCAACGTTCCGCACAATCTGACCGAGTCGGCGAAGACGATCGCGCTGATCCTGCAGCACGCGCATGCGGCCGGCGCGATCGAGGTGGAGGTCGCCAAGGAGGCGGAGGACGCCTGGCTCGAGCTCCTGCACTCGGGACCGGGCACCTTCTTCGGATCGACCGAGTGCACGCCGGGCTACTACAACAACGAGG
The DNA here is from genome assembly GCA_964631985.1 of uncultured Polyangiaceae bacterium. Classification (GTDB taxonomy): domain Bacteria; phylum Desulfobacterota; class Binatia; order UTPRO1; family UTPRO1; genus UTPRO1. The sequence continues at coordinate 9,687 of CAZWAX010000067.1, read as the reverse complement.
GCCAGCCGACGGTCGCGGGCCGCGACTTCATTCTGGGCTATCCGCTCGGCGCGATGGCGTACTTCGAGTACCTGGAGCACTGGCGGAAGACCGGCACGTTCGACGGTCTCGAGTTCCGCCGCGACGCCTGATCATCGGCGTGCGACACCCGCTGTCGCAACCCGCGGAATCGGTTGACGCACGCCGTCCTTCCGCGGAAGACACGATCCCGTGCGCATCGTCTTCGACCCCACCTTCGATGCGACACCCTGGCCCGGCCCGTTGGCTGCGCGCGACGCCACCGCCGGGGAAGCCTGGGCGGGTCCGCGCTTCCTCCTGAACCTTCTCGAGACGCAGCTCGGGCTCGGCGGGCCGGTGGTGCCGGCGGCGCTGCGCTCCGCGACCCTGGTGCCGACGGTGCGGGCGAGCGACGGATTTTGGAGCGCCTCGGCGGAGGTCGATCCGCTCGGCACGGCGCGGGCGCTGCTCGATTGGCGCGACGCGCTCTGGATGGCGGGATGGCGGGGGGAAGCGCTCCGCGCGGGCCGGCTTGCGGCGCTCGCGAAGGTGACGAGCGGTGCACCGCCGGGCATGCCGGACCGCATCGTCGCCGTCGCTGCCGCATTGGACGACCGCGCGGCCGACGTCGACGAGCTGGTGCTGGTCGAGCCGAGCGACGATCTGCCGCCGGCGTGGCGTCTGGTTCTCGATCGGCTCGTCGCGCGCGGCACGCGCCTCACGACCACCGACGTGCCACCGGCGGACGCACGCGGTGACCTCGCCCGCGCTCAGCGCCTCACCTTCGCGCCGGAGGCAGACGGCACGCTCCAGCTGCTCCGCCCGCACGGTCCGCTGCAGGCTGCGGAAGAGGTAGCCGCGTGGCTCGCGGCGCGCGCAACGCTCGCGCAGACGATCGTGGTCGCCGCCGACCCGGTGCTGGACGCGGCGCTCCGCCGTCACGGCCTGCCGACGACCGGCAGCAGCCGCCACGCCCGCGACAACGCGCTCATCCAGATCTTGCCGCTCACGCTGGCGCTGGGCTGGGCGCCGCCCGATCCTGCGCGCGCGCTCGAGCTCTTGACCCTCGCGGACGGGCCGGTGCCGCGCGGCATCGCGTGGCGGTTGGCGCGTGCGCTGCACGAGCAGCCGGCGGTCGACAGCGATCCGTGGCGCGCCGGGATCGCGGCGGGCCTCGCCGCGATCGAGTCGCCCGACGACCGCGCCCGGCTCGAGGCGCGGCTCGCCGTACTGTTCGAGGCGCGCGTCCGCCGGGGCGGCAAGTATCCGGCGGCCGAGGCGCGGCGGCGGCTCGACGTGCTCGACACCTGGGTGCGCGGGCGCATGACGAGAGCGACGACCGATCTGCTGGCGTGGACGGCGCTCGCGCGGGCGGCGATGAACCTTCGGGCGCTCGTCGATGCGTCGGGACTCGACGGGCTCGAGGCGCCGGAGCTCGAGCGGTTCCTCGACGAGGCGCTCGACGGCGATGCACCGCTCGCGGCGTTTCCGGCCGAAGCGGGCCTGACCGCGGTGCCATCGCCGGGTGCAGTCGCGGGGCCGGCCGCGTGCGTCGTGTGGTGGAACTTCGATCTCGAATCTGTCCCGGCCATTCCGGTGCTGCCGCTCACGAGTGCCGAGCGGCGGGCGCTGCTCGCGGCCGGAGTCGTGCTTCCCGACCCGGGCGAGCTCGCGGTCGCGGCGGCCGCGCGCTGGCGCCGGCCCCTGCAACAGGCGACCGACGCCCTCCTGCTGGTGTGCCCACGGACCACCGCCGACGGAACGGAACGTCACCCGCATCCGCTCTGGGACGAGCTCGAAGCCGATCTGGCGGAAGGCGCGTCACTCGCGGCGCTGGTGCGTGCAACGCCGTTCGCGGCGCCGCCGCAGCAGCGGCGCGCGTCGCGGGCATTGCCGCTGCCGCGACGAGCCTGGAACGTCGCCCCGGGTGTCGTGCGGCCGCGCGTGTCGGAGTCGCCGTCGAGCCTCGGCACGTTGCTCGGCTGCTCGTTCAAGTGGGCGGTCTCGTATCAAGGCGGCGTGTGGGCGGGCGGCACGGCGGCGTTGCCGGAGACCGAGCGCATGCTCGGGTCGCTGACGCACCTCCTGCTGGCGCGGTTGCTGCGCGAAGGGCTCGGGTCGCCGGACGATGCGGAAGCCCGCGCCCAGACGCTCTTCGACGCCGAGGGCGCTCGCATCGCGGCACCGCTCTTCCTGCCGGGCTTCGATGCGGCGCGTGCCGACGCGCGGAAGATCGTCGGGCTCGCGACGCGCGAGCTCGTGCGCATGTTGTCGTCGGCCGGGCTCGGGGTGCAGGCGGTCGAGACGCTCGCCGAGCGCGAGACCGCCGAGGGGCGGATCGGCGGCACGCCCGATCTCGTGGTCGGCGCGCCGACGGCGGTGATCGACCTCAAGTGGAGCGGGGCGGCGTTTCGACGCGACCAGCTCCGCACGGGCACCGCGTATCAATTGGCCGCGTATGCTCACCTGGTGGCGGACGCCGTGGCGGCGAGCTTGCCGCCGGTCGCGTACTACATCGTGCGCGAGCAGCGGCTCCTCACGACCGACGTCGCGGCCTTCCGCGATGCGGATCGCGTCGACGGTCCCAGCGCCGACGTGACCTGGGCCGCGCTCACCGAAAGCCATCGGCGCCGGCGCGCCGCGCTCGCGAGCGGCATGCTCGAGGCGCCCGCGATTGCCGCCGCCGACGGGCACGTGGGCGCGGACGAGGACGGTCTCGTCGACGGCGCGCTCGTGCTGGCACCCCCGTGTCGCTTCTGCGACCTCCACACGCTCTGTGGCCAGGCGTTCGTCGAGGACTGATGGGGCGCATCGAGATCATCTCGGCGAGCGCCGGCAGCGGGAAGACCTACCGCCTCGCGAGCGTGCTGCACGATGCCATCGCCGACGGCAGCGCGCGACCCGACGGCGTGCTCGCGACCACCTTCACCAATCGCGCCGCGGCCGAGCTGAAGGAGCGCACGCGGACGCGGCTCCTCCAGGCTGGCCGTGCCGAGGACGCCCATCGGCTGGGCGCGGCGCGCATCGGAACGGTGAACGCGGTCTGCGGGCGGCTGGTGGGCGACCTCGCGTTCGAGCTCGGCCTGGCTCCGGATCTCCGTGTGATCGACGAGCAGGCGGCGACGCTGGCGCTCCGCCAGGCGATGTCGCGCGTCGTCACCGCCGCCGACACGGAGAAGCTCGCCGAGGTGAAGCGACGTTTCGACGAGGACTGGGACTGGCAGCGCGAGGTCGAGCGCATCGTGACGCTGGCACGTGCCAACGGCGTCGGCGCCGACGCGTTCGCGTCCTGTGCGGCGCGAAGCACCGCCGGGCTGCTGGCCCTCCTGGGGGAACCGGCGCCCGACGGCGCCGCCCTCGAAGCGACGCTCGCCGCGGCGCTCGCGCGCTTTCTCGCCGAGGTCGACCTCGAGGTCGACACCACCAAGTCGACGCGTGCCGCCATCGAGAAAGTCGAGCGCATCCTCGGGCGCATGCGGCGCGGGTTGCCGCTCCGCTGGGCGGACTGGTGGCGGCTCGAGGACCTCGGCGTCGCCAAGAAGTCGACTGCGGTCGGCATGCCGGTCGTCGAAGCCGCCCGCGCGCACGACCGGCACCCCGGTCTCCGCGCCGACCTCGCGATCACCTGCGAGATGGTGTTCGCGATCGCGGCCCGCACGCTCCGCGCCTACGAGGACTACAAGCGCGCCTGGGGCGCGATCGATTTCACCGACCAGGAAGTCTTCGCGCTCCGCCTGCTCGAGCGTCCCGAGGTCCGGAAGCGTCTCGACGGTGAGATCGACCTCGTGCTGGTCGACGAGTTCCAGGACACGAGCCCGCTGCAGCTCGCCATCTTCCTACGGCTCGCCGACATCGCGAAGCGGAGCGTCTGGGTCGGCGATCAGAAGCAGTCGATCTTCGGCTTTCGCGGCACCGACCCGGCCTTGATGGACGCCGCGGTCGAGACGATCCTCGCCGGGCGCGAGCCCGAGACGCTCGACCAGTCGTGGCGGAGCCGGCCCGAGCTGGTGGCGCTCACGTCCGACGTCTTCGCGCAGGGGTTCGCGCGCGATCGTGTGCCGGCGTCGCGGGTGCGGCTCGCCGCGGCATCGTCCGAGGAGCCACCCGGGCTCGGGCCGGTGGTCGAGCGGTGGCGCTGGAAGTCGAGCAACCAGACCGACGATGCCCTCGGTCTTGCCGCCGCCGTACGGAATCTGCTCTCCGACCCCGAGGTGCGGGTGCGCGACCGCCTGAGCGGCGCGGCGCGACCGCTTCGCCCGGGCGACGTCGCCGTCCTCTGCTACCAGAACGCGACGTGCGAACGACTCGCGCACGAGCTCGCCGGCCTTGGCGTGCGCTCGGTGCTGGCACGGGCGGGATTGTTGCGAACCCCGGAGGCTCTGCTTGTGCTGGCGGGGCTCCGGCTCTTCGTCGACGCGCGCGATACGCTCGCGGCGGCCGAGCTGGCACGGCTCGTCGCCTATCCGGCGTCGGGGGACGAGTGGCTCGCCGACGTGATGGCACGCCCCGCCCGCGAAGCCTTCGCCGCGCTGGAGGTGGTGCGGCGGATCGACGCCGCCCGCGCGGCCACGCCGCACGCCGGCGCGCTCGCTGCGTTCGATGCTGTCCTCGAAGCCGTGGCGGCGCGCGAGCGCTGCCTCGAGTGGGGCGACTCGACGTTTCGCCTCGCCAATCTCGACGCGCTCCGCGCCCACGCGGTGACCTACACCAACCTCTGCGCCTCCGACGGCCGCGGATGCACGCCGGCGGGGCTCGTCGCGGCCTTCGTCGCGCTCGAGACGTCCGAGCTCGACGCCCGCGCGGTGCTGGCACAGGAGGACGCGGTCGTCGTCAGCACGTGGCACAGCGCGAAGGGACTCGAGTGGCCGATCACCGTGCTCTTCGACGTCGACCGCGATCCCTACTTCACCGCTCTCGGCGTGCAGGTCGTCGCCGACCGCCCTGGCTTCGACGTCGCCGATCCGCTCGCCGAGCGCTGGGTGCGCTACTGGCCGACGCCGTATCATCCCATGCAAAAGAAGACGCCGTTCCATCAGCGCCTGCAGGCTTCGCCCGAGACGGCGGCCGTCCGCGCGCGCGAGGAGCGGCAAGCCCGGCGCCTCTTCTATGTCGGATGGACTCGTGCCCGGGATCGGGTCGTCCTCGCGGCGCGGCCGACGTCGTTGGGATTCGGCATGGTCGCGCAGCTCCAGGACGAGGGAGGGAATCGACTGCTCCCCGAGCTTGCGCTCACGAACGAGACCCCCACGCAGGAGGTCGTGTGGGGCGGCCGCCCGACGACCGTCCGCTTGCGCGAGGTCGTCCCGGTCGCTCGGGTGGCGCCGGATCTCACGCCGGGCCTCGGCTACCCGCGACGCGATCCACAGACGTACCCGCCGGCCGTCGTCGTCCCGTCGTCGATGGTCCCACCGACCGCGCTCCCCGAGGCCGGCCCCGAAATGGACGTCGTCTCCGCGGTGGCGGGTCTTCAGCTCGAACGCTACGGCGACCGCCTCGTGCTGAGCGGCAACCCGGAGATGCAGCTCCTCGGCGATGCCATTCACGGTTTCCTCGCGGCCGACCGTCCGACGCTCGATGTCGACCGGCGCCGTGCGCTCGCCCGCGGGCTCCTGGAGCGGTGGGGTGTCCCGTTCGCGCTACCACCCGACGATCTGCTGCGCGCGAGCGATCGCCTCCAGAAGTGGGTCGACGGCCGCTGGCCCGGCGCCGTGTGGCATCGCGAGTGGCCGCTCCTGCATCGCCAACCGAGCGGCACCATCGTGCGTGGGACGGCGGACCTCGTCATCGAGCACGCGGACGGCTTCGCGGTGATCGATCACAAGAGCTTCCCCGGATCGGTGGAGCAGGCGGTCGTCCGGGCGCTCGGATTCGCAACGCAGCTCGGTGCCTACGCGGCGGCGGTCGCAGCCGCCACGGGGCGGCCGGTCACGGGATGCTTCGTGCACCTTCCCGTACTTGGCGGGGTCGTGCCGATACCGTTCGGATGAGCGCGAGTTAGCGCTGCGCCGTCTTGTCGCCGCCTGCGTCGAGCATCACGATCTCGACGCGGCGGTTCTGTTCGCGCCCAGCTGTCGTACCGTTGCTCGCGATCGGCCGATCTTCGCCGAAGCCGCGGACTTCGATGCGTTCGGGATCGACGCCTTTCCGTAGAAAGAAGGCTTCCACGGCGGTGCCGCGCAGCAACGAAAGCTCGTGATTGTGCGCCTGGGTGCCGATCGAATCGGTATGGCCTTCGATCAGGACGCTCTGCCGGGTATGGTTCGTCAGATACGCGGCGATGACCACGAGGTCACGCTGGGCACCCGCCTTGAGATCGGCCCTGTCGACCTCGAAGAGCGATCCGGGAATCGTGAGGACGGTACCCCGCTCGGAGCTCCGGCTTCGGAGCGTCGTGAGCTCCGGCAACGTGGGGGCGGCGCCCTCGTCCCCTGGGAGATCGAAAAAATTGGCACCCGTCGAGATGGCTTGGGGAGAAGCCACGCTGCAGCCGGCCAGCAGCGCCGCGATCCCCAGTGCTGCGGCGGCCATGGTTACCGAGCTGGTCCTTTTCATGTCGTTACCTCGACGACACGAGAGAGCAGCCTCCATGCCAGCCCGGACACCGGGAATCATGAGAGTTCGAGCGCGAGCGCTGTTCGCACACCGGAAGTTTGCACAATGTGCAGCGGAAGCCGGTCCCGACGGGCTAGTGGCGGCCGTGGCGGCCGTGGCGGCCGTGATGCCCGTGTCCGTGCCGATGACCGCCACCATGCCAGTTGCGATGTCCCCGGCCGCCGCCGCCGTAGTAGCCTCGCCCGTAGTACCCGCCTCCGTAATACACACCTCCGTACGAGGGCCCGTAGTAGTAGGCCGGCGGAGCGTAGTAGGCGCGCGGATAATAAGGAGGCGCCGAATAGTACACGGGCGGCGCGGGCGCATAGAACGTGACACCTGGGAGCGGGATGCCGATCGAGATCCCGACGTCCGCTGACGCCTTGGGAACGCCGATCGACAGCAGCACGGCGAGGGTCACACCTGCGAAGGCCAGCATGGTCGTCTTCTTCATGGTCGCAAGGACCTCCTTCCTCACTGTTTGCCCAACGCGGCAATCCTAGTCGAGTTGCGACCGGTATCTCACGACGGATCGTTCTGTCATCGTGGGCGACGCCGAGACCGCAGCCCACCGACACTCCCCTTGTTGGAGAGCAGCGTCAGTTCCAAAGGAGGGACTCTCGAATGTCGTTCCGACGAAGCGTGCGTGTGATCCTGAGCGTTCTTGCCATGGTGTCCGCGATGGGCGTTTCCGCTGCCGGCGCCCAAGAGGCGCGGGCGGTGGGTGTGACGCCACCCCGGCTCTCGTTCCTCGATGGCGAGGTGTCCTACTGGCGTCCGGGAGCCGAAGACTGGGTGCCCGGCCAGATCAATACCGCCCTGGGGGTCGGCGATTCGGTCTTCACCGGTGATGGCGGCAACGTCGAGATCGAGATCGGAAGCCGGGCGTACGTGCGCGCCGGCTCCGGAACGCAGGTCGGGATCGATTCACTCGAGACCGGTTACCTGCAGCTGCGCCTGCCGGCCGGCCACGCCACCGTCGATCTCCGACGCACTCCCGACGGTCAGCTGATCGAGGTCGACACCCCGAACGGCGCTTTCTTGATCTCGCAAGCTGGATACTACCGTTTCGATGTCGAGGAGGATGCGACGCGCTTCTCGGCCCGGCGCGGCGGCATCGCCCGCGTGGTGCCAGCGGGTGGCGAGGAGATCGAGATCGGGAGCACTCAACAGATCGTCGTGACCGGCACGGAGACGGCGCAGCTCCAGCGCATTGCCGCCGCGAGCGACGACGCGTGGGACCGCTGGAACTACGACCGGACGGCCGGCCTCAGCGAGCAGCCCCGCAGCGTGCAGTACGTGTCACCCGATGTCGCCGGTGTCGACGATCTCGATCGCTACGGGGATTGGCGGGAGACGCCGCGCTACGGAAACGTCTGGGTGCCGCGCGGCGTGGGCCGAGAGTGGTCGCCGTACAGCGACGGCCGGTGGGTCTGGGACGGCTACTACGGTTGGACCTGGGTCGACGAGGCCCCCTGGGGATGGGCGCCGTATCACTACGGGCGATGGGCCTACGTCGACGACTACTGGGCGTGGGCCCCGGGGCCCATCGTCGCGCGGCCCGTCTACTCGCCGGCGCTGGTCGCGTTCTTCGGCGGCGGTGGTGTGAGCGTGTCCGTCAGCGTGGGGACACCGTTCGTGAGCTGGGTACCCCTCGGTTGGGGTGAGCCGGTCGTGCCGTGGTGGGGGCCGCGCGGGTTCGTCGGTCGCCCCTACTGGGGCGGTTGGGGCGGCCCGCGCTACGTGAACAACATCGAGATCAACAACACGACGATCATCAACGTCAACAACATCAACCGCTACGACAACATCCGGCATCGGAACGCGGTGATCGGCATCGACGGCGACCGCTTCGGCAGGGGGCGCCACAATTTCACCCGTGTCGACTCCGACCGGGTCCGGAACCTCCGGCCGGTGCGGGGCGAGCTCGGCGTGCGGCCCGTGCGTGCGAGCCTGACCCCGCGCGAAGGCCGTGGCGAGCGGCCGCCGGATCGCATCCAGAACCGTCGCGTCGTGGCGACCCGGGCGCCGCAGGATCCCGCCCGTCAGCCGCGTTCGAGCGGTCTCGTGCGCTCGGACACGCAGCGTCGGCCCGAGCCGCGCATCGTCACACCGCGGAGCGACCGGACCGGTGGCGGCGTCGACCGTGTGCGCGGTCGGGACGTGCCGCCGGCGCGTGGCATGGAACGCGGCTCGGTCGAGCGCAGTCGTGGTGCGTCCGACCGTCCATCGTCCGAGGTGCAACGTGGCAACGCCGGCCAGCGCAACGAGGACGGTCGGATCGAGCGGATCCCCGGCGGCGAGCGCGGGCAGGCGTCGCGAGGCGAGGGGACACGCGGCCAGCCGCAGCCCCCGTCGTCGACCACCCGCGTCCCGCGGGAGCGCGATCGCAACGGCCGTGACATCGGGACGTCGGTCGAACGGCGCGGCGTTGACCGTGAGCCCACGCCACCGTCGGCGGAGCGTGGCCGCCAGGCGGAACGCACGCGCGGCGACGCGCCGGTGCCGCCGCGCGTCGAGCGCGGCAACGATCGCATCCAGCAGCCGGAGCGCAAGCAGCAGAACCAGGCCCCCGATCGCGCGCCACGGGTGCAACAGCCCGCGCGTGCGCCGCGGAACGAGGCTCCCCGCGCGGCGACTCCGCCGCGATCGTCCGACAGCGGTGCAGGTGGCCGCGGCGCCGAGCGCCAGCGCATCGAGCAACCCCGGGTCGAGCAACCACGCCGCGAGCAGCCCCGCGAGCAGCCCCAGCCCCAGCCGCAGCAGCGGATGCAGGCGCCGAGCCGAAACGAGCGTAGCTCGAGCCGCGATCCCGGACGATCGTCCGTGCAGCGCGAGTCGGCGCCGCGCCAGCAACGCCAAGCGCAACCCCGCGTGGAGTCGGCGCCTCGTCCGCAACGCCAAGCCCAGCCACGTACGGAGTCGGCCCCGCGTCAGCAACGCCAGGAGCAGCCCCGCGTGGAGCGCGGTGGAGGCGGGGGCAGCGGCGGCTCCCGGTCGGCCCGCAACGAAGGCGGAGGTGGCCGCGGGCGCGACCGCGAACGGAACTAGCCTCGATGTGACAAAAACTACGCCGCTTTCAGGAGCCGATCGAGGCGT
>CAZWAX010000066.1:0-18132 GCA_964631985.1 uncultured Polyangiaceae bacterium | reverse complement strand
CGACGACGGCGACGACCACGCCCGTGCCGACGGTGACGGCGGTCCCGACGACGACGGCGACGACCACGCCCGTGCCGACGGTGACGGCGGTCCCGACGACGACCGCGACGACCACGCCCGTGCCGACGGTGACCAGTACGCCCCTCGCCGCGGGCTGCGCGGGTGCGATCGTCGTGCCGGCCCAGGGTGGGACGTTTGCCGGCGTGACCGCGGGCGCCAACACGCTCGCCGGCTCGTGCGGCACCACGGGCGTGTCGCCGGAGCAGGTCTTCGCCTGGACCCCGACGACCTCGGGCACCGCCACCTTCGCCACCTGCGGCACGACGACGAGCTACGACAGCGTGCTCTACGTCCGCAGCGGAAGTTGCACGAACGGGCCCGAGGTCGGGTGCAACGACGACAGCACCGGATGCGTGACCGGCGAGCCGCATGCGAACCACGGCTCGCGGGTGACGGCGGCGGTCGTGGCCGGGACGACCTACTTCATCGTCGTCGATGGCTACGATGGCCGGCGGGGCAACTTCACGCTCACCGTGACGCCGCCGGGAGCCCCGTGATGCGGAGCACGCGACTCGGAACGGCGACGCGTACCCTGGCGCTCGGCATGCTCATGGTGGTCGCGACCAGCGCGCTCGGTGCCGCTGCGGAGAAGCGGAAGGCGGCACCGGCACCGGCGTGTGAGCGGCGCCTCGCCTACTACGGTACGTATTCGATCGGCACCCGAGCCGGGGCGGCGCGCGTGAGTCTGGAGGAACGACTCCGCGAGCTCCAAGGGCTCGGCGGCAACATGGTCGTCGCCAGCGGACCCGGGACCGAAGTCCTCGACCTCCTGCCGCCCGGCATGCTGGCGGTGCCTGGCTGCGGCTTGATGGGGAAGAGCGACTGGCAGACCGAGGGTCGGTGGGACGAGAAACGGGCGCGCGCCCGGCCCGCCAGCTTGGCCGAGACGTTCGCCGACCATCCGCGTGTCTACGGCATCTGTCTGACCCACGAGATCACCGAGTATGCCAACCACGAGCGGCGGGTCTGGATGTACCGGCTCGCCAAGGAGTACTTCCCCCGGAAGCAGGTCATCCAGTACTACGCCTCGCTGTTCGACCAGGAGAATCCCGCGCGGATTCGGACCGACGCCTACGGACGGCACGGCGAGCGCGAGACCGACGTACTGTTCGTCTCGCTGCAGGGCGGGCGCGGCGGGGTGTTCCGGCCGGAGAACGTGAAGGTGCTGGAGCGGGCGCTCCACGCCGCGACGCGCACGCCAGGGGTGCCGGTCTGGGGCCAGACGTCGATCAACGCCGACCACCGCTACGTCACCGGTCCGGACTCGATGCTGAGCGTCTGGGGTCGGAACGGCGAGAACATGAGCCGGTGGACGGACATCTTGCTGCGCACGTCGTACCGCGATGCCCACGGCCACGAGATCCGCCTGAGCGGCTTCTTCTGGCGCTCGCTCGGCCGCTTTCCGCACGACCTCGGGGAGCCGCGCTTCTCGGCGCACCGTGCCCGCGTACGTAGCATCGCCAAGGAGCACTGTCTCACATGAGATCGCTACCGTCATGGATGGAGCGGGTCCGCCCGCGCACGCTCGTGGTGGGCGCCGTCGCGCTCTGCGTGGCCCTCGCGTGGATGGCGGCGCAGCGCCGCGACGCCGGCGAGGTGCCGGCCAGCGCCCTCGACGTCTCGCCGCTCGCCTTCGAGGCGAAAGGGCCGGGTCGCAACATCGACGACCCGTGCTTCTGGGCCAACACGCGCGACCCGAGTGAGAGCCTGCTCTTCGTCACCGCCAAGGATTCGAGGATGGTCGAGGTCTTCAACGCGGTGACGGGGACGGTCGTCGGCGAGATCACGGGCTTCAAGCGTCCGAACAACTGTACCGTGGAAGGCGACCTCCTGCTCACCACCGACGCCGGGGTGCCCGAGGTGACGGTGCATCAGTTGCCGGAGATGACCCGCGTGGGGAGCTTCGGCTCCGACATGAGCAGCCCGCAGGGCATCGACGTGCTCACGGCGCCCGACGGCAGGATGCTGGTCTACGTCACCGACAGCTTGGATGCCTCGGTCCACGTCTACGACCTCGACAGCAGGGATCTGGTGCGGACCTTTGCGACCGGCTTCGGGGAAGGCATCGAGCCGATTCTCGTCGACGACCGTCACCAGCGCATCTACGTGGCGCGAGGCGAGAAAGAAGAGCAGCGCGGCGTCGGCATGTTCACGCCCGAGGGCACCTTGGTGCGCGAGTTCGGCGGGGCCATCTTCTCGGCCGATACCGAGGGGTTGTCGATCTACGCGTGCGGGGACGAGGGATATCTGCTCGCGGCCGACCAGAACCGCACGGCGACCGAGATCGAGGTCTTCGAGCGCACGAGCCTGACCCATCTCGGGACCTTCCGGTTGCGGAACGCGCAAGGGGAGGCGACCGGAGCGACCGACGGCATCGCCGTGCTCCAGGCGCCGCTGCCGGGCTTCGCGGGCGGACTCCTCGCGGTGTGCGACGGTTGCGGCTCGACGCCGCGGGACGAGATGGACGTGGTCGCCTGGGACCGGGTGGCCACCGTCATGGGGTTGCAACGCTGTCCGGGCGGCGGACCACCCGATTGCGGAGAGGCGCCGTGTGCGCGGCGCATCGTCGCCTCTGCCGATGCCTTCGTCACCCGGGAGGCTCCGCTCACGAACTTCGGCAAGGCCCTCACCCTCGACGTCAAGCGGCAGGCGGGCGAGATCATGGAGACGCTTCTGCGCTTCGAGGTTCCCGACCTCACCGGGTTCGAGATCGTCGGGGCGCGCATCCGGCTGACGGCCGATCGCCAGAAGGGCGCCGACAGCGACGGCGGGGGTCGCCTGTTCCGGACCACCGACAAGTGGACGGAAGACGACGTGACCTTCGCCAAGAAGCCGGGGACGGTCGGCCGCGTGGTGGCGATGGTCGGTCGCGTGCGGCGCGATCAGCCGGTGGACATGGACGTCAGCGAGATCGTGAAGGGCGCGGGGACGTACAGCTTCGCGCTCATCGCCAACTCCAAGAACCGCGTGCAGTACCGGAGCCGCGAGGCCGCGGACAGCCCGCCGACCATCGTGCTCTCGTTGCGAGCGCGCGCCGAGGCGCCCGATCAACGCGATGCAGGCGGCGCTGCGGGCGGCGCTGCAGCCGCGGCCGGGGGGACGCACGAATCGGCCGCCTCCCGGACGCCGTTCGACGAGGTGGCGCTCGAGGACGAGGCCAACGCCGGGACGTTGCGGCCATGACGCCCGTCACGCGGACGTTGTCGGCGCTCGCCTGGGTGTCCATGTCGGTGCTCTACGTGCTGGCGTGGCACGGCGACGTTCAGCGCGGCACGGGGATTCGGGACGGTAGCGTCACGACCCTGTGGGTGCTCGCGATCGCGCTGAACCTCTGGCTGTACGTGACGACCCGGCAGCGCCGGATGCCCCCGCTCATCATCCTCTGGTTCTTCTCCATGGTCGTCGTCTGCACCGGCTGCCTGGCGATGACGATGCTCGAGGTTCGGTCGCCCTCCCTGCTCGCCGAGCTGGCTACCCTGACCACATGCCTGTTCGCCTCCGCGGTTCTGATGACGCCGACATTCGTCGCTCGGCGCGCCGCCTCCCCGCTCGTCACGCTGATTCCGGCGCCGAGCCGTCGGGTCGTCGGGGCGTTCGCGGTCAATCTGTTCCTGGCGGCGTGGGTGGATCTGGCCGTGCTCGGGGCCGGTGTGCTGCTCGAGGGCGCGGCGGCGCTCGCCTTCATCGTGACGGCGCTGGAGCAACAGGGGCTCCGTCTCGATGCGGTCGTGGGCCGTCTCGAAGGGCCCGGAGGTGAACGCGATGCGCACGAGATGGCGCGGTGAGGCGGGTGCGACCGTGGCGTGTGTACGTGCTGACCGCGCTGCTCGTTCCGGCACTCGTCGCGTCGGCGAGCGCGACCTTGGTTCGCGGCCCGTACCTCCAACGATTGACGCGTCGCTCCGTGACGGTGGTCTGGAACACCGTGCGCCCGGCGGCGTGCTCGGTCACCATTCGGCAGGGGAGCATGGCGCCCCGCGTCGTCGACGGGGCGACCGGAACCGTCTGTGCCCTGGAGGTCGGGGAGCTCGAACCCGATACCGAATATCATTATATGCCGCGCGCGGACGGCGTCCCGCTCACCGCCGAATCGGCGTTCCGCACCGATGGAACCAGCGGACGCTTCACGTTCCTGGTGCTCGGCGATTCCGGCTGCGGATGCGCGACGCAGCTCGCGGTGCGTGACCAGATGGTGGCGAGCCCCGCCGACTTCATCGTCCACACGGGGGACATGATCTACCGGAAGGTCCTCCGACCGGAGGACTTCGACACACAGATCTTCGGCGTCTACGGGCCCCTCATGCGGCGCATGGTGCTGTGGCCGACGCTCGGCAACCACGATCGGGAACGGGACGACGGCGCGATCTGGCGCGACGTCTTCTTCACGCCGGCCAACAATCCGGAGGGCGCGAAGGACTACTACTCGTTCGACTACGGGAACGCCCACGTGGCCGTCATCGATTCCAACGCGAGCACCGGTCGGAAGAGCCCGCAATACCGATTTCTCGATCGTGATCTCGGAGCGAGCACGGCGCCGTGGAAGTTCGTCGTCTTCCACCACACGATCTACTCGAGCGGCAAGCACGGCGGTTCGGCGCGCGTCCGCCGCAACTTGACGCCCCTCTTCGACAAGCACGGCGTGGTCGCGGTGCTCATGGGGCACGATCACAGCTACGAGCGCACCAAGCCGCTGCGCGACGGACGCGTCGTCGCCGCGGGGCAGGGCACGACCTACGTCACGACCGGCGGCGGCGGGAAGTCGATCCGTCCGGTCGGTGTCGGCGATTTCACGGCGTACTCGGAATCGGCGTTCCATTTCACCCGCGTCAGCGTGGAGCGGGAACAGGTCCGCCTCGAGATGGTGCGCAGCGACGGGGTCGTGCGCGACACCTGTGTGCTCCCGCGGAGAGGATCATGAGGCCCGACTCGATGATGCGGCGACGCCAATCGGTGCCCGTGGTCCTCGCGGCCCTCGTGGTGCTCGGAATGCTGCCGGCGGAGCCGGCGGCGGGGCAGAGCCTTCCGGACCCGGCCCGAGCGGCCGCGGCAGTACGGTGTCAGCAGGGGATCGTCACCGCGGGGGCGCGCTTGGTGGCCCGGCGGCTGCGGATGCTCGAGGCCTGCGCCGCCCGGGCCCTCGGCTGCGTGCAGGCTCGACCGGCCGACCCGAAGTGTCTGATCCGCGTCGGCGATCGCTGCCGGAGCACACTGGCGACGTTCGAGAGCCGCGACCTTCCGACCTTCGGCCTCACGCTGGAGCGACGCTGTGGCGGTCTCGATTTCGCCGACGTGCTCGCAGCGGACGGCCTCGGATACGCCGGCACCGCCACACAGTGCCTGGCCGACGAGGGCATCGTGGTAGCCGACCCGACGACGTTGGCCCGGTGTCTGGCTTCCCAGCACCTGGCGGCGGCGGACCGTCTGTTCGCCGCGCGGCTGCCGCGTGCCGGCGAGCTGATCGCCGCCCTCGGTGTCACGCTGGTCCCGGGGAGCGCCGTCCCGAATTTCGGCGGGAGCGGCGTCGGTCTCGGCGATCCGCGCGGCGTCGGCAAGCGGATGTTGCGATGTGCCGCCGCGATCGAGTCGGCCAGCGGTCGACTGGTCGCGAGCAAGCTCCGCGGCGTCGAGCGCTGCGCCCGCGCCGTCCATGCCTGCGTCCAGACCAGCACCACGACAGCGCCCGTCGGCAAGGCCGAGAAGCTCGATCCGACCGATTGTCTTCCGCTGGCAGCCGCCACCTGTGACGGCCACCGGGCTCGCATCACCAGCCAGGTCGCTGCCCTCCGAGTCGCGATCGAGAAGCGGTGCGGGCCGGGGTCGATTTCCTTCGAGGTACTGCGCGAGTCGACGGCGGCCAATCTCGACGCGCTGAGCGACGTGTGCGCGGACGTCGGCGTCGCGACGCTCGGCACGCTCGACGACTACGTCGAATGCCTCGGTCGTCAGCAGGTCTGCGAGAGCGAGCGTCTCGTGCTGCGGCAGGTCCCGCGCGCGCTCGAGCTCGCCGCCTATGCCGGACGACGCGTGGGTGAAGGGTCGTGCGGTGGCGGCACCGGCGCCCTCGGCCTGGTGCAATCGCTGACGCATACCGCCGGAGGTGCGAACGGGCTCGACGGACCGCGCGCGGTGGCCGTCAGTCCCGACGGCGCGCACGTCTACGTCGCGAGCTTCGACGACGACTCGGTCGCCGTCTTCACCCGCAACGCGGCATCCGGCGCGTTGTCGCCGGTGGAGGTCCTGTTCGACGGGGTCGGCGGCGTCGACGGCGTGAACGGTCCGCGCGGTCTCGCGCTCAGCCCGGAGGGCACGCACGTGTACGTCGCGGGGTCGCGGGACGACGCCGTCGCGGTGTTCACGCGCGATCCCGCGACCGGCACGCTCGCGTTCGTGCAGCGCAAGAAGAACGGCGCGGCCGTGCTCGACAGTCTGAACGGGTCCCGCGCCGTGGCGGTCAGCCCCGACGGGGCGCACGTGTACGTCGTGGCGGATCCCGCCGATGCCATCGCGGTCTTTACGCGCGATCCCGCCACCGGGATGCTGGAGTTCGTCGAGCGCAAGAAGCAGGCCGAAGGCGGCGTGTCGGGACTGGACGGACCCTACGCCGTGACGGTGAGCCCGGACGGGGCGAGCGTGTACGTCACGGCGTTCGACGAGGACGCGGTGAGCGTCTTCGCGCGCGACGCGACGAGCGGCGGACTGACCTTCGTCGAACGGCACAAGAACGGCGAAGGCGGAGCGTCGGGGCTCGATGGTGCGCGGGCTGTGGCGGTGGCGCCCGGCGGCGCCCACGTCTACGTCGCGGGGGAGTTGTCCCGCGCGGTCGCGATCTTTGCGCGCGATGCGAGCACGGGAGCGCTCACGCTCGGCGGCGTGCGGCATCACGTCTACGGTGCGGTCGACGGTCTCGCGCGGCCCGATGCCGTGGTCGTGAGCGCGGACGGCTCGCGTCTGTTCACGGCGAGCGGATTCGACAACGTGGTGGCGGCGTTCGCGCGCGATGCCAGCAGCGGGGGCCTCGTGCTCGAGGCGAGTCGCGTGCTGAGCATCGGATCCCTGAGCGGCGAGCCTGGGGTGTTGGCGCTGGCACTCGCGCCGGACGCCGCGCATGCGTATGCCGTGCAGAGCACGCGAGACCTGTTGGAGGTGGTGAGCGTCGGCGCCCCATGACGCGCCATCCATGCGGAGCCATCGGGCGAGCCGCATATCGCGAAGCGCATAGCGAGCGCGTGATTTGTCGTGCGACGATGCCGATCCGCGCAGCGCCGCATCGTCGGCGCGGCGGGAGCGGCGGGCGACGAACGGGCGCAACGTGCCGTCGCGTCTCGTGAAGCCGCGGCGGCGACGGTGATGCATGAAATCGGCATCATCCTTGCTGTTTTTTCGGCGACGACCGATGTCGACCCCCCTCGCAATCCCGTTCCGCGTCTCGTTCGTAGTCACGGTCAGTTTGGCGAAGAGCGGCCTGAAAGACCTGCAGCGCGACGTGCGACGCGAGTCGCGACGGGCGCTGGCGCGGGCGTTCAAGGAAGGCCTCAATGCGATCGAGAAGGCGTTGCAGGCCTCGACGATCGCGTGTCGGGCGTGCGCCGGACCGATGCGCAGTCGCGGCCGGAGCGCGCGCCGCATCGTCAGCATCTTCGGCCCGATCGAGATCAACCGTGTGCGGTATCGCTGCAGGCAGTGTGGCGCCGTGCGACGGCCGCTGGACGAGTGGCTCGGATTGCACGAGGACGTGACGGCGATGGTGCGCGAGCAGGCGCTCTACCTCGCCGCCGACCTCTCCTACGATCGTGCCGCCGAGGTGCTGCGCCGGGTCGGGGGCATCGGTCTCAGCGGTCGGCAGATCCAGCGCCTGCTGGAGAGCGAGAGCGGTCGGATCGATGCGGCGCTCGGCGGCGGGGCGAAGTCGCGCGCCACGGATCTCGCGGGCCGCTTCCGGCGCGCCGGCAAGAAGGGCCCGCAGACCGCCGGAGCGAAGCGTCTGCTCCAACTCCGCCGACTGCGCACGTCGGGCCTCTGGGACGCGTACTGGTCGGGGCGGCTGGAGGCGGAGAGGGTCGCCCTCGCCGTGGGGGAATCCACTCGTCCACGCCGAGCAGGTCGCTGAAAAAGGCCGATCTGCGTCGTTGCTCCGTCGACTCGCTTGCCGTGCCCTCGGAGAGGGTGCGGCGTAGCTCCGCTACGCCTCCGCGCTCGCTCCTTCGCGCCTAGCATCTCGACCTTTTTGAGCGACCTGCTTCCTACCTCGTGCGCTCGGTGGGGGCGCGCTTCGCTTGCCCCTCCGATTGAACAACTGCGGAGCCATCAGTTGGCTCCGTGTTGGGGGTGGGCTTGTTTCCAGGCGGTGACGGCGCGGTCCCAGACGGTGCGGTCCTTGGTTACCGTGAAGCAGGCGGGGAGGGGGGCTGGGTAGTTGCCGGGGCCGAGCCATACCATCACGTTGTTGGAGCAGGAGGTGAGGGTGGGGGGGAGGCCCATCGAGTTGGGGCCGCCCTGGCCGACTTGGTCGGCCATGAAGACGTTGTCGTGGAGTGCCAGGTCGGTGGCGCGATCGGACCACTTGAAGAAGCCCTCGTGTCCGACGGCGGTCGCGGCGCCGTTCCGGGGTCCGGGCATGGCGGCGAGATGGATCAACGTCCGGCGAATGGTGAGG
This sequence comes from uncultured Polyangiaceae bacterium, assembly GCA_964631985.1. Taxonomy (GTDB): domain Bacteria; phylum Desulfobacterota; class Binatia; order UTPRO1; family UTPRO1; genus UTPRO1. Next base: position 9,419 of record CAZWAX010000066.1, on the reverse strand, counting down.
AGCTGTCCGCGACCGTCCCAGCCCTCGGAGATGATCGGTGAGGTCGGACGCTCGGCGATGCCCACGTAGCAACCGTCGAAGAGCGAGTCCTCGATGACCCCGCCCTGGACATGATCGTTCTCGACGCAATCGTCGCGGACGTAGGTGAGCCAGGTGTGGCGGATCGTGAAGGGGCCGGGACCTTCGGGGCGGATGCCGTCGGTGACGTTGTCGATCCGGAGGCCGTCGACGATGAAGCTGCCGTTGTCGAACGCGATACCGGCGTTGTTCTCGTCGTGCATCGAGTCCCAGCTGCGGGTGCGGTCGTACTGTCCGACGACCCGGCCGCCCGCGATGCAGACGTTGGGCTCGCCGGCGAGGTTGATCGGATAGTGGTTGCTCGCCGAGCTGAGGAACGTGGCGTTCCTGGCATCGATCCGGGACGCCGCTGCGAGGCGGTGGTTGGCGTACTTGGAAGACAGGGTTCCGTTCAGCACGATCAGTGGTCCGCTCCCCGTGAGGCAGGCGTTCGGGGCGCTGGTGGCGCCCGGGGCCGGTGTCGCGGTGGGCCGCGGTGTCGTCGTGCGGGTCGGGGCGGGCGGCGGGGTCGCGGTGCGGATCGCCGTGCGAATGGGTGTCGGGGTCCGCGTCGCGGCGGATGCCGGCGTCGACGTTGGCGCGGCCGCGGCCGTACCGGTCGCGCTCGGGGCGGCGGTACGCGTGACCGTGGGCAGGGGACCGCCGGTCGTGAGGTGGAGGGCGGGACGAAAGGCCGGGTCGAGATGCTCGCGACTGCCGAAGGTCACGCCGTCGCTGCTCGCGTTGGTGATCGCGAGGGTGTAGACGCCGGGCCCCTGCGTGAAGGCGCTGGTCACGTCGACCAGCAGGGTCTGGTTGCGAGCGACCGGGCCGATCGTCGCGACGACTTGCGCCGGAGTCGGGACGAGCGGCGAGCCGTCGGCCGCGTCGAGGACGCCATTGCCGTCACGGTCCACATCGATCCACTTGAGACCGACGGCGTCGGCACTGCTCGGGTCGACACCGCTCGCGCTGCCCTCGATCCAGCTCGAGGAGGGCAGACGGGCGATCCAGCCGCCGTCGTCGGAGGCATTGGTGACGCGGAGCTCGAGAAGCGCCGTGGTGACGGCGCCGGTCTCCCGCGAGAGGTCGAACGTCAGATAGGTCACGCCGAAGGGCTTGGTGTCGACGTCGAGATGCCCCGCGCCGCCGTGCGACCAGGTGGCCTCGGTGCCGGCTTCGATGTACGTGTCGGCGGAGGCGTCGAGGCGGCGGCCGGTGGGGGTACGGACGGGAGTCGGCGTCCGGGTGCGAGTCGGCGTACGGGTCGCGGTGGCGGTGCGCGTCGCCGTGAGGGTGGCGAGCGGCGTCTGCCCGGGAGCGAGGGGGGGGGTGGGGGTCGCGACGGGCGTGGGCGTGCGCGTGACGGTGCGGATCGCCGTGGGCGTGCGCGGCGGCGTCGCGCTCCGGATCGGGGTGGGCCCGGTGCCTTTCACGAGTCCCATCTCGTCGCGGACCACGCCGTCCTCCCGCACCATCTGGAGCAAGAGCGCGTCGTCGTCGACGGAGACGCGCGTGAAATGATGGGCCGACTCCGCGTAGGCCGTGAAGCTGCTGCTGCCCACGTCGTAGAGCTCCCGGCCTCCGCCACCGGTCGTGACGTAGACCGTGCCGCTACCCGGCGCCACGATCGCTCCGGCCCGGAGCGGCTCCGTCCGCTCGTAGTGATGGTCGTGTCCCATGAAGACCAGGTCGACCCCGTGCTGGTCGAAGAGCGGCACGAGGTTGGCGCGGATCGTCGTGTTGCTGCCGTGACTGCCGCTCGAGTAGATCGTGTGGTGAAACGCCACGACCTTCCATGTCGCCGAGGACGCGGCGAGGTCCTCGTCGAGGAAATCGTACTGGGCGCTCCCCGGCGAGGTGCTGGAGTTCGAGTTCAGCACCGCGACGTGGACGTTGCCGTAGTCGAAGGAATAGTAGTTTTCGGAGCCCGCGGCGTTGTTGGCCGGGGTGTAGAAGGCGTCGCGCCAGGGTTGGCCGCTGGCGGTCCGGACGTCGTGGTTGCCGAGGCAGGGCCAGAACACGAGCCGGTCGATGAGCTCTTTATAAGGATCGAAGAAACGGGGATCGAAGTTCGCGGCTTCGCCGTTGTCGTAGATCATGTCGCCGGTGTGCACGATGAAGTCGGCGGGGCTCGCGACCATGCGCTCGGCAACGGCGATCTGCTCGGGACCGCCGGAGCCGGTATCCCCGACGACGAGGAACGTGAAGGTCCGATTCGGGCCGTCGGTCTCGAACGTCGACTCCGGCGCCAGCGGCGTCGTGCCGGCGCGCGGCGCATATGCGTACGCCGTTTCGGGCGCGAGTCCCGGGACCGGGACCGCGCACACGGTGCCGGTACCACCGGTCAGCACCGTCGTCGCGCCGCCCGCAGCCGGACGAAGCGCCAGGCTGCATGCGGCCGCCGTGTCGGTGTTCCACACGATGGTCACGGAGCTCGTGGTGAGCAGCTGGAGATACGGTCCGCGCGTCAAGGAGACGGCGGCGGCATCAGTGGAAGCGGCGAGCGAGAACAGCGTGAGCAGCGTTGCGATGACAATCGATTTTCTCATGGAACCCCCCGCGTTTCTCCCGACGCCTCGCCGCGCACCACACCCAAGCGGCGTCCACAGGGAACGCTGCATGAGTCGATGGCGCGTCTGTATGACGAGGCGTCCGCAATCCAGCGATGCTCGATCGCGCAGGGTCAGAGAGAGCAACCCCGATGCCACTCGCGCGGTCGTCGGCACCGTGCGCGTCGCATGAGCGACGGCGCCCCATGCGCCGCGATCGTGGCGCTCCGTTCAAGGCTGAACGCTGCGCCCTGCACACCATGCGCAGCCGCACAGTGGGTGCGCGGCGGTCCGGCGAGCTTAGTTCGCGAATCTACAGGGCGAGTGCGCGCGAGCGTTCGCCATGAGCGACGATGCGGCGTCCGCCATATCCGGTGCGCGTGCGCCGCGGCGTCGACGCCGTTTGGCGCGGCGGGGACGCTGGCGGATCGCGAATGCCGCGGGCTCGGGAGGGCATGCGTCCGTGCACGAGGGTGCGTGCTCGCCAGTGCTCGGCACCTCCGACGGCGTCGGCAGCGCCGTCGATTCTCGCAAGTGGGAGGAAGCGCTCAGAGCTCGGCGGCGGGCCGCAACCTCGCACCGCGCATGGTCAGTGCAGCAGCGGCTGCGCGGTCGGATGGAAGCGCGGATGACGACGCGGTGAATTAGCGTCGCGTTTCTGTTGACACTTGCGGTCCGGACGTGGAACGCGACCGCCATGCGCTCCGCCTTTCGCGCCCCCCGCGCGCTGTCGATCAAGCTGGTCATGATCCTCGCATGCGCGCGCGTGGCGCTGCCGGCAGAGGCGCTGGCCGTGCCGCCGAGCCTGGTACCGCTGGATGGGATCTCCGTCTCGCAAACCACGGGGGAGAAGCCGCAATCGAAAATCTGGTTCCATGCGGGGACCTGGTGGACGGTGCTGCCGAGCACGGCGGTGTCGCCGTCGGGGACGTGGCTGTGGCGGCTCGAGGACGACACGAGCTGGACGAACGTGCTGCGACTCTCCTCCCGCACCGACACCAAAGCGGACACCAAGGTGGTGGGTGACGTCACGCACGTGCTCCTGTACAGCAGCGCGCCGGTCCTGGTGTCGGTCGAGTACGTCGGCGACACCTACGTGCCGTGGTCGGCACGCCCGACGGCGACGGCGATCAGCTTGTCGGGCAGCGAGATCGCGACCATCGACGTCGACACGACGGATCGACTCTGGCTCTCGACGGAATCGGGCTCGACCGTTCGCGTGTACTACAGTGATCCGCCGTATACGACCTTCAACGGGCCGATCGTCCTCGCCTCGAACATCAACTCCGACGACATCACGGTGGTGACGGCGCTGCGAAACGCCAGCATCGGCGTCTTCTGGTCCAATCAGAACACGAAGCGTTTCGGCTTTCGGACGCACGCCGACGGTGATCCGCCCGATGCCGCCTTCTGGTCGGCGGACGAGGTGCCCTCGGGCGAGTGGGCGAGCGAGATCAGCGGCGGCGCGCTCGGCGACGACCACATGAACGTCAAGGTGGCGGCCGACAATACCGTCTACGTCGCGGTGAAGACCTCGGGCTCGCCGCTGCTCCTGTTGTTGGTGCGGCGGCCGAACGGGACGTGGGATCATTTCTATCCCGTCGACACTTCCGGCACGCGGCCGATCGTCCTGCTCGATGAGGCCTCCGGCGTCATCGAAGTGATCTATTCGTCCGAGGGCGGCGGCAACATCTACATGCGAGAATCACCCCTCGCGCCGATCGCCTTCGGCTCGCGGCGGACCATCCTGAGCGGCTCGCTCAACGACCCGACCAGCACCAAGACGAACTGGGGGGAAGCGACCGTCGTCATTGCCGCGGGTCGGGCGGTCATGCTCGTGCGCGACCCCAACGCCCCGACCCCGACCGTGACGCCGACGCCGACGCGCACGGTGACGCCCACGCGCACCCCGACTCCCACGCGCACGGCGACGCCGGTCGTGACGGCGACGGGGCCCGGGGGCGGCACGCCGGCGCTCACCGTCACGCCGACGCCGGCGCCGTCACCGACGGGCGGCGCGACGCTCGATCTGGGTGCGGTGGCCGACACCTACATCGAAGCCGGTGCGGAGGGGACCTGGGATCACGGGCTCGCCACCTTCCTGGACGTCGACGGCAAACCGGTCGGAGTCGCCTATCTGAAGTTCGATCTGTCGGGGGTGTCAGGGACGATCGTCCGCGCCACCCTGACGCTGCGGTGCAGCAACAGCTCTCCGGACGGCGGCACGATCTACCCGGTGGCGGACTCCACCTGGATCGAGGGCACCGGAAACGGGGTGGACGTCGGCAGCGCCGGCGGTCCGGGCCTCAAGTTCGTCGACGTCGACACGAATGGCGATGGCAAGATCACGGCGCTCGATGGGTCGCCGTTCGTGCCGGTGTTGGCCTCCCCGATCGTCGCGCTCGGCGCGGTCACCGACGGCCAGACGCGGACGGTCGACGTCACGAGCGGTGTGCAGGGTGGCCCCGGGCTCCGAACGTTTGCGATCGCGAGCGGCAACAGCGACGGCGCGACGTACTCGTCGCGCCAGCATGCGACGGTCACGCGGCGACCGGTGCTGCACCTCGAGCTGGCTGCCCCATAGCTGTGCGACTCCGCGTTCTGCCGGTCGTGCTGCTGCTGTTCGGGGCTACGTCGTCGTCGGCGGCCGTCCTGACGCGCGGTCCGTACCTCCAGCTCCTGACGAGCGAGTCGGTCACGATCGTCTGGAACACGGATGTGCCGGCGGCGTGCAGCTTGGCCATCCGTCCCGTCGGCGGCTCGGCGACGACGATCGCGGGCCCGATCGGGACGACGTGCGCGATTCCGGTTTCCGGGTTTGCGGCCGGCACGCAGTACGCGTACGCCCCGCTCGCCGACGGTGCGCCGCTCGCGACCGAGTCGGTGTTTCGGACCGACGACCCGAACGCCCCGTTCTCGTTCCTCGTGATCGGCGACCACGGATGCGGCTGTGCCAATCAATACGTGCTCCGCGACCGCATGCTGGCCATGCCCGCGGATTTCATCCTGAGCGTCGGCGACATGATCTACGAGGACGGGGCGGCGGTCGACTTCGATCCGAAATTCTTCGTGCCCTACCGCGAGCTGCTCCGGCGGCTGGTGTTCTGGCCGACGCTCGGTAACCACGACGTCCGCCTGGGGGGACAAGCGTGGCGTGACGCGTTCTACACCCCCGCGAACAACCCAGCGGCGAGCGAGAACTACTACTCCTTCGACGTCGGCAATGCGCACGTGGTGGTGCTCGACAGCACCAGCAGTACCAGTCCGTCGAGCGCGCAGTACGCGTTCCTGGCGCAGGACCTGGCCGCCAGCACGAAGACCTGGAAGTTCGTCGCCTTCCATCACTCGATCTATTCGAGCAGCGCGCACGGCAGCTCCACCGTCATCCAGAACAATTTGCGCCCGTTGTTCGACCAGCATCGCGTCGACGTCGTCCTCATGGGGCACGACCATGATTACGAGCGCACGCATCCATTGTTCGGCGGGCAGGTCGTGCCGCCGGGGCAGGGCACCGTTTACGTCACGACCGGTGGCGGCGGCCGCGAGCTCTACGCCGCCGGGTCGAGCCCGTTCACGGCCTATGCCGAGTCGGTCTTCCACCTCACGCGCGTGGCGGTGAACGGCGGCGCCCTGCTTCTGCACATGATCCGTGCGGACGGGACGATCGGCGACACCCTGACGATCACCAAGGGCGCCGCCCCGACACCGATCTGCGGCGACGATCTCGTGAACCAGCCGACCGAGCATTGCGACGGCGCCGATCGTCCGGCGTGTATCGGCGCCTGTGAGGCCGACTGCACGTGCACGCCGGTCTGCGGCGACGGCGTCGTCGACGCGGCGACGGAGGAATGCGACGGCGCCGCGGCGGCCGCCTGCCCGGAGTTCTGCCTCGCCAGCTGCCGATGCGGCGACCCCGCGCAGTTCGTGACCCTGCAGGCGGTCGCGGACACGTACATCGAGGCGGGCACGCAGGCGACGTGGGACCACGGCCTCTCCACCCAGTTGAAGGCGGACGAGTCGCCCGCCGGGGCCGCCTATCTGCGGTTCGACCTTGCCGGCATCGACGTGCCGGTCACCCGCGCCACGCTCAGGCTCGTCTGCACCAACGCCTCGGACGAGGGCGGCTCGGTGCATGGGGTCGCCGATGCGGGCTGGATCGAGGGCGATCGGAACGGCGCCGACAGCGGCAGTGCCAATGGTCCCGGGCTCAAGTGGACCGACGTGGACACCAACGCCGACGGGACGCTCGACGACCTCGACGCCTCGCCGTACCGTCCCCTGAGCTCGATGGTGCTCGGCGGCTTCGGTCCCGTGGTGGCCGGGCAAGTCTACGCGGTCGACGTCACCCCGGCGCTCTCGGGCCCCGCGGATCTGGTTTCCTTCGTGCTCACCAGCGGCAGCAGCGATGGCGCCGCCTACGTCTCGCGCCACGGGACGACCGTGAGCCAGCGTCCGGTGCTGCGGCTCGAGCTGGCCGCGGTTCCGTCGCCGATGGTGACCACGACGCCGACATCGACGGTCAGCTCCGCCGCGACGCCGACACCGTCACCGACGCGGACGCCGACGGTCACGCCCGTCGTGACGGCGACCGCGGGAGCGGCAACACCGACGGCCGCCCGGACCGCCACGCCGACCACGACGACGATCGTTCTCGCCCCGGTCGCCGACACCTACATCGAGGCGGAAGCGCAGGCGACGTGGGATCACGGCATCGCGACCGTGCTCGAGGTCGATGCGTCGCCCGCCGACATCGCGTACCTCACGTTCGACCTCGGTGCGGTGCAGGCGCCGGTCCTCTCGGCGCAGCTCACGCTCTACTGCACCAACGCGTCGACCGACGGCGGCGCGATCCATCGCGTCGCGAGCGCGAGCTGGATCGAGGGCGATCGGACGGGAGCCAGTGCGAGCAGCGCCGGGGGTCCGGGCCTCAAGTGGGTCGAGGTCGACACCAACGGCGATGGGACGCTCGACGGTCAGGACTCCTCTCCGTATGTGCCGGTGCTCGGAAGCCCGATCGTCGGGCTCGGCAGCGTCGTGGCCGGCCAGCTCGTCACTGCCGACGTGACGTCGGCGTTCCAGGGTGCGGCCGGTCTCGTGAGCGTGGCGATCCGGACCACGAGCACCAACGGCGCGACGTACTCGTCGTCGGAGCACGGAACGGCGAGCCAACGGCCGGTCCTCCGTCTGGTCGTCGCCGTCGGCGCGAGTCCGACCCCGGCCGGAGTCACCCCGACTCCACCGACGGGCACGACCGCGACCCGGACCGCCACGGCGACGCCCCCGACGACCCCGACCGCGACCCGGACCGCTACGGCGACGCCGACCCGAACGCCCACCGCGACCCGGACGGCGACGGCAACGCGCACCAGGACCCCCACCCCGACGCGGACCGCCACGGCCACTCCGACGCGGACTGCGACGCCGACCCCCGTCGGGATCGTGGATCTCGCGCCGGTCGCCGACACCTACATCGAGGCCGGGACGGAACGCGCGTGGGACCACGGCCTCGCCGGCCATCTCGACCTCGATCTCTCGCCGCGCGGCATCACCTATCTCACGTTCGACCTGAGCGCGGTCTCCGGTCCGGTGACGAGCGCGGTGCTGACGCTGTGGTGTACGAACAAGTCGAGCGACGGCGGCACGGTCCATCGGGTGAATGATGCGACGTGGATCGAAGGCTCGCGTACCGGGCTCGACGCGGGCAGCGCGAACGGTCCGGGGTTGAAGTGGATCGACGTCGACACCAACGGCGACGGCGCGATCGACGGGCTCGACGGCTCGCCGTACGTTCCGGGGACGACGGTGCGTACGATCGGTGCGGTGGCGCTCAATGCCGCCGTCGCGGTCGACGTCACGACGGCGCTCCAGCAGGGTCCCGGCGTCTACGCGCTCGCCATCCGCAGCGCCAGCAGCGACGGTGCGACCTACGCGTCACGTGAGAGCACGACCGTCGCCCAGCGGCCGCGCCTGCGTCTCACCCTCGGCGCCGCTCCCTGACGCGCACGTCCGCGCTCTCCGGCCCGGAGGGCGAGCTGACCGACCGACGGCTGCGGTTGCATTGCAACGCAGACACGAATTCTGCATAGTACGCCGCGTTCTTAGAACGTGTTTCATTTTTGCGACTGGCGGTTTTCGCACCGACGGCGCAGGCGCGAAGAGTCCGCGCCACGCGACCGTCAATCGGAGAAGAGTCGTGAGATTCGGATTTCACATCTTCATGGTCGACCCAGCGGAGTTTCAGGACCTCGCTCGCACGGCCGATGACTGCGGCTGGGACAGCATCCAGGTGGCCGACGCCCCGTTCTTCCCGGAGGTGACCTCCGAGCCGTATCCGTACACGCCCGACGGCAAGCGCTTCTGGCCTCTCGATCTCCCGGTGCTGGATCCGTGGGTGGCGATCACGGCCATGGCCGTGGTGACCAAGCGCATCCGCTTCCTGCCGTCGGTGCTCAGGTTGGCCGTCCGGCAGCCGCTGCTCGAGGCCAAGGCGCTGTGCTCGGTCGCGGCGGTTTCGAACGACCGCGTCGCGCTCGGCGTGGGGCTCGCGTGGATGCCCGAAGAGTTCAAGTGGCTCGGGCAGGACAAGAAGACCCGCGGGGCGCGGCAGAACGAGGCGATTCAAGTCATCCGTCTGCTCCTCGGTGGCGGCATGGTGGAGTTCCACGGCAAGTACATCGATTTCGACCGGCTCATCATGGCGCCGGTGCCGAAGAAGCGCATCCCGATCTACGTCGGCGGGTCGACGCGGCCCGCCCTGGTGCGGGCGGCGCGCTACGGCGACGGCTGGATCGGCATCGTGCACACCATCGA
>CAZWAX010000065.1:0-18188 GCA_964631985.1 uncultured Polyangiaceae bacterium | reverse complement strand
GGGAGGTCCCCGTAGCCCTGATTCATCACCACGAGATCGACCCGCCGCGTGTAGATCACGCCCTGCGGGCTCCCGTCGTTGCGGCAGAGATGGACCCGGTGCGATCGTCCACGCGCGTTCTGCAGCGTCACGACGGCCGAACCGTCGCGCACCGGCGTGAGATCCGCGAGGTGCCAGCCGTGCGCGACTTCGGCGCCCGCGCCGAACGGCGCCACGAGCGCCCAGGGCGCCGGCGCCGTGCGCGCCTCGACGGCGACGCCCGGCTCCCGCGCCACCTCGCCACTCCGGTCGGACGCGGCCTCGTCCGTCGGGCTCTCCAGAGGCCGCGTGGCCGCCACCCCCGTCCCAACCGCACCCACCGCCAACGCAGCGGCCGCACCGACTGCCGCCTTCCCGATCAAATCGCGTCGTGTAAGCATCGCGCGCTCCCTTCTGGAAATCTGACTCCCTCGTGCTGTTCGATCGCTGCACCGACACGCCGCACGGACGAGACCTGACGGCCGGCAACATCAGGCGCTCCCGCCTCATGAAGTCGACGGTGAGCTCTCCGAGGGTGTCGCGGGCGGCGTGCTCGCCATGCGTCGGCGCCATCGGGGAGTCGAACCATGGACGGCATCGATCAGACAGGCGGCGCTGGACTCATGAGCCGGTACGAGGGGCCTTTCGCGGTTCCAAATCACTGTGCCGCTTCGGTTGTCAAGCCGCACAGCGGCGTGGAGGTCCAGGTTCGGGGCCGGATCGACGTCGTGCAGACGAGGACGTAGATCGCGAAGGTGCGCCGGCGAGGGGCGACGCATGCGACGTGCCGTCGTGGAGCGCGCGAGGTGGTGCGCGGACGCGGAGTCAAGACGGCATGCCGTGCCGGGCGCTATAGCTCGCTGCTGACGGGGCGCGTCATCCATGCGCTCGTGAGCCTCGGGCGCTTGTGATCCAGAGGGTGGATCCGCTGACGAATTTTGTTGACGCTCGCGCGGTGGAAGTCGTAGCGTCCGCGATCGCGAAGCGCGAGATGAGTGCCGGTCTACACCGAGAGAATCGCGCCGTCGTGCCCCTCAACACCTTTCGAGAAGGAGGACACCCATGAAGGTAGGTCGCTATTTCGTATTGGCCTCCGCCATCGCCGCGCTTTCGGCGCCGCCCGCCGATGTTGCGGCACAGACATTCACGCTCGACCCGATGTCGAGCTCGCTCTCCGCCATTCCCGCAACCGCCGGTGACGTCCTGGCGCCGGCGGGTCTCACGATTCCCACCGGACCGCCGCCGGTCGTGGGTATCTCGGCCGCCAGCTTCGGCCTGCTGCCCGGGGACGTCATCGACGCCCTCAGCAACGCCAACGACGGGCCTCCGGGATCCACGTTGATCTTCTCGGTGACGCGGTCGACCATCGGAGCCGCTCCCGGGCCGTTCGTTCCCGACGTGTCCACGGAGGTGTCATCACCCCCCGTGCCGGTCGGCATCCAACCCGAGGCCGCGAGCGACCTGTTCACGGCGCTGGATCCCACCTGCGGCGTGTTTCCGCCCGACAACACCCAGATGGTCGACGGTAGTGGCGCACCTCTCGTGGGCCCGACCTGCTATCCGGGTTTCGGGATGGGACTCGCGGAGGGATTGGCGGTCCCGGGCCCTCCTCTGAACGACAACGTGAACGCCTTCGACTGGTCGATGCCGGGCCTCGCCGCTTTCACCGGCGTCGGATTCTCACTCGCTCCAGGCTCACCAACCCTGACCCCGGGTATGAATCCGTTACTGCCGGGAGGGGCCGAGCCTGGGGATCTGATCGTTCGCTCCGTCTCGCCGATTCCGCCCTTTGGACCGGCGCTCTCCGTCGCCGTGCCGGCAGCGGCTTTGGGCTTGATCTCGGGCGGTCCCGGCTGTGCACCGCCCGCCTGTGACGACCTCGATGCCCTCTCGGTGACCCCCGGGCTGACGATGGTGCTGTCGATTGCGCCCGGCTCGCCATCCCTCATCGCTTGCGGCTACTCGCCCGCCGATGTGCTTGGTGGCGTCGCCCCACCGATCGCACCTTGCGCCCCTCCCTTCCTGCCGGCTGCGGCGATCGGCCTCCTTCCGCCCGACGACGTGAACGCACTCGAGTCCTTTGCGAATCCGTGCCCCGTTGTGCCCGGCTCGCCGCTCGACCCGGACGGTGACGGCATCAACAACTTTTGCGCCACCCCCGACAACTGCCCCGGGGTATTCGCCCTCGATCAGAACGACCTCGACGGCGACGGTGCCGGCGACGCCTGCGACGTGTGCACCGACGTCGACGGTGACGGCTTCGGCGATTCGGGCTTCCCGAATGCCTGCCTGGTGGACCTCTGTCCGTTCACCCCGGGTCCGAACGGCGACGGCGACGGCGATGGCTTCGCCGATGAGTGCGACACCTGCCCGGCGCTTCTCAACCCGGGTCAGACCGATTCCGACGGCGATGGCGACGGCGATGCCTGCGACAACTGTCCGGTCGATGCCGACCCGACCCAGGCCGACGGCGACGGCGACCTGATCGGCGACGCGTGCGACATCTGCACGGGCAGCGTCGGCATGACCAAGCCCGGTCTGAAGCTCAACAAGCTCCTAACCCCTCCCGGCGACGATCAGCTGCAGATGCAGGGCGACCTCGGTTTCGCCGGCCCGACCCTCCCGACCCCGCCGCTCGACGTCCTGAACATGGGCATGCGGATCCAGATCGTGGACCTCGGCGCCGGCAGCAGCGTGCTCTTCGACCACTTCATCCCAGGCGGAGCGGTCCCGAACGCCTGTGGGCTGAAGGACGGCTGGAAGACCAACTCGGCGCTCACCAGCCAGAAGTTCACGACCAAGATCGACGCCATACCGCTGGGATGCGCCGCGGGCTCGGCGCTCGGCATCGGACAAGTGCAGGTGCAGGACAAGACCGCCAAGCTGCAGGGCGGCAAGTTCAAGGTGAAGGGCAAGAACGGCACGTATGCACCTGCCGTCGGACCGTTCCGCATGACCATCGTTCTCGGCGGTCCCGCGGAGGGCGCGGCCGGTCAGTGCGCGCAGCACACTTTCCCGGCACCGAACTGCGCGACCAGCGGAGGTGGCAAGCAGATCAAGTGCAAGTAGCGGCCGCGTAGCAGTCGTCGCACACGGGGGCGACCGGCCACTTGCCGGGCGCCCCCGTCGTCGTTTCGGGCGCGACCGTTGCGAGCAGGTCTCCGGGGCGCGCGGGCGCGCTGCGTCTTGACACCGCGCTCGGAGCCTGCGAGCGCGCTCCCTCGGCCACACCAACGGCGTCACCCGCTGCGTTGTTAGCGTGTGGCAAACGGTTATACACGATCGACGTCCGACGACGGGGACCATGCCGACCAGCCCGAGCAAAAATCCTGCGAGAGATTCCTCCCTTGGTGAACACGGATCGCTTCCCGAGGCTCCCGCCATGCGACGATGGCTCGTCAGCGACGCGGTCGTGGCGAACGATGGCTCGACGCTCTCGTGGTCGAATCCGAAACACCGCGGCTATGCGTATCCCGAAGCCGCGGGTCTTCTTCTGAGCACGCTGAGCACGACTCCTGACATTTCCGCAGAGAGCCGCTTGGTGGCGGATCGCGTCGCGGGCTGGTTGTGCCGTTCCATCGGCACTGACGGTGGTGTTGGACGCGACGGCATCACGTACCTCTTCGATTCCTCCGTCGCGCTCGCGGGCCTGCTACGATATCGCGCGGCGGGCGGGCGCGAAGGCGGAGACGAGGCGATTCACCACTTGGGGGCCTTCGTCGGGGGAAGCGCCGCAGCGGGCACGGCGGTGCTGCCGGGGCGTGCCGCAGGCGACGGGCGGTGGTCGACCCAGTTCGGCGCCCATCTCGTCAAATGTCTTCACAGCATGCAGTTGTATGCGACGACGTTCGGCCGTCCGTTGCACGAAGATCTGGTAGCGGCACTGATCAACCGTTCGGGGCATCAGCCGAGCCCCGTCTACATGCATCCGTTCTGCTATGAGCAAGAAGGCCACATGGTCGTGGCGAGCCACGGTCTGAGCCGTCTGTTCGAGCCGATCGACGGTGCCCTGGAATGGCTGGCCGCGGTGCAACGAGCCGACGGCGCCATCCTCGCCTTCGCCAATGGCTTGGAAGGGTTCGGCGAAGCGCGTTCGGACGCGACCGCGCAGGCCACGCGACTGTGGATTTTGCGAGACCGCAACCGGTACGCGGAGGCGATTGCACGGGCGCTGTCGTTTCTCGCGTCGTGCCAGACGTCGGAAGGCGGTATCCTCTATACGCCCGAACGCGACGACGTGTGCACGTGGTCGACGATCTTCACCCTGCAAGCCGTCGAGTGGTTTCGAGATCGGCCGCGGATCGACGAGCTTTCCTGAGCAGCTTGCCTGAGGATGCGCTCCGCTAGCGCAGACCGTTCTCGGTCGTCGTGGGCGCTGATCGGCGAAGCCATCTCCCACCGCGCCAATCCTTCTCTACGAGCCATTCGACCTGGTTGAGCGGCGGATCGTCGAGGTCTTTGCGTCGCGAGTATTGGCGCCGCAGGACGAAGTACACGTCGCCCGGCAACGAAGCGACCTCGTCGATCATGATCCAAGGGGCATAGGTGAATCTCTTGGTGCCGAACAGGCGATCGAGCTGCTTTGTCGCCGGGTTCGTGAGCGTCGTGGCTTCGTAGATCATGTCCGGTGCGGCCAGGAACCGGATGTCCACGTCGAGGTGGGGCGCGCGTTTGGCACGCCAGATTTCCAACAGCGGATAGTCGGTCACGACGGTCGCTCCAGCTGGAGCGCCCGACGTTTCGATCCAGCTCACCAACTCGTCGAGGAGCTGCGCCTCATGGCCGAGGAACATCCGAGTGGTCGGCAACAGCGGCGGCGATGCAAGCGCGGCGACGACCAGCAGCATCGCGATCGATGTCCGCTTCGACTTGGCAGCCACGACGGCTGCCGCGATGCAGCCGGCGATGCATATCGCCGGCAAGCTCGCGGAAAACCGATCCGGCATGTGCGTCGTGGCTGCGGCGAGGACGAGCAGCACACCGACTCGCAGGGCGCCCACCCGCGTGACCCCGCCCCAATTGTCGACGGCATTGCTCACTGCCAGACAGAGGAACGGGAGGGCCGGCAGGATATAGCGCGGAGACGCGTCGACGTAGACGAGCTGGGTGAAGGGGAGGACGCGGATCACGGCCACGAAAGCGAACGCCGCGACGATCAACGTGAGCTCGAAAGACGAGCGGTTTCGTACGGACGTCCACAGCGCGACTGCGATGACCGGGGTCAGGGACAGACCCGCTGTCACGAAGTCGGCGAGGCTTCCGCCGTACGCCGCGCGTCGGGTGGCGTCGATCGCCTCGTTCGTGGATACCGAAGAAGGGTACGTCAACGGCCAGAGCAAGTGTCCGTGGTAACACGCGCCCAGCAAAACGAAGACGACGAGCGTCGTGATCGTTCCGATCATGAACCGTCGATCGTTGAGCTTCACGACGGCATACGCAGCGACCGCCACGAGGAAAATCGCCGTCTCGACCCTGGCGATGAGAATCAGCCCCGCGATGACGCCCGCCACGAGCGGCATGTCGCGCGTGATCAGCCATGCGACGAGCAAGACCCCGAGCATCGCTTCGGAATTCTGAACTCCGGAGGCCGCGCAGGCGAAGTACAACGGCGACAACGCCACGAGTGCTGCGGGAAGGTTCGGGTTCCGGTGACCGAACCGTCGCGCCAGGCTTGCGGTGAGCGGGATCGCGAGTGCCGCGACCAGCACGTGCGCGCACAGGAACGGCGTCAGGCCCATCGCGGCGACCGGCGCATACAGCGCCGCGATCGGTGGGCGTGCCTTGAGAAAGAACAGCACGTCGATCGGCGCTTCGCTCATGATGCCGGCAAAGATCCAAGAAAGAACGCCCTCGTCGTCGAGAAAGTAGCCGGAATAGACCGCCGCGAGACCCGCCAACGCCACGCCAGCGGCGATCAGCCACGAAAGTGCAAGCGCGCCGCCTGTGGCGTGCACCGAGCCGGGCGCGGGAGCCGGCTGGCATGATGCGTCATGCGCTCTCATTGCGCGGCGCTCGACTCATGGTCGGCGGACCGTAGCAGGCGGACCGGGGTTTATCGATTGCCGATGGCGATCTGTCTTGTTATCAACGCCGATAGCGTGCGCCGGCTGAACAACCATGTCTCTTCGCTCGGGCGTTTCAGACGATCGAGCGGCCTGATCGTCGGTTTGGCGAAGACATGGTTTCGGCGTCCCGACGCTCCCACGCGTCTGGTCATGGACATCACCAGACGGTGCAACCTTCGCTGCAAGATGTGCAGCACCTGGAAGACGGAAGCCGGACACGAGCTGACGCCGGACGAGGTACGACGCGTGTTGGCTGAGATGCCAGATCTGCTGTGGCTCGACGTCACCGGGGGCGAGCCGTTTCTCCGGCGCGACGTCGCCTCGCTCTTCCAGGCGGTCGTCGAGGCAACCCCGGCGCTGCGAGTGCTCCACTTCCAAACCAACGGCTGGTTCCAAGAGCGTACCCGCGAGGTCGTAGACCAAATCGTCGCGCGCCGTCCGGACCTCGACGTCATCGTTACGGTCAGCATCGACGGTCCTCCCGACACTCATGACTCCGTGCGTGGCCGTACCGGCTCGTTCGAGCGCGCGCTGGCGACCTTTCGGGAGTTGCGTGCGCGCGACGACTGCGCGACGTACGTCGGCACGACGGTCACCCCGTTCAACGCCGATCGCGTCGAAGCATTGGGCCGCTTGCTGTTCGCCGAGCTCGACGGTTTCCGCGCCGCCGAGTGGCACTGGAACTGGCTTCAGGTGTCGGGCCATTTCTTTGCCAATGCCGACCTCGCCGCGCTCCCGAAGGTCGAGTCGCGCGACCTGGTGCGGCATCACCTGCGGCGTCGCGGCTGGCCCCGCAATCTGGTCGAGCTCATGGAGCTCGTGTTCCTGACCAACCTCGAATTTTATCGTCGCGGCGAGCCGTCGGGAATCGTGTGTCAGGCGCTGCGCAGCGCTGCCTTCCTCTCGCCGGAAGGCAATTTGTATCCGTGTCACGTCTATGACCGGCCGCTCGGCAATGTCTTGGAACAGCCGGTCAAAGAGCTCTGGCGCTCCGAGCGCGTTCTCGAAGCACGTCGCGACATCGAAGCGCTCGCCTGCGGCGGTTGCTTCACTCCGTGCGAGGCCTATCCGGCGTTGGCGGGCGCGCCTTTGCAGACCCTCCGTATGACGGCGACCCGCGCTGCGAGAATGATGGTTGAAGGGCCGGCCGCTCATGCCGCCGTGCCCCGCAGCTGCAGCGGTGCCGGAGAGTGGGCATGAAAAAGGGATTGCGAGTCGCCTTCATCCAGGCCCTGACCACCGAGCTCATGGGCAGCATGCAAGTGTCATCCGTGCTCCGCGAGGCCGGCCACGAGACCCGCATGTTCTTGGAATCCCAAGAATCGGATCTCGTCGCTGCGGTCGTGGCATGGGAGCCGGACATCGTCGGCGTGACGATTTTGACCGGCATGCACGTGTGGGCGATCCACGTCTGCCGACAAATCAAGGCGGCGGCACCGCAAACGAGAATCGTGTTTGGCGGCCCGCACGCAACCTTCATGCCCGATGTGGTCGAAAGGCCCGGTGTCGATGTCGTCGTCAGGGGCGAGGGCGAGTATGTGATGCGCGACCTCTGCGATGCGATCGCCGCCAAGGACGACTACCGCGGGATTGCCGGCACGTGGGTCAAGGACGAGCGGGGCGTCGTTCACGAAAACCCGATGGGCGCGCTGGTGAACGATCTCGATGCCTTGCCGTTTCCCGATCGCGCTCTCGCGTATCGCTATCCGATCCTGCGCAGTCGCGGCAACAAGACGTTCATTCCCGGCCGCGGTTGTCAGTTTCCGTGCACGTTTTGCCACAACCACGTCAGCATGCGGCTGTACCAGGGGCAGGGTAGGTGGGGCAGGAAGATGTCGCCCGAGCGGTTCGTCGACCAGATCATCGACGTCCGTGACAACTGGGGACCGCTCCGCATCGTGAGTCTCGAGAACGACGACGAGATCCTCCATTTGAAGGGATGGGCGGAGCCGACGTTCGAGTTGTACGCCCGACGTGTCGGACTGCCGTATTACGTGATGACGCGGCCAGACAGCGTCACGGACGACATCGCCCGCGTGCTCAAGGAGTCCGGCTGCGTGGGGGTTTCGATGTCCCTCGAGACCGCCAACGATCATCTGCGCAACGAGGTGCTCAAGAAGCGTTTCTCTCGTCAGGATGTCGAAGATGCGATGGGGCACCTGAAGCGCCACGACATCCCCGTCAAGATCTTCAATATGGTCGGTATTCCGGGCGAGACACTCGAGGACGCCTTCGAAACCCTCGCCATGAACATCCGTCTCAAGCCGATGTGGGCACGCTGTTCGATCGCCCATCCGTACCCGCCCATGGACCTGTACCACTTGTGCAAGCGTGAAGGTCTATTCAAGGAAGACTTCGAGGTCGATGATTTCGAGTACTTCTATTTGAAGGAAAGCCCTTTGAATTTCCCGGGGATCGACCAGCTCGTCAATTTGCAGAAGTTCTTTTCCCTCGCGGCGAAGTACCCCTTCCTCGTTCCTCTCGTGCGTCGGCTCGTCAAGCGCAATCCGAACCGTGCCTATGAGCTCATCGGCATGATTTCCTACGGATACTTCGGTGCCCGCTTCGAGCGCCTCACGGTGAAGGAGTTCGTGCAGTTCGCGCTTGCGAGCGCGAGCTTCCTCACCAAACGTGGCAGCAAGGCCGGCCTTGCGCCGGTCGCTCGTGTCGAGACGGCGATCTGATCTGCCGACGGCCCCCGTGAGCAACGGAACGACCTTCGACCTCCGCGGCGCGTATGCCGGTCGTCGCGTTCTGGTGACCGGCGCGGCGGGTTTCATGGGATCGCACCTGGTCGCGCGACTTCTGGATCTGGGTGCGGACGTCACCGTGTTCGTGCGCTACACCTCGCGGTCCTCCATGGGCGCGGTGCCGGACGGGCTGCAACAATCGGTCCCGCGGCTGCGCGCGGTACTCGCCGGGGATCTCGCTGCGCCCGGAGCGATCGATCAGATCGTCGGTGCCGACGTCGATCTGATTCTTCACTTGGCTGCGGATGCCTGGGTTACGCGGTCGCTCACGGCGCCGACCGAGGTGTTCGCGAACAATGTCCAAAGCACGCTGCACGTGCTCGAAGCCGCCCGTCATTCGGATCGTATTGCACGCATAGTGGTCACGTCGTCGAGTGAGATCTACGGCTCGGCGGTCACCGATCGCATCGCGGAATCCCACCCGCTCGAGCCGACGTCCCCGTACGCGGCTTCGAAAGTGTCGTGCGACCGGCTCGCGATTTCGTGGTACCGAACGTACGGCTCGCCCGTCGCGATCATCCGGCCGTTCAACACGTACGGACCGCGCCACATCTACGATGTCATCCCCAAGTTCATTCGCGCGGCCTTGCGGGGTGAGAAGCTCGTCATCCACGGGAAGGGCGAACAGTCGCGAGATTTTACGTATGTCGACGATATGGTGGAAGCGTTCTTGATCATGGGAGCGCACCCCGATGCGGTCGGTCGGGTCGTCAACTTCGGCACCGGCGTCGACGTGACGATCCGCGCGCTCGCGCAGCAGATCATCGCGGCGGCTGAGTCGCGATCCGAGATCGAGCACGTAGAGGACCGCAAGAGCCAGGTTCAGCGGCTGTGCGCCGACGCCGGTCTGGCCAAGCATCTTTTCGGCTGGACGGCGACGGTGCCTTTGGCTGAAGGCATCGCGCGCAACATACAGTGGGCGAGGGGGGGCGAGCGCTCGGTGTAGGCCGAATCTCCCCGGCCGACGATCGGGCGTGTGATCGAGCAATCAATCCGATGCTGCGGACTGGGTCGAAAAGAAGGGGCGGCGCCACATGATGTGGGCGAGGAAACGGGCGGGCTTCGGCTGGACACGGTGGACGGATGCCTTCGCGTTCCGTGTGTCCGCCGCGGGGCGAGGTCCGCGGCCGCGACGCCTTCGAATACCCGAGCGGTGACGAGACTCCCGGCCTCCGGATGGGGCGCGCCAGCATGACCGGACGCGACGCGCGGAACGACCCGGCACCATCCGGTGTCACCGTGGTCGTCCCGGTGCTCGACGAGGAAGGTGCCGTGCTCGCCACCCTGGACGGCCTCGACCACGCGCTCGCCCCAGGTCCGAGCGCCTACGAAATCATCGTCGTCGACGACGGTTCGCGCGACCGCACGCCCGACCTGCTTGCGTCACGCGCGGGGATTCGTGTCCTGGTGCACGAGCGCTCCCTGGGCTACGGGGCGGCGCTGAAGACCGGCATTCGCTCGGCGCGGTATCCGTGGATCGCGGTGATCGATGCGGATGGTACGTATCCGGCGTCTGCCATACCTCGGCTTCTCGACACCCGGGGGACCGCCGATCTGATCGTCGGTGCGCGGATCGCGCGCAACACGCACGACTCATGGCCGCGCGCGCTCGTGAAGGAGACGTTTCGGATGTTCGCGGAGTCCATCACGGGGGTATCGATCCCCGATCTCAACAGCGGTTTGCGCGTGTTCCGTCGCGAGCTCGCGGAGCGATACTTCGACCTTCTTCCCGACCGTTTCAGCTTCACGACGACCATCACGGTTGCGGCGATCACCGACGGTTGTGCCGTGCACTTCGCGCCGATCGAGTACCTTCCTCGCGTCGGACGGAGCAAGCTGCGGCCGATCGGCGATACGCTCCGCATCGGGCGGCAGCTGCTGCGGCTCGGGATCCGCTTTGCCCCCTTCCGCACGGGGGCGTGGGCCGCCGCGGTCTGCGGGATCATGTTCGCACTGTCATCGGCGTGGCACGCGGCGACGTCGGCGTCGACGTTCACTGACGTCGGCTACCTCATGGCGGGTGGCATGGTGCTCGCGTTGGGCGCATGCGCCGAGGGTCGTCGCCGGCGACGTCGCGGGAGCAGAACGGCGGGAGACATGATTGCGCCGACGTCCGATACGCGACGCGGGTCGGCGGAAACATGATGAGGTGCACGCGGCGGCGGTCGACCTACGCGGCGCGTTCTCCGCATGGCCGCTGATCGCGTGCACACCGGTCGGGCGGCCGCGATATCGATCGGCGTGACGCTCCTCGTGCTCGAGCTCGGAGCGCGTGCGTTGACCGGATCGTCGTTCACGTCGTGGGCGCCCGCGTCGGACGTCGGCGCCGAGTCGACGGCCGACCCCGATCTCGGCTACGTCCCGCACGCCGGGCTTGCGGTGCGCGTGCGCGACGGGTTCGAGGTGCACACGCGCGAGCACGGCATCCGCACCAACGGTGACCAGCGCCCGACGCGTGAGCGGCCGATCACGCTCGTCGTGGGAGACTCGTTCGCGTTCGGCGACGAGGTGCTCGACGCCGAGTCCTGGCCCGCCGCGCTCGAGCGCGCGATCGATGCGCCCGTCGTGAACGCTGCGATGGCGGGGTTCGGGCTCGATCAGTCGGTGCTGCGCGCCGAACGGCTGGCGCCCATCATCGCACCGGACCGGATCGTCGTGAGCTTCATACCGCACGATGTGCGGCGGTGCGCGATGTCGATCTGGTCGGGGCACGCCAAGCCGTGGTTCGACGTCGATGCGGGTGGGCTGCGGGCGCACCCGATGGGCGGGTACGCGGCGTGGAGGCATGCGATCGCTCCGACGCTGTCGCGCAGCGTCCTGATCGATTGGCTGCTCTACGACGCGCTTCGCCGCGACGGCCCCGATACGTTCGAGCACCATCGAGGGGACGAGGTGGCGTGTCTGCTCTTGGATCGCCTCGCGACGCTCGGGCGTGAGAGCGGCGCGACGGTCCTCTTGCTCGCGCAACCGCAAACGCCGCTGCCGACCGATACGCGGTATCCATCCGATCCCGGCGATCCCCGGTCCGACGCGGAGCTCGCGTCTCGTGTCATCGAATGCGCGAAGCAGCGCCGACTGCCGGTCGCGGATGCCATCTCCATCGTCGCGGCGCTCCCCCCGGCGCGGCGGGAGATCCTCTTTCGGGGCAAGGGCCACAACTCGCCCGAGGGAAACCGCGTCATCGCGGAGATCGTACGCGAGGCGCTCGAGCGCCTGCAGTAGGAGGCTGACTCCAGGTGACCGGCACCAGTCCCCGCAGAGCGCCCGGCGCTACGCGGCGGGAGTAGCGCGCTGGAGCAGGAAGATCATGTAGCGCCCCTGCGACGCGGGCGGCGCCGCGCCACCGGTGAACAGCGCCTTGAGATCCCCGTTCTCCAGCGCGTCGAGGATCGCTCTGACCCGCGCCGCGACCGGTGGGTCGTACAGCTCCAGGATGGCCATCATGGCACGGTGGTAGGCCGCGAGCGCAGGCAACTGGCGTGCGAACCAGTCCGTCGTCGGTGCCACGTTCTGCGTGATGTCCCACCTGCCCAGCACGCGGAACTGCTGCTGCTCTTCGATCTGGCGCACGCTCCCCGCGCTCAGGTCGTCGGCCATCAGCATGAAACCGGAGTCGGTCAGAAACCGGCTGCAGTGCCGCATGAACTCCGCATTCAGCATGAAGTGATTCACCGACTCCGAGAACAGGAGGAGATCGTAGGGTTCGTCGGGGGACATGTCCTCGAAGCGCACGCACCGGATCTCCACACCGGGCAATCGTGCGTGCTCGACCACCGCGCAATGATGTGCGACCGGACTCACCGCGGTGACCCGTTTGCGGCGCGCCGAGAGGATCCGCTCGTTGAACCCAAGGCCGCAGCCGACGTCGAGGATGCGCGTCACGCCCTCGGGCACGTGCGCGAGCAACTCCTCGGAGTACGCTTGGTGCGGATCGTAGCCTTCAGGAGTGCGCCCGGATGCGGCCGCGTCGGTGGGCCAGAAGCCCCAGTGCAGCGGCAGCAGGGTGTCGGCCGGTCGGCCCCCCAGCTGCGCGCAGAGGTCGAGGAAGATGACGTTCAGCGCCCGTCGGTCCGGGCTTTCGGATCCGAGTGGCACGCGTGTCGGTGCCTCGGTCTCCTCCGGCTGGTCGTGGAGGTCGTCGTTCGAGAGGCGGCGAACGATGGCTCGCGCCGCCGGACGGAACCCCGTCGCGAGTCCCCCCAGGGTCGCCGTGTCGATCGCTTGGATCCGCTCCACGACGGCGCGGAATTGCGGCGACACGGGTGTGTTCGACGGCTGCCCGCCGTGTGAGATGCCGAAGTTCGCCGAGCGATCGTAGCAGCGCTCCTCACGGTTGGCGCAGAGGCGTATCTGGAGATCGCCGCCGGATTCGAGGCCGAACCACAGATCGTCGCCCCGGCTCTCGACGTTGCATCCTCGAACGGCTTGGACGATCGCCCACAGTCGATCCTCGATCGCTTGGGCCTCCGGGCTCGCGTGATCGTTCGCGCCGTCGACGGTTCCCGGTTGCTTTTTCGCGTCGATTGTCGCCACCGAAAACCGCATACATCAATTCACGCCGAACGCCGACCACCGTTGCGGGGGTGATCGGACGGCCCGGTTTGGTGAGTCGCGGACGACGGCGACGGCGATGGCGGCGCTGTTTGCGCTGGCATCGTCATCTGAAAACCTGTTACTTCGGCGGACACGGAGGTCCCGCCAATGAACGATCGCAGAGCTGACGATGACACCGATCGAGACCCGCACCGCGACGATCGGAACCGGCGAGGTCGCCCGGACGGCGATTCCGATCCTGAGCGGGAACCTCGCGGTCGCGGAGGCTCGGATACCCGCTTTCTCCAGTTGGAGATGTCGCGCGTCCTGTATGCGGAGGCGGAAGAGGTCGCCAAGCCGGCGCTGCGGGAGCTCTTGCTGGAAGCGGCGAAGGCCCATCTCCGAGCACGCTTCGGCGACACCATCACCCGTCTTGCTCAGCTGGCCGTCGACGAGTTGGTGGTCGACATCGAAGCCAACCTGGACATCGAAGACCAAATCCAGCGGCGGCGCGAATCCGGAGGAACGGACGATCGTTTGCGCGAGGCGCTTGCGCGGCCGCGATCCAAGCACGGCGCGGCGTCCCCCGAGGGGAAACAGAGCCGTGCGCCTGCCTCGCCCAAACGTCGCCGCTGACGTGGACGAGGTGCACTAGTTGGGCCGCGCTGACGTCGCGCCCAGCGCAAGGGGGCTGGCATTTCCGCGCCGGTTTGGGCAGCAATGTCGTCTATCGTGACGGAATCGGCCGATGCAATCGTTATCGGAGGGGGGCCGGCAGGCTGCACCGTTGCCATTCTCCTCAAGCGCTACAACCCGTCCGCCCGGATCGTGCTGCTCGAGAAGGACAAGTTTCCGCGGCATCACGTCGGCGAATCGACCCTGCCAGACGCCAACGCCGTACTGAACAAGCTCGGGGTGCTCGACGCCATGAACCGCGCCGGCTTCCCGATCAAGTGCGGCCTCACCTACAAGTGGCGGCGCGACCGCCCCATCTTCACCGACCTCTTCTCCAAGGGTGTCCATCCGAACCTGCAGGACCGTCTGTACCCGAAAGGCATTCCCGATCATTCCTGGCAAGTCGATCGCGGCCGCTACGACAGTATTCTGCTCGATCGGGCGCGCGAGGTGGGTGTCGAGGTTCGCGAGGAGACCCGTGTCGTGGGGATCGAGCTCGCCGCCGACAAGGAACGCGTATCGGCCGTGCGTTTCACCACGAAGCACGACCCGACGGCGCGATTGTTGTCCGCACGCCACACCGTCGACGCGTCCGGCCAGTCGCGATTGCTCTCGCGGTGGCTCAACGTCGAGCCGGAGAAGTTTCCGCTGGGTGACACGGCACTCTATCGCTACTACCGCGGCTTCCGCTGGAACGAGGAGCTGATCGGGTCCTTCTTCGACGGCAAGATCTTCTTCGGCACCGTGCCGAGGGGGTGGATGTGGTTCATTCCGTTGAGCGATCACGAGGTCAGCGTTGGCCTCGTCACTCGCAAGGCGTTTCTGCAGGACGTGACGATGGACCAGGCGTTCGACGCGGAGCTCGCCCATGCACCCGAGATCGCCGAGATGCTCGCTCGGGCCGAGTGGATCAGCCACGCGTACACGTCGGATCCGCCGCAGACGTACGTGATTCAAGACTGGACGTACCGGAACAGTCGATTTGCCGGATCCGGTTGGTACATGGTCGGAGATGCCGCCGCTTTCGTCGATCCGATCCTCTCGTCGGGGATCAACCTGGCGCACAACTGCGGCCTGCTCGCGGCCAACGCGGTGAACACCGAGTGGAACCATTCCGACATCCCCGCTCCGTCGGTGCGCGACGCCTATCAGGCGCTCTATCGCGAGATCTACTCGAGCTTTCTCGCCATGGCGAGCTGGTGGTACGAGCACCGACACACCGACGTGACCGATTGGTGGAAGGAAGCCCGCAAGCACGCGCGACATGCGTCGGCAGCCGTCAACCTCTCGGATCGGCAGGTCTTCCTCGCGTTCACGGCCGGCTATGTCACCGATTTCCGTTTCAACAACATCGGTGCCGGAGGATTCGGCGCCCAGGGGCTGAACTACGTCTTCGACAATGTTCCGGACGAACCGATCGATGAGAAGCTTCATCGCCCCGAGATGGACGTCGACCAGCCGCTCCTGCCGAACTTCGACCGATACGAGTTCGGTGAATACTTCGGCTCGCACGTGGGCACCGACCGCTGGTGGCGGTTGCCATCGATCTGCTTCCATCGCGGGACGGAACAGATTCCGTTTCACCCTGCCGTGATGGAGTCGGAAAACGACGATGAGACTCTCCTGGTCGAGATCACTCAGCGCGTGATCGCCGTCACCCTGTCACACCTCGACGGTAAGAGGACCGCGCATCAGGTGGCGCGCGCGCTCCAGGAGGATTTCGGCGGCTTCGACCAGAAGCTGCACCGCTGTGCGATGAAGTTCATGCACAATCTCGTCACCGTCGGTTTGCTGCGCGCGGCATAGGTGGGACGAGGAAAGCGAGCGACCGAACGGCGACCTGTCGTGTCTGGTTGCCCGGCGGATCCGCCGCGACTATGGCTGGCGCCGTGAGGCTCCGCACGCATCTCCTGCAGCTCCTCGCGCCCTTCGGTCCGGGGGATGAGGTTGTGATGGGTGCCCGCCTCGTCGGCGTGTTGCTGGAGATCGGGCTCGGGTGGCGCTTCCGCACCACGGACGGAGATGTCAACGTCGAAGTGAGCCTCGTGGCCGGCACCGAGCGCTTCGCCGCGCGCACGCCACGGCTCGCGTTGAGCTATCGCGCGCTCACCCACACGGCGGCGCGCTCCCGTGCCGGCAAGGCGCTGTGCGAGGCGCTGGTCCCGATCGTGGCGCGCAACGAGGACGCAGTATTGGCGGCGATCGAGCGCGAGACCGCGGCCGAGGACCACGGGACGCACGCGGGGTCGCGCGTGCGCGAGGTGCAGGTCGACACCGCGCTCGAACCTGCCCTCGACAGCCCCGCCCTGTTCTTCACGATCACGCCGTACGTCGGGTGCGTCATCGGCTGCCGCTTCTGCTACGCGCAGGCGCCGCTCGGCCACATGCGACGCCTCGCCCGCGCTCCCGTCGTGCCGTGGGGGAGCTACGTCGACGTCCGCGTGAATCTACCCGACGTCCTGGCGCGCGAGCTCGTGGACGCCCCGCGCTGGCCGATCAAGTTCTGTCCGATTCTGAGCGATCCGTATCAGGCGGTGGAATCGCGCTACGCGGTGACGCGCGCGTGTCTCGAGGTCATTCGTGCGGCCGCGCCGCGCCCGGTCTTCGTGCTGACGCGATCGCGCTTGGTCGAGCGTGACACCGAGCTCTTGGCTTCGCTCCCTTCCGCCTGGGTGGGAGCCTCGATCCCCACGCTGGACGACGACGTCCGCCGTCACTTCGAGCCGCGCGCCGCGTCGATCGCAGATCGTTTCGCGCTGCTCCGCATGCTGCGTGCGGCGGGTGTCGAGACCTTCGCCGTCGTGCAGCCCATGCTTCCCGGGCCGGTCGAGGCCTTCGCCGACGCCCTCGCCGAATCCGTCTCCTCAGTGAGCATCGACGTCCTGTACGGCGTCCAGGGTGCGACGGCCGACTTCGCGGACGCGAGCTACGCGGAGGTCGCCACGGACGACTGGCAGCGCGAGCGCGCAATGGCTCTCACCGCCGCACTCGAGCGCAACGGCGTGACGATCTGGCACGGGGACCTGCCGCCGTCGCTCACTGCGACGGAGGCGTGAGTGTGCCCGGCGGCGCGCGCTCGAGCGTTCTCCGGATCGTCTCGAGGGCGCGCAGGTCGGCGGCGGCGTCGAGACGCGCGACCCCGAGGTAGCGCGGGACGTGGCGCAGCTGCCCGTCGGCGGTGAAATAGGTGATCAGGCCCGAGGCGCGATTGCCGCGCATGACGACGAGGGTGTGGCGGAGGACGCGGTCGAGGGCGTCGTCGGGTGGGCCGGCCGTCGTCCACGGCCGGCCGAGGACGACGCGCGCGAAGGCGTCCTCGCCGAGCTGCGCGGCCGCTTCGGAGATCAGGCTCGGGGCGATCCCGGCCACGTGGCGCGCCGCCTCGCGCTGAGCGGCGCCATCGCCGGCGGCGGCGTGCACGAGCGCCAGGTTGATCCAGCCGGAGACGCGGGTCGGCTGGAGCGCGTTGGAGCGCTCGAGCTGCTCGCGCGCCTCGGCAAGCCGGCCGAGCAGACGGTAGGCCTCGCCGCGGCAGATCAACGCCACCGGGCCCTCGGTGCGGTTCATGACCCGGATACCGTGCGCGCAGGTGTCGAGGGCCCGCTCCGGGTCGCCAGCGAGGATGTCGAGCCACGCGAGGCCGTACCAGGCCCAGCGCGTCTGCCGCCGGATGGCGATCGCCGCGTCGAGATCGGCGCGCGCGTCGGCGAAGCGCCCCAGCCACAGGTGCAGCTCGCCGCGATGCACGACGGGCATCGACGAGTCGGGAAAGCGCGCCGCGAGCGCATCGAGCTGCCGGAAGCTCTCCTCCACCGGGGCGACGCGGATCAGCTCGAGCGCCTGGCGCGAGAGAATCCGCGGTGAGGCGGTGGGCGGCACCGACGCCAAGCGCCCGTCGTCGCGCAACCAGGTGCCCGGCGGGCAGCGATTGCCGGCCAGCCGCTCGAGCGCGCGCTCGAGGAGATCGGCGAGCGTCTCTTCGCTCCGACCGCGGAGCACCGTGGCAGCGTCGGGGCAGATCGCCTCGAGCTCACCGCGGAGCTCGTCGTTGGCGGCGCGGAGCGCCCCCGTCGGGCGGCCCCGGCGGGCATTGAGCCACGCGCGCGCGCGCCGCCACGGCCCCGCCACGCCGGATCGCGTTGCCGGC
>CAZWAX010000064.1:0-18240 GCA_964631985.1 uncultured Polyangiaceae bacterium | reverse complement strand
CGCTCTTCCGGTGATCGACCCGCGAGCGATGCCTACGTGGCCCGGACGACCGACCGCCCCTCGTTCCGGAAGGCTCGCGCCGATCAATTGGCGCATTTCGCCGCCGCCGACGAGCGCCGATCGGCTGCTGGCAAGTAGTCGACGCCCGCCATCGGGTGGCTCCATCGCCAGCGAAGGAAAGTGGCTCCTTGTCGGATCCATGAACCCGAGGCATGAGCGCCAACAGCTCCACACGCTGGAGGGCACATGTCTCCCAAACCTTTCCTCGGCATCCTGCTAGCCATCGCCGCCTCGGCCGCCCTTCCGCTACGACCCGTCGAAGCCGCGAGCATCGTGGTCACGACCACCGTCGACGAGCTCAACGCCGACGGTGACTGCTCGCTCCGCGAAGCAATACGCGCCGCCAACACGAACGTCGCGGTGGACGATTGCGACGCGGGCGAGAACGCCCAGACCGACACCATCACGGTGCCGGCCGGCACCTACACGCTGACGGTCGCCGGGAGCGACAACGACGCCGCCGTCGGCGACCTCGACCTCCGCGACAACGCCGCCGTCGACGACCTCGTGATCACCGGCGCCGGCGCGGCGACGACGATCATCCAGGCCTGCGTCGTCGAGCAGCTCGCGGCGGACTGCCCGGCGGGGCAAGGGATCGTCGACCGCGTGCTGAACATCTTCGATGGCCACGTCGCGATCAGCGGCGTGACCATCCGGCACGGCCGCGCCCCCGGCTCGCCGGGTGCTGGGAGCGGCATCTGGATCCAGCGCTCCAACACCGGGGCCACGGTCACGCTCACGGACGTCGTCGTCTCGAAGAACGGCGACTCCACCGCCACCCATAGCTATGGCGGTGGCATCGTGAACTGGAACAGCACGCTCACGCTCACGAGGACGACGGTCAGCGACAACTGGGCCAGCTCGGGTGCCGGCATTTCGAACAGTTCCGACGGTACGGTGCTCGTCCTGGACGACAGCACCGTGAGCGGCAACACGGCATTCATCGGCGGCGGCATCCAAAACGAGGAGAGCGCTCTGCTGACGTGCGTCAACAGCACCATCAACGGCAACCATGCGGCCGGCAGCCCCTTCGGGACCGATATCACCAACAGCGGCGCCGGCCTCTTCAACCTCAGGGCCACGGCCACGTTCAACGGCTGCACCATCCGCGACAACGTGGCGGCAAACAAGGCCGGCGGCATCATGAACTACACCACGCACGTATCCCTGCCTGCCGTGGTGACGCTCACCGACAGCACCATCAGCGGCAATCGTTCGGAGTTCGATGGCGCCGCCGGCCTCGTGAACTCGAACGGCACGGCCACGCTCACCAACTGCACCATCAGCGGCAACCAAGGGGCGAACACTGCCGGCGGCATCTCCACCGTCGGCGGCCGCACGGACATCCGGAGCACGACCATCACCGCGAACCGGATGCTCGTGCCCTCACATGGTACCGGTGGGATCTGGGTTGCCGGCCCCACGGTGCTCCGCAACACGATCATTGCCGGGAACATCCACGACGAGACGAATCAGTATGTGTACGCGCCCGATTGCTTCTCGGGCTACGCCGCGTCACCCGTCTCCGAAGGGTACAGCCTCGTCGGTGACGGATTCTGGTGTCCGGGTCTCGTCAACGGCGTGAATGGCGACCAGATCGGCGCACACGAGGCCCCAATCGACGCCAAGCTCGGCCCGCTCGCCGACTACGGCGGGCCGACGCTCACGCACGCGCTCACGAGCGGTAGCCCCGCGATCGACGGCGGCAACCCGGCGCCGCCGGGAAGCGGCGGCACCGCATGCCCGACGACGGATCAGCGCGGTGAAACGCGACCGACCGGCGCCGCGTGCGACATCGGCTCCGTCGAGAGTATCGGCAGCGCCGCGCTCGCGGCGTTCTCCGTGCAGCCGGCGTCCGGCGGCACGGCCGGGACGGTGCACTTGCGCGTCTTCGGCGACGGCTTCGTCACGGGTGCCGTGGTGCGGCTCGTGCGCGCGGGCTTCGCCGACGTGGTCGGAGCGACGACGAGTGTCCTCGGAACGGTGGTCACCACCTCGCTCGATCTTCGCGACGCCGCACCAGGGGTGTGGAGCGTCGAGGTGGAGAACCCGGATGCAACCGTCGCGACCCTGACCGACGCGTTCACGGTCGAGGCCGGTGGCGGCGCGGACCTCTGGGTCGAGCTCCTGACCCCGGGCGGGTTCCAAGCCGGCCGCGTCCAGTCGATCTACGTGCTCGTCGGCAACCGCGGCACCGTCGATGCCTACGGCGTCCCGTTCTGGCTGGCGTTCGGGGAGCCGCTGCGGTGGGTCACTTCGTTCGTCGTGAGCCCGCCGCCGGCGCAGCCCGGACAGATTGCGACCGACTGGTCACGGATCGGGATCGACCTCTGGCGCGCTCCGTCCCCCGAGCTCCCCGAGGAGGCCGACTCGTTTCACTTCCTGCTCCCGATCGTGCCGGCGAGCTCGAGCAGTGCGTTCAGAGTCCGCGTGCTGAGCCCGCTCACGCTCGAGCCCGGGACCACTGGGGCTCCGGCCGCCATCTACGTCGGGGCGAACGTCGGCGATCCGTACTTCGACCCGGATCTTTCGGATGACGTCGTCGCCTTCTACGTGGCGCAAGGGAAGGACTACGCGGCCAGGGCGCACGGCACGACCACGTTCCCGGCCGACGCGGCGATCGAGGCGTACGTCCGAACGCAGCTCGCCGGGGTCGTCGCCGCCGGGCTCGTGCCCGTCGGGGACGAGAGTGAGAGTCCCCCCATCTACAGCCAGTCCCAGCTCATCATCGACACCGGCCAGTTCATCGCCGGCGAGAGCGCGACGGCCTCGGCGACGTTCCCTGATCGTCGCTATCTCGCACGCCTCGTCGCGAAGATCGTCGGCGGCGCGGCAGAGGCCTATGTCACTCCTCCCGACCCTTGCGCGCAATTCACATTTGCCGTTTTCAAAGCTGCCTGCGAAGCCGAGATCGATCCCTGCCGGCACGGCTGCCGCGACGAAGACGCCCCGCTCGTCCCGCCGCCATTCAACTGTGATGGGACCGCGAGAGAAGTCCTCAACTTCCTGGGTCTTCCGTGCGTACCCCCCGCGCAACCCACGGTGAGACCCACACCCAAGCCGGTGCCGTTCCGAATCCCACACGATCCGAACGAAAAGGCCGGGCCGGGCGGACCGGGTGGTTACATCGATGGCGTGACGCCGCTCAACTACACGGTCACCTTCGAGAACTTGAAAACCGCGACCGGCGACGCGTTCGAGGTGCTGGTCACCGACCAGCTGGACGTGACGAAGTACGAGCTCGACACGTTCAGCCTCGGGCCGATTTCGTTCGCCGACAGAGTCGTGAACGTGCCGCCGGGTCTCAAGACCTTCTCGACCGAGGTCGACCTGCGTCCCGGCGTGAACATCCTGGTCGGCATCGACGCCGCTCTCGACACGGCGACGGGCCTCATTACCTGGAAGTTCACGACGCTCGACCCCGCCACCCACGAGTTTCCCGAGGAGCCGGAAGACGGCTTCCTGCCGCCGAACGTGACGTCGCCCGAAGGCGAGGGCGAGATGTTGTTCACCGTCAGCCTGAAGCCGGGCCTCGGCCTCGGCACGACGGTCTGCAACGACGCAAGCATCGTGTTCGACTTCAACCCGCCCATCGTCACGAACGACTTCTGCAAGACGATCGGGTCGCCCGAGGATTGCGAGAACTGCATCGACGACGACGGCGACACGCTCGTCGATCGCGCCGATCCCGACTGCGCGCTTCCCGCGAACGGCGCGGGCGCCGGCGTCGGCGACGCCAAGGTCGGCAAGGGCGTCGACAAGTGCGCGAAGGCGATCCGCAAGGTCGGGACCAAGCTCGCGAGCAACCGTCTGAAGCAGCTCGGCGCCTGCCAGAAGGCGGTCGCCGACTGCGTGCAGCTGAAGAACGGCGAGGACGCCTGCCTCGCGAAGGCGCAGAGCAAGTGCACGAAGGCGCGGACGTCACTGCCGGGTGCCGAAGCCAAGCTGACCGCGGCCATCGTCAAGGCCTGCGGCGAGCCCGCGGTGACGGCGGCGCATCTCCTGGCGGAGACCGGCCTCGGCTTCGACGGCGAAACGGCCATGTGCGAGGGGCGCGGGGTCGGCGGACTCACCACCGTCACCGACGTCGCCGAGTGCGTCCGCCGGCAACATCAGTGCGCCGCCGAACGCGTCTTCGGCGCCGCGGTGCCGCGGGCGCGCGAGCTGCTCGTGCGCGGCGGCTTCGATGCCGCGACCGACTTCGTCTGCCTCGAGGCCGGCACCAACGGCGGCGGGTCGGCGATCGCCGCCGAGAAGCGGAAGGCCCTCCGCAAGTGCGACGCGGCGATCCAAAAGGCCGCGACCAAGCTGCTGGCGGGTCGGGCGAAGGCCGGTCAGGCCTGCGGCGCCGCGGTCTTCACGTGTGTCCAGACGGCGAAGCCCGGGGACGCGTCGTGCGTCACCAAAGCCGGTGGCGCGTGCACCAAGGCGATCGCGGGAATTCCGAAGCTCGCAGCGGGCTTCGCGACGACCGTTGCGAAGGCCTGCGGCGCGAACCCGCTCGTCGCGGCCGATCTGTCGACAGCCGAAGGCCTCGGCGCGTCGGCGTCAGCCGAGCGCTGCGCGCAGCTCGGGATCGCGAGCCTCGCGACCGTGGCCGACGTCGCCGCGTGTCTCGAAGCGCAGCTCACGTGCCACGGGGACCATCTGCTCGAGAGCACGACCCCGAGGCTCGGGGAGCTCCTCGATCTCGGCGGCGTCACGCTCCCCTAGACGACCATCCGAAGAGCCCTTCGCGCTTGATCTCCTCGGCAACGACCCGGGGGACCGACGCTTCCCAGGTCGCGTCGCCCCGCTGCAGAAGGGCCAGCACGTCGTCCGCGCTGATGCGCAGGAGCTCGGGATCGTACGCGCGGATCGCCGCGAAGCTTCGACGCTGCCGTAGAAAGGCATGCAGCGGCCGCGACTCGGGCGGCAGCTCGAGGTCCTCGGCCGTGACGAGCGCACCGGTCGCGGGATCGCGCCCCGGGTAGACGTAGAGACACACGTTCCGTCGGAACAGCCGGCCCGCTGCTTCGAGGGCGCCCCCGGGAAGATCCTCGTAGAAGCTCTCCTCGGCGATCTGCCGCACGCTCGGGATGCCGACCGCGATCCCGATCTTGTTTTGGGTGTAGCGCGCCAAGTACTCGACCAGCCGGAAGTACCGGCCGAACTTCGAGACCAGGACCGTCTTGCCGACCGTTCGGAGGGTGTCGACACGCGAGAGGTAGTCGGCGTGGACGATCGCGCCCTCACCACCGAGACCCGCGAGCGTCATCTCCATCAACACGACCGGCTCCTCGCCGCCGAGGTCCTGGTCGGCGAGGAACTGATCGTACGCGCGCTCGAGGATGTCGAGCGTGAGGTGCGTGAGCGGGCGGAAGCGGCCGCGCTCGACGAGTACCGGCTTGCGGTACAGCACCTCGGACGGCTGCACGACCTCGCCCGCCGCGGTGAACATGATGGCGTCGGTGAGGCCCTGCTCCACCAGCTGCACGCTCATCAATCGGTTGTCGATTCCCGGGAACGCCGGACCGGAGAAGCGAATCAGGTCGACCTCGACGCGCCGGGACGACAGGTCGTCGAGCAGCGACGCGATGAGACTCGGCGGGTCGTGGCGCGCGTAGTGCGCCCCGTAGAGGAGATTGACCCCGAGGATCCCGAGCGCCTCCTGCTCGTGCAGGCGCACCCGGTCGAGCAGGTGGACGTGCAGCAAGATGTCGGACGCGGGAGCGCCCGGCGCGTGCTGGAAGCGCACGCCCAGCCAGGCCTCGCCCCGCTCCCGCGTCGCACTGCAGGTCGCCACCGTGTTCGCGAAGGCGAAGAAGCACGTGGTCTCACCGCGCGCGGCCGCCAGTCGCTCGAGCAGGAGGTCGTACTCGTGCGTCAACATCGCGAGCAACCGTTCGCGACCGACGTAGCGCCCGCTCCGACCGTAGATGGCGTCGCTGACCTTCATGTCGTAGGCCGACATCGACTTCGCGACCGTCCCGGCCGCGCGGCCCGCCCGGAAGAACCAGCTCGCGACTTCCTGTCCGGCGCCGATCTCGGCGAACGTCCCGTACTTCTGGTCGTCCAGATTGAGCTGGAGCGCCTTCTGTTCCGGACTCGGGTGAGCGGTGTCCATGGTCGGGCTTAAGCACGGTGACCCGGCCCGTACAAGTTTCTCCGCTTGAGCGGTAGTCGCTAACGCGCTAAGTAAGGAATCCTTACTTTCGGAGGTATCCATGCTGGCAAAGGTTACGGCCAAGAATCAGATCACGTTGCCGAAGAGCGTTACGGAGGCGGTCGGCGCCACGGAATATTTCGAGGTCGAGGCCCGGGATGGCCGCATCCTGCTCACGCCGGTGCGCATTCAGCGCGCCGATGCGGTACGCGCGAAGCTCGCGGAGTTGGATCTGTCGGAGGACGACGTCGCCAAAGCGGTTGCTTGGGCGCGCCGACCGGCACCGAAGGGAGCCCGACGGTCGAAGAAATGAGCGCTGCCCCACGGGTGGTGCTCGACACCAACATCGTGTTGTCGGCGCTCATCTTCAAGCGGGAACGCCTCGCGGTGGTTCGTGAAGCTTGGCAGAGCGGAGGGTACTCCCCGCTCGTGTCGCCGGCTACAGTCGCCGAGCTCATCCGGACCTTGAGCTACCCGAAGTTTCGGCTCTCCGCGGAAGATCAGGGAGAGTTGCTCGCCGACTACCTGCCTTTCTGCACCACCGTGCGAATACCGGCCAAGCCACCCATGACGCCCGTCTGTCGTGACCCCTTCGATCTGCCGTTTCTGCAGCTCGCGAGGGTCGGCCGTGCCGACTGGCTCGTCACCGGCGATGCGGATCTCCTGAGTATGGCGAAGGAATTCTCCTGTCCCATCATCACGGGGCAGGCCTTCTTGCGTCAGCTTGCGGGTGGAAACGCCTGAGCATCGGTCGGATCCCGAGTCTCGTGCTTACTCGGGCTGCCAGCCGGCACGGCGCCAACCTTCGAGACAGCGCTCGACGAGCGCCGCCGAGTTGGCGCGCCGGAATCCCTCGACGGTGAACTGCGGCGCGAGACGACGCATCGTCGCGAGGGCCGCGAGCGCATCGGCCGACCGGCCGAGGTAGCCGTAGGACGCGGCGAGCACGCGATACATGTGCGGCTGGTCGGCGCGGAGCCGCAAGCTTTCCTCGTCGCGCGCCGCCGCATCGGCGAACCGCCCCGCCATGAGGTGGGCAACCGCGATCCGGTGCACGAGGAAGTGCATCTGCGGGTCCCGCGGCGACAGTCGAATGCCCTTCTCCGAGATGCGGATCGCTTCGTCCGGGTGCTCGGTCGAGAGCGCGCCGGCGAGGCCCTCGTAGGCGAGCGTGAGACTCGGGTTGAGCTCGAGCGCGCGCTCGAAGGCGGCGATCTCGCGCGCGTGGTTGCCGGTGATGCCGCTCGCGAACCCGAGGACCGTGTGCACCCACGGATCGTCCTCGTCGAGCGCGAGTCCGATCTCGGCGAGGCGCAGCGCCTCCGCGCCGACGCCCGCCAGGTCGGCGTCCCAGAGGTAGGTGACGAGCGTGAAGTGCGCCAACGACTCGAGGGCGGCTGCCGTCGCGAAGGTGGGGTCGAGCTCGCGGGCGCGTTGGAAGAGCCGGATCGCCTCGTGGACGTCCTCTCCGGATCGCAGTCCGAAGGAAAGCCAGCGCCCGCGTTGGAACGATTCCCAGGCGTCGAGCTGCGGCACCGGCTTCCGCTGCGCGCGCTGGCGCTCGGCGCGCGCGAGCGCCGGCTCGATCGCGCCGACGATCATGTGGACGATGTCGTCCTGGAGCGCGAGCACGTCGCCGCGCTCGCGCTCCCAGCGCTCGGACGTCAGCTGCACGCCCTGCAGGCCGTCGATGAGCTGCACCGCGACGCGCACCCGGCTGCCGACGTCCTGCACGCTGCCTTCGACGACGTAGCGCGCGCCGAGCTCGCGGCTCACGTCGCGCGCGTCGACGGCGCGGCCCTTGTACGTGAACATGGAGCTGCGCGAGATCACCGGAAAGAGCCGGAACGCCGAGAGCCGCGCGATCAGGTCCTCGGCGATGCCGTCGGCGAGGAACGTTTGCGTCGGATCCCCGCCGCGAAACTCGAAAGGCACGACCGCGATCGTCGGTCGGCCGCCGAAACCCGGCACGGTCTGCGGGTTCGCCGGAGCGGCTTCGCCGGCGGCGAGCAGGCGCAGGCGATAGACGCGCACCGGCACCGGGATGTTCTTGAGCGGACGGTCCCCGAGGTCCTCGAAGGCCGCGTCGACCTTGCCGCGGACCTGCTCGACGACCGCGCCCGAGGCGCACACGCCGCCCGGCTCGGCGAGCGCTTCGAGCCGGGCCGCGATGTTGATGCCGTCGCCGAAGATCTCGTCGTCCGCCACCACCAGGTCGCCGAGATGGATGCCGATCCGGAGACGAAGGCGCTCGTCGGCGGGCAGGTGCGCCTCGCGTCGGGCGAGCTCGCCTTGCGCCGCAAGCGCGCACGCCGTCGCGTCGACCGCGCTCGCGAACTCGGCGAGCATGTTGTCGCCGACGGCGTTCACGAGCCGGCCGTGGTGCTCGCGCACGAACCCGCCGACCGTCTCCCGATGTGCGCGCATCGCGGCGACGGTCGCCGCCTCGTCGGCCGCCATCCGCCGGCTGTACCCGACGGCGTCGGCGCTCAGGATCGCGGCGAGCTGCCGGTGTGTTCTCTGCTGCTCCGAAGGGGCCATTGCGTCGAACGAGACGCGTCGACCCTACGGGAGGTCCCCACGCCCGGCAAGGCGTGGGTCGCTTCACTCATCGGCGTTCAATGCCCGACGTTTTTCGCGCGGGACGGTACTCCCGGCGCGGCCTCGGGGCCGACGCCGGTGCGTTCGCCGTCGCTGCGCTCGGCGGCGTCGGCCGGCGCTCCCGGACGCGCCGGCTCGGCCGCCGGACCTACCCCCGTTCGATCGCCTTTGACGACGGCTTCGGATGGCTGACGTACCGTGTGACCGGCGTTGGAGTCCGGCATCGGTTGCTCGACCGTGTCGGACGAGGCGATGCGATGAGGCGAGTCGGCGATCGGAGCTTCGTTCCAGATCAAGACGAGCGCGGCGAGCGCAATGGCGCCCTTGCCTAGACGTGCGTGCTTACCCATGTCGCACGTGGGTTTCATGTTTCGTGCCACCGGAAACCCTCGCCGAATGGCGCGTTTGGGTGATGGAGGACGATCGGCAGTTACAAACGGCGGCGCGCCTTACACGAGATCAGTCGGCGAAGAGCGCGTACATCTGGTCGATCGACTCGGGACCGTAGGCCACCGAACCGACCGGGATCTTGCCCTCGATCGCCGCGATGACCTTGGCCGTCCAGATCGGACCGAAGCCCCCGCAGAGCTCGATCAGCTGGACGCCGTCGGCGACCATCGCCCGCGCGACCGGCACCGCCTGCTCCGGGGTCGACACGCCGACCATGACCGTGGTGATCGCGGGCGACGCCAGGGTCACGCGGTGCTCGGCGGGCTCGTAACCCGCACCCTTCACGATGAAGCCGAAACGGCGAAGCGCCATGATGACGATCCTTCTTTCAGTGGGAGTGGCGGAGGGCCAGGAGCGACGCCGCGAGCGCGGCGAGGCTGACGGCCGTCCGCGCGTTGTGCCAGGTGCTCCAGCGCGCGAGCTCGGCCGGGACGGCGTCGACGGCGATGGTCGCCCGCTCGAAGCTCGTGTTGGCCTGCTCGAAGTAGACGAAGAAGCTCGCGACGGCCACGAGGACGAGCACGGCGGCGGCGAGGGCCCACCAGCGTCCCGGATGGCCCTCCCAGAACGACGCGACCGCCGCGAGGAGCGCGAGCACCGCGCTCACCGAGGTGACCGGACTGAAGAACGCGAGCAGCCGCGCGGCATTGGCCCCGTACCAGCGCAGGAACTCTTCGGGGGCGAGCGAGCGCCAGAACGGCACGAGCACGCCGCCCTCGGTCAGCATCGCGCCGGCAAAGACTCCGAGGGAGGCCGTGGCGAGGTAGCGCAGGAGGTCATAGAGCCCGGGCATGCCTCCATCGGTCACAAACCCGCGCCTACGTCCAGGCGACGCCGACCCCGCCGATCGTTTTCAATGATCCGAACGGGCGACTATGGTCGCCGGGAATAGATCGAGCCCGCCAGGCGTTTAGGGTGTGAAGAGCCGTCGCGTGTGGAACTGGCGAACACAAAGGGCGCGGAGAGCCCGCTTCGAGGCCGAACTCGTACCGCATTTGGGTGCGCTCTACCGCTTCTCGTGCGCCCTCGGGGCCGCTGACGAGGCCGAGGATCTCGTGCAAACCACCTGCGCCCGCGCCCTCGAACGCCACGCGAGCTACCGCCTCGACAGCAACGCCCGCGCCTGGCTCTTCACGATCCTGCGGAACGAGCTCGTCTCCCGGCGGCGCCGGAGCGCGCGCGAGCGGAGTCTCAGGTCGGAGCGGGCCCTGCTCGAGGCCGACGCCACGGCCGACAGCGTCGAGCTCCTGCTCCTCGACCGGCGCTGGTCCGAGGAGATCC
The DNA here is from genome assembly GCA_964631985.1 of uncultured Polyangiaceae bacterium. Classification (GTDB taxonomy): domain Bacteria; phylum Desulfobacterota; class Binatia; order UTPRO1; family UTPRO1; genus UTPRO1. The sequence continues at coordinate 7,703 of CAZWAX010000064.1, read as the reverse complement.
GGACGGCGCTCGCGAGCCTCGACGAGCGCTATCGGACCCCGGTCTACCTGAAGGACGTGGAGGACCTCCGCTACCGCGAGATCGCCGACGTCCTGCACTGCCCGCTCGGGACCGTGATGTCCCGGCTCGCCCGCGGCCGCACCCTGCTCCGCGCCTTGCTGCTGCGGCAGGCGACCGAGCGCGGGTTCGTGGACGCGTCCGCCGTGTCGGCGGTGCGGAAGGAGTCGATGTGACGGTCTCCTGCCACTCGCTCCGCCTCCAGGTCGCCGCCTAGTCCGACGATGGGCTCGGCGTCGACGCCGTCATCGAGGTCGAGCGTCATTTGGAGGCCTGCGTTGCCGGCCGGCGCGCCGTCGGCCGGCACCGGCATCTGTCGCGTGCGCTCCGCGAGCTGCATCCCCGCGTGACGCCGCCAGCGGGCTTCGACGCCCGCCTGCGCTTCGCGCTGCTCGGACCGACGGCCGTGAGGCGCGCAGCCGTCGCCGGCGCGGTGGTCGTGGCGCTGGCGGGTTTGGGCGCGGCGTTGGCCGACCGTGTCGGCCCATGGCTGGCCCCGGCGCACGATGCGCGTCCCGGCGCCGAGCCGATGCGCTCCGATTCCCTCGTCGCCGATCCGGCACCTGCGGTCGCGGCAGCCGCGACCTTGCACCGCGATGCCGACGGGGGCGCCCTCGCGCTCGAGCTCACCAGCCCCGAGGTCGCGGTCGTCAACACCTGGCTGCAGGCACGCCTGCCGTTTCGGGGCACGATTGGCGATCCCGGCTCCGACGCCATCCAGGTCACCGGCGCGACGCGGGTCCTGCTGGGTGACCATCCGGCCGGCCTCGTCCGCTATCGACTCGCCGGGCGCCAGGGCGGACGCACGATCTCGCTCTTCCTCATGGAGGAGCCGGTCTGGAGCGACGGCGCGGCACCGGTCCGCGTCGGCAACGTCGACTTTCGAGTGTTTCAACGGCGCGGTCTCGATCTGATCGGCTGGAGCCATGCGTCGATCTCGTACCTGCTGGTGTCGGAGGACGGTCTCACGACCGGGGATGCGTGTGCGGCGTGCCACGGCGAGGATGCGCGTGGCTCGATCGCGGAGTTCGTCACCGCCGTGGCCGGGAACCCCTCGACCACGGGGATGCTTTGAACCGGGGAGGAGCGGACACATGAACGAACGCAGAGAAGCGATCTGTTGGCGCCTCGTCGCCACACTGGGGATCGTGCTCACGCTGGTCGGTACGAGCGCGGCGCAGCCGGCCGCCTCGCCGGCGCCCAAGTCCGCGGACGGCGGGGCCGTCACCGGCAGCGAGGCCAAGGCCGTCGCCGAAGGCCGCAAGACCGAGACCGAATCGCCGGCGGCGGACGCCGGCATCCAGAAGCTCGCGAAGGGCCCGCACGGCGCGCTGCCGAGCGCCGAGCAGCTCGCACAGCTCGAGAAGCTCCGGCTTTCGGACAAGCCGGCCGAGCTCTCGCGCGGTCTCGATCCGTTGGTGTGGAAGGCGATCGTGCCGGCCGACAACGAGGTCACCGCGGCCCGGGTCGCCCTCGGAAAGAAGCTCTACTTCGAGACCCGGCTTTCGAAGGACGGCACGCTCTCCTGCGCGACCTGTCACGACGTGAGCCGGAGCTTCACCGATCGCCGGCCGGTCTCCGAGGGCATCGCCGACCAGCTCGGGCAACGGAACGCGCCGACCACGATGAACGCCCTCTTCTTCCAGACCCAGTTCCTCGACGGCCGGGCGGCGACCCTGGAAGACCAGGCGAAGCTGCCGATCCTGAACCCGATCGAGATGGGCCAGCCGGACGAGGCGTCGACCATCGCCGGCATCTCCGGCGACGCCGAGTACCAGCGCATGTTCCAGGAGGCGTACGGGCGCGCCGTCAACTACGACGACCTGGCGCGGGCGATCGCCACCTTCGAGCGCACGCTCGTCTTCGTCGACGCCCCGTTCGACGCGTTCGTCGCCGGCGACGCCAGCGCCGTCTCGGCCAAGGCGGCGGAAGGCTGGATCCTCTTCAACGGCAAGGCGCGCTGCATGACCTGCCACATGCTGAACCCCTCGAACCCGCTCGGCAGCGACGACCGCTTCCACAACATCGGCGTCTCGGCGCGGAAGCAGGACTTCGAGGACCTCGCCGCCAAGGCGCTGAAGGCGCTGCACGGGAAGTCGGGCAAGGAGGACACCGAGGCCGTCGACCGCCTGGCGATCGAGACCAACCTGTCGGAGCTCGGACGCTTCCTCGTCACCAAGAACCGCTCGGACATCGGCTCGTTCAAGACCTCCCAGCTCCGCAACATCGGCATCACCGGGCCCTACATGCACGACGGCTCGATGCAGACGCTCTTCGACGTGATGGACCACTACAACAAGGGCGGCGAGGCGAACCCGTTCCTCGACGGCGGCATCGAGCCGCTGGCGCTCAGCGAGAGCGAGATCGAGGCGGTGGTCGCGTTCCTCGAGACGCTCACCGACAAGCGCTTCGCCGCCGAGCAACGCACCGAGACGGCGCGGCAACGGGCGGTCGCGGCCAAGCAGCGGCCGTTCCGCGACAACCAGCTGGCACTCCGCAAGGTGCTGCCGTTCGAGAGCCGCGTCAGCGGACCCGCGAAGGAGGGCAAGCAATGAGCCGCAAACATCGCAGCATCGAGACCATCCACTACGAGGAGCGGGACGCGCTCTTCGCGGCCCTTCCGAAGCTCGGTCGGCGCGATTTCCTGAAGGTGTCGGCGGCCGCCGTCGCCGCCGCCGCCGCGAACGGCATCGGCTTCCACCCGACGTCGTTCCAGCCGGTGACCGTCGCCAACGCCGCGACGGGCGAACCGTTCACCTTCGCCTACATCTCCGACTCGCACCTCTACCGGAAGGACCTGAACGACCGCTTCGTACGCGGCATCTTGCGCGCGGTCGACGACGTGAACCAGCTCGACCCGAAGCCCGACTTCATCCTGTACGGCGGCGACCTGGCGCAGCTCGGCAAGAAGGAAGAGCTCGACCTCGGGGCCCAGATCCTGAAGAACCTGCGCGCGCCCGTCCGCATGATGGTCGGCGAGCACGACTGGTTCCTCGACATGGGCGCGCGGTGGCGCGAGCTGTTCGGCGAGCCCACCTACTCGTTCGACCACAAGGGCGTGCACTTCGTCGTCCTCATGAGCGTCTACGAGAAGGACTTCTGGACCGCGCGCGGCATGACGCCGGAAGAGCGCATGGGCACCGTCGCCGGGCTCGACAACGGCATCCAGAGCCGCTTCGAGGTCGGGGCGGAGCAACGCGAGTGGCTGAAGAATGATCTCGCGAAGCTACCGGCGAGCCAGCCCGTCGTCGTCTTCTCGCACTCGCCCCTCTACAAATACTACAAGAACTGGAACTTCTGGACCGACGACGCCGACGAGGTGCAGGCGATCCTCAAGAAGTTCGACCACGTGACCGTGATCCACGGCCACACCCACCAGATGCTGACCAACCGCATCGGCAACATCGACTTCCACGGCCTGCTGTCGACGGCGTGGCCGTGGCCGTACGCCCCCGAGGGTCTGCCGAAGCTCACGGTGCAGATGAGCCGCCCCGATCCCTTCAATCCCACTGACGGCTGCGGTGACGGCAGCATGCAGGTGAACGCCGACGGCCTCGTCGACAAGATCTACAACCTCTGGAACCGGAACCCGATCGAGGTCACGAGCGGCTATCTCGCGTCCAACGGCACGAAAGACGTGCCGCCGGCGCCCAACATGGCGAGCTTCTGAGGAGGGGGAGACGATGAGAACGTACCGCATCCTGATCGGGCTCGCCGCCCTCGGCCTCGCCGGAGGCTCGCACCTCACCACCGTCCAGGCCGACGACTTGATCGTCGAGCTCTGCGACGGCCAGACCAAGACCACCGTCGACAAGAACGCCCCGAAGACCCGCGAAAACGGCGCGAAGATCGCCGCCGACCTGATGGCGCAGTGGCAGCGGAAGAACCCCGACGCCAACTGGATCGCGACCGAGCGCGAGAAGCACATGATCGTCGAGCCGGCCGACAACAAGCACGCGATCGGTCGCACCCAGGGTCAGACCTACGGCCAGGTGACCGAGCGCGACGTTCTCACCTGGCAACGGGAGACGCTCGCGATGGCCGTCCACGGCTCGACCGTCTTCCATTCGGGCGACGCCATGGGGAGCACGATCGCGGTGTCGTGCGACATGTGCCACCCCGACGCCAGCAACACTCACCCGGAGACCTATCCGAAGTTCCAGCCCCAGCTCGGCCGCGTGGCGTTGCTCCGCGACATGATCAACTGGTGCATCGAGCACCCGGTGCGCGGCGTGAAGCTCGCGCCGGATGATCCGAAGATGCGGGCGCTCGAGGCGTACATCATGGCCCAGCGGAAGGGGACCACAATGAACTACGGCGCGCGGTGAGTCGCTTCGCGAAGATGCAGGACCGATAGCGTCGTGGGGTGGGACGGTGGCGGGCGGGCTCAGCAGAGCCTGGGCCACGCACCGCTCAAGGGCACCATGCGCAGGGCCGCGTGCCGGCTCTGACGAGCCCACCCACCACCGTCCCACCCCACGAGGCCACCGCCGCTGCGCAAGGTGACGATACGCCGCCCGTTGCATAGGCGTGCGCATCTTCCGGCGGGTGCCGGCCGTCGGGGCTCGCGCGCGGTGTCCTGAAATCGCTGTCAAGTTGGCTGGCAGCGGGTGGGCTGCGTGGTAGGGGCGGCGCATGTTCGATCGACGAGTCGTGGTGGTCGTGTTCGGGTTGGCGCTCGCTTCGTGTGGGAACGATGGGGGAGGGTCGGGGGACGAAGAGGCGCGGGCGACGTTGACGTTGGAGGCGTCAAGTCTGGTCGCGGGGCATGTGACGCAGGCGTCGGTGAGGGACGGGGATGGGCTGCTCGTCGATCCGCTGAGCCTCAGCTGGTCGTCGTCCGACGAGAGCATCGCGGCGGTGACGGAGCGCGGGACGATCGTGGCCCAGAACGCCGGGGTGGTCTCGATCTCGGCGTCGCCCCGGAACGAGCCGACGCTGTCCTTCGCGGCCGAGCTTGCGATCGCGCCTCCTCCGCTCGGCTATGCGTATTTCCCCGCGATCGAGCTCGCGCCCGCGGTGCTGGCGCTGAACGACCATGACGTCGTCAGCGTGATCGTCGACGGCACCCCGACGACCACCGGCGCCACCCTGACCCTCTCGTTTCCTCCGTACGACGTGGTGCCGATGCGACGGATCGCAGGCTCGACCCGCTTTCAGCAGGTGCTGTCGGCACGCCAGGTCGCGGTCTTCGCGGGCCTCGCCGCGGCGCGGTCGTCCTTGCTGTCGTGCTTCAGCGAAGAATGCGGAATCGGCCACGTCGAGATCCACGACACCGAGCTCGGGATCGACGGCCGCCTTTTGTTCGCGAATATGCCGCTGGTACCGGACTTCCGCGACCGCGCGTCGGTCACCGTGCTCGACTCCAAGGTGCAGGCGACCGACTACGTCGTCAACATCCGCGACGACGGCGACCGCGACTTTCAAAGCGTGACCCGGAAGCTCTACCGACACTTCGCCGACGTGTACGAGTACGTCGCGATCAGCGAGCTCTCATCCGTCGGCGGACCGCCGATCTTCCGATCGCTCCGCAACCGAACCACGGGCATCGGTGCCGCGGTGTTCGACGTGACCGCGGAGTACGGCGCGAGCCCGTCCGGCGCGATGCTCGGCTTCATCAGCTTCCCCCGGAACACCTTCGACCTCGGCCACGTCGTCACCAGCCACGAGATGGGCCACGCCTTCATGTGCCGGCTCGACGCCACGGCGCTGGGGGCGATCGACAGCCACTGGCCGCAAGGCTCGACGACCGCGTTCGGCGTGATGGGGAGCCAAGGCAGAGCGCTCACGATCGACCGCATCCTCACCCCGCTCGGCGACGGGCGCCTCCGCGTGGACGCGCAGACGCCGTTTGCGGGGTTCAACGACCTCGAACTCTACCTCTTCGGGCTCGCCGACGCCTCCGAGGTCGGGGACCAATTCCTCTTCGCCGACACCGACCAGTCGATCGAGATCGGAAGCGTACTCGAAGGACCCGCGACGCGCGTGACGATCGACGACATTATCGCGACGGTCGGACCACGCGTACCGGCCTGGACCGGGACGCCGGTCACCTTCCGCCTGGCGACCATCGTGATCTCGCGCGGCCGCCTCCTGACGCCGCTCGAGATGCGCTACTACGACCAGACGGCACGCAACGGCGAGGCGACCGAAAGCCGCGACGGCGGCGTGCTCACCCCCTTCAGCGCCATGACCCGAGGCCGCGGCATCCTCGTCACGCGCCTCGACCCGCCGCTCGCTCCAGCCGACTAGCGCACCGCCGTCACGCCCGTGGGGTCGGACGCTGGCGGGTGGGCTCGGCTCGGGATCGGCCGCCCGCGACATGTGCGCGATGCGCTGGCTCAGGGAACGGTGATCGAGGATTCGCCGTCGACGCCGTAGTACACGCCGGAGATTCTGGGACAGTTCGGCGTGAGGAAGGTCACCGGCTCGTGCAGCGAGAGCCGCACCGTTGTCGTGCTTCCGGTGAAAGCGCCCTTGAAGAGCTCGCCCGTGAAGACGAGGCTCTCGGTCGGGTCGTCCCACGATCCCAGGACGAGGTGAGCCTTGCTCGTCGCGATCGTGCGCGCGCGGCCGCCGATCTCGCCCTTCCACTTGAAGCTCAACTTCACCTGACCGAAATCCGGGGTGGTGATCACGTCGGTGCAAACCGTCCCAGGCTCGAGCTTCGCGAGGAGACGCGCCTCGACCCGATCGATCGGGCCCTTTCCACCGCTCACGCCCGAGCTGTCGCACGTTCCGACCAGCGTGTCCTTCATGATGATTCTCCCGCCCGGCGTACTGCTGATGTAGGGCGACATGCGCAGGCCGAGGTCGGTGTTGGGGGCGAGTTGGCAGGTGATCGTGCCCGAGGGCAGCGACGCGGCGCGGACGGTCGGCGCGACGACGGCGACGACGGCGCAGGCGAGGATCAGGACCAGATACATGCGGCGCATTGGGGGGGTCCTCCTGGGGTAGTGAGCTGGGTCGTACGGACCGACGGTGCATTCGCACGTTCCGCGCCGTCGTGTCCACTTTTTTCGTCGGGTCCGTCTCGACGCGGCACGCTTTGGCCATCGGGCACCGGAAAAAGGCCGACCACGACGGCTACGAGCGACGGCATCTGCGGGGGCGCCTGCGGGCTCTCTGATTCAGTCGTCCGGCTGCTCGACGCGGCCACGCATACCCGGCGCACGGACCAGCTTCCGGTCGCACGTGAGCACGGTCGTATCCAGGACTTCGGTGCCTTTCAGTCATCGCGCAGCGGCCGGTGCCGGGGGCGCATCTTGAGGCCAAGTCACTTCACCGCTTGCACGTTGGCCCCGAGCCGTACAACTTGGCGCCCATGCTCTTTCTCGTGACCGGCGCCGCCGGGTTCATCGGGTCGCACGTGGCCCAGAAGCTGCTCGACCGAGGCGACGAGGTCGTCGGGCTCGACAACCTCAACGACTACTACGACCCGAAGCTCAAGGAAGCGCGCCTGGCGCGGCTGACGTCCCGCAAGGGATTCACGTTCGCGAAGGTCAATCTGGCGGACCGTCCCGCGATGGACGACTTGTTCGCCAAGCACCGCTTCCCGCGCGTCATCCACCTCGCGGCCCAGGCCGGCGTCCGCTACTCGATCACGCACCCCTACGCCTACATCGAAGCCAACATCGTCGGCTTCC
>CAZWAX010000063.1:1501-18300 GCA_964631985.1 uncultured Polyangiaceae bacterium | reverse complement strand
TTGATGAGGCCGATCCACTCGACGTCGTTCATCGGGTACTGCGTGAGAACCGCGCCTTCCTTGTCGACGAAGAGCGGCAGGTACTCCGAGAGCGGCCGGTTGGCGATGACGATGCCGGCGGCGTGCCGCGAGGCGTGCCGCATCAGCCCTTCGAGACGGAAGGCGTAGTCGAAGAGCTCACGCTCGCGGTCGGTACCGCGGTCGCGCATCTCGCGGAGCCTCGGCTCGATCTCCAGCGCCTCGGCGAGCGGGTGGTCCTTCCCCTGCACCGGTGCCGGGTAGAGCTTCGCCATCTTGTCGGTCTCGCCGTACGAGAACTCGAGGACGCGCCCGACGTCCTTGATGGCGGCTTTCCCCTTCAGGGTCCCGAACGTGATGATGCCGGCGACGCGATCCTCGCCGTACTTCTCCCGCACGTAGCGGATGACCTCGTCGCGGCGCTCGTAGCAGAAGTCGACGTCGATGTCGGGCATCGACTTTCGACCCGGGTTCAGGAAGCGCTCGAAGATCAGCTTGTAGGGCAGCGGATCGATGTCGGTGATGCGGAGCGCATACGCCACGAGCGAGCCCGCGGCGGACCCACGACCCGGCCCGACGGGTATGGACTGACGCTTCGCCCAATTGATGAAGTCGGAGACGATGAGGAAGTACCCGGCGAACTGCAGGTTGTTGATGCTCTGGAGCTCGAACTCCAGGCGCTCCCAGTACGGGGTGGCGGCGTCCGCGGTGACCGGCCCGTTGCTGACGCCGCAACCGGCCGCCAGACGCTCTTCGAGCCCGGCACGTGCCGCTTTGTCGAGGCGTTGCTCGAGGGTCTCTCCCGGATCGGTCTTGTACGCCGGGAACTCGTAATCGTGGCTCTTGAGCTCGAGGTCGCAGCGCTTCGCGACCTGGAGCGTGTTCTCGATCGCCTCGGGGACGTCCTTGAAGGCCTCGCGCAGGTCCTCGATGCCCTTCACGAAGAGCTGGTCGGTGTCGAACTTCCACCGCGACGGGTCGTTCAGGGTCTTGCCGGTCTGGATGCAGAGGAGCACCTCGTGGGCCCGCGCGTCCTCCTTCGTCAGGTAGTGGCAGTCGTTGGTGGCGAGCAGCGGGATCCCGAGGTCTTTCCCGAGCTCCTTCAACATCTGATTACACTTGTTCTGGACCGGGATGTGGTTGTCCTGGATCTCCAGGTAGTAGCGGTCGCCGAAGATCTCGAGGTACTCGATCGCGAGCTCGCGGCCGCGCGGGTAGTTGTCGGCGGCGAAGGCGCGGTTGATCTCGCCCGAGAGGCAGCCGCTGGTGGCGATCAGGCCGCCGTTGAAGGCGCGGAGCAGCTCCTTGTCGATGCGCGGCTTGAAATAGAAGCCTTCCTGGTAGGCGAGGCTCACCATCTTGCAGAGGTTCCGGTACCCTTCCATGTTCATGGCGAGCAGGATCATGTGGAAGTTGCCGCCGGCCTCGTAGTCGTCGCTGCGCTGAGCGGCCCGCTCGGTGCGACTGCGCGGCGCCATGTAGACCTCGCAGCCGATGATCGGCTGCACCGCGTTCGCGACGCACGTCCGATAGAACTCGATCGCGCCGAACATGTTGCCGTGATCGGTCATCGCGACCGCCGGCATCCCGAGCGCCTTCACCTGCGGGATCAGCTTGGCGATCTTGTTCGCGCCGTCGAGCAGGCTGTACTGGGTGTGAAGATGCAGATGTACGAAACTCATCGAGCCGCCACTCCTCCTCAGCCGTCTTTTGGGGAGCGATACCATGCGCTTCGGTCGGCGCGGGTGCAAGTACTAAGTTGAGCGATGCCGATGGGCAGCCGACGACGGGCGCGAGGGATTCCTGTTCCGACTTGATTCAGTCCTCGACCCGGGCTGCGCTTTGGCGTTGACGGGCGCGTCGGCGCCATGGCACGCCTCGCGAGGGGGCCAACATGCGCAGCAAGCTTTTTCTCAGCTACAGCCGCGATGACAAGAAGTGGCGCGACCGCTTCTTACGCCATCTCAAAGGCATCTTCCCCGTTGGCGAGGATCTGTGGGTGGACGCGGTGTCGATCGAGGCCGGCGCCCTGTGGGAGGAGGAGATCCGAAAGGCGCTCAGTGAGTCCCGCTGTGCCCTGGCGTTGCTGACGCCGAGCTATCTCGATTGCCAGCGCTACGCCCGCCGTGAGCTCGACATGGCGATCGAGCAGCGGGCCGACGATCTCCAGGTCATCCCGGTGCTTGCCGAGCCCTGCTTGTGGGATGCCATCGCGTCCCTTGCGGCCCACCAGTTCGTACGATGGGGCGACGACGCGCATCGCGACGAGCTTCGCCCGCTGACCGCCGCCGGCGACGACGAACGGGCGATCGATGTTGCGGTGCTCGAGATCTGCCAGGTCGTCGGGAAGAAGCTCGGCGTGATGGGGCAGACGACGCCGCAACAGCGCGATCGTCTTTTCGAGCAGACGAAACAGCTTCTCCAGGGCCGGGTGGATCTCGAGACCTCGATGATCCACAGCGGCGACTTCGCCGTCGTCTATCGCGGCACGTCGAGCGAGGGGGAGCCGGTCGCGGTGAAGAGCGTGCCGGATGCGCCTCGGCAGAACCGTATTCGGATGGTGTTCGATCGCGCGGTCGCCTCGGTCCGGAAGCTCCGCGACCCGTCGTTCATCCGGGTCCACTATGCCGTCGTCGACCGGGAGCCGCATTGTCTCGTCATGGACTACGTCGATTGGCCGACGCTCGAAGCGACCCTGGCGAGTCGCCCGGGTCGGTGCCTACCGCCGAACATCGTTGCCAAGGTCCTCGCGAAGATCGCGGCCGCGCAGCGGAATGCGCACGAGAACGACTTCTCGATCGGGCCGCTCGCCGCGAGCGGCATCCACGTGGGCGACGATTGGGACGTGCGGCTCTCGCCCATCCGCATCGAGAGCCAGCTTGCGCGCGCCGCGTCGATGGCGACCGGCCAACTGCTCAATTGGGACGCGCTCACGCACCTGTCACCGGAGGTCTCCGGGGGACGAACGCCACGCACCCGCGAGGAGATGGACGCGCATGGCCAGTACTATCTCGGCCTGCTCGCCCTCGAGTTGTTGCTCGGCCACCGACCCTTCGAGGTTCGGTGCTTCGACGATCTCCTGCGGCGACCGAAGTTCTTCGACGAGCCACGGAGCTTCTTCGAGTCGCGTGGCGTGACGTGGGTCGCCGAGAGCCCTGCCTTGGCGTTCGTGCTGGCACGGATGCTCGCGCGCAATCCGGAGAAGCGCCTCCTGCGCGAGACGACCGCGTCGGAGCTCGAGCTGATTGCCGACGGCGAGCTGCCCCAGATCGTGCGCCAGCGGCTCGACGAGGACTCCGAAGCCGTGCACTGCCGGTCGTTCACGACGCGATTCTACGAAAGGTTGTTCGCGCTGCGCCCCGACTTGACCGCGCTGTTCAAGAACGTCGAAGACCAGGCGGACAAGCTCGCCGCGGCGCTGCAGCATCTCGTCGAGTTCCGGCCGGAGCTGCGGAACTCGCAGTTTCGGAAGCTCGCCAAGAAGCACGCGCGCTTCAACATCGGCAGCGCCGAGACCGAGGCGTTTCGGACCGCCTTCCTGCAGCAGATCCTCGAGGTGTTCGGGGGTTCGCAGGAGCATGCCGACGCGTGGGGCGCCGCCTTCCATCGCACGCTCGGCGTCATGCACGTCACCGCCGAATCGGGTACGGCGACGAAGAGGAGCGCGTGAGGGCGATGAGTCGGCCCGAGCGCGGCCACGACCACGAGGATCGCAGCCACGACTGAAAAGCCGACGACGACGCGTCTCATGCTCCTGCCATCGCGGACGGCCCGCGACGTTCCCGTTCATCGACTCTGTGGGGGTGGCTTCCACGCGACGGGGGGGATCCACGCGTGGTCCGCGCGGCGCATCAGCGTCGGGATCAGAATCGACGCCCAACGTGCCAGCGGGATCGTGGGCAGCTCGGAGGCGGCGAAGTACCGGGCCTCGAACGTCTCCTCGCCGTCGGGCCGGAGCGTGCCCGCGAGCGGGCGACATGCGTAGACGGCCATGACGTACGCGGATTCGTCCCCGTTGTCGTACGTGACGCGATAGTCCGCGCCGCCGAACACGCCGCAGAGTCGCGTCGGCTCCACGTGCAGGCCCGTTTCCTCCCAGACCTCGCGTACGACGGCGTCCTGCGGCGCCTCGTCCGGATCGACCGCCCCGCCCGGTGCGACCCACACGCCGGTCGCCACGCGCACCAGCAGCACACGGCGGTCGTCGTCGAAGATGAGCCCGGTGACGGATGGGGCGAGCAGAAGGGTCGGGCCGATGCGCGAGCGCAGATCCCTCACGTAATCCGAGATCGGCATCGGTCCGCCCTCCTGGACGCCGCGCTCAGCCGAGGAAGAAGGCGTTCAGCTTGTTGCCATCGAGATCGCGGAAGTAGCCGGCGTAGAAGCCGTCGCCGCGGGGGCCGGGGGCGCCCTCGTCCTTGCCGCCGAGGGCCAGGGCCTTCGTGTGGAGGGCCTGCACCTTCTCCTTGCTGTCGACCATGATGGCGACCATCACGCCATTGCCGACGGTCGCGGCCTTCCCGTCGAAGGGCTTGATGACCGCGACCATCGGGGTGTTGGGCGCGGTCGACCACGCGATGAAGCTCTCCATCTCCATGGCGCGCTTGGCGCCGAGCTCGCCGAGGAGGGCGTCATAGAACGCGGCGGCGCGCTGCAGGTCGTTGGTGCCGAGAGTGACGTAACCGATCATGGGAATCTCCTTTCGATGAGCGGGCTCAGTAGCGCGGGCGCCTCGCTGAGGGAACGGAGGACCCGATAGGCCGCGGCGGTCGCTTCCGGCGACGGCGGCTTCATGTCCGGCACCTGGAAGGTCGTCATTCCTGCCCTGCTCGCCGAAAGCGTGCCGGCGTCGGAGTCCTCGAACGCCGCGCAGCGCTCGGGCAGCACCCCCAATCGGCGCGCCGCTTCCAGATAAATGTCGGGCGCGGGCTTCCCGTGCGCGATCTCGTCGCCGGTGACCATCACGTGGAAGCGGTCCGCCGTGAGCCCGCCGTACCCGAGCGTGCGGAGCGCGAGGCGGCGCTCGGTCGAGGTGGCGAGCCCGAGCGGCATGCGTCGTTCCTCGGCGAGCGCCAGCAGCTCGTGGACGCCCGGCTTCACCGCGAGCCCCTGCCCCGCGATCTCGTGCCAGAGGACGGGCCAGCGGGCGTGGAATCGGTCGATCGGGAAGGTCGGACCGAAGATGCGCGCCAGCTCCGCCTCGGCGTCGTCGGTGCGTCGGCCGAGAAAGACCTCGTAGCCGTGGTCGTTGATCTCCCATCCGAATTCCGCGGCGGTGCGCTGCCACGAGGCGCGATAGATCGGCTCGGTGTCGAGCATGAGGCCGTCCATGTCGAAGACGAGGGCGGCGATCACGACGACGGTCTCGGGAGGTGGGCGCACGCGACGCGCATGGCGGCGGATCGCATATCCCGCCGTGCGATCGGGTCAAGCCAACGCGGGCATCGATTTGCTTTGACACCTTCGAACCCACGTGGCACGAGCGCACTGGGTCCATCACACTTCTCAACCGCGACTGTTTGGTCGTGTTCCAGGAGGGCTCTCCATGCAGTCCATCGCCTTTCGCGTTTTGTCCACACTGCGGATGGCCGCGTTGCCGATCCTCTTCGCAGCCACGCTCGTCAGCCCCGCGTCCGTGCATGCCCTCGGTTGCCAGGCCAGCGGCTCCTTGCCGATTTTCCCCGGAGACGGGACGACGTGCGGTACCGCACTCGGCGTGGGTGACACGGTCGACATCGGAATCACCCTGAGCAACTCGTCCTCGTCGGTGCCGCCCGGAACGCAGGTGGCGGCGAAGCTCGTCAACACCTGCGCCGGCGGCATCAACGGCGGCAAGCCGTGCGCGGACGACGCGGCCTGCCCCACGAGCACCTGCCGCGCCGCGGTGGCCTACACCCTCGCGTGCGCGACGACGTCATGCAGCATCGAGCTGCCCGGCGTGCTGACGTTCGTGCCGGTCGGTGCCGACGGCTGCGTCGCCAAGAGCGCGGGCGTGGTCGAGTGCATCGAGGATCCCCTGAACTCGAATCGCGTCCTGGTCTTCGTCGATGCCGGCGGGGTCGCCATCGGCGCGGGTGCGTTCCTGGTACCGATTGCCACCATTCGCGCGAGCATCGGCGCCACCGTCCCGCCGACGATGACGAACCCATGCGGGGTGTTCGGAACCCGTGGCGATACTCCCACGACGGCGATCGTCACGACCGACGCCCTCTGCGATGCGGTCACGACCGGCGGCGCTCAGGGGAGCAGCAGTATCTTTGCGCCCGCGGCGACGGCAACGCCGACGCCTACTCCCACGGAAACGGCGACACCGACTGCCACCGTGACGTCGACCGCGACGCCGACGCCCACCGCCACCGCGACGGCGACGCCGACGCCAACGGCGACCGTGACGGCGACACCGACCCCGACGCTCACCGCTACGCCGACGCCCACGCGCACGGCGACGCCGACCCCGACGCCAACCCGGACCCTCACGCCGACACCCACCACGACGGCGACCCCCGGTGCCGAGCGCTGTCGAACCCCGGGCTTCTGGGCGACGCATGCCTGCCCCGACGTTGCCGACGGCAATCGGGACGACGATTGCGAGAAAGGCGGGGCCATCAACATCACCCAACGCGTGATCGACGCCGCCGGCGGATGCTTGGAGATCTGCGGCGAGCGCATCACCAACACCGACGTCGAGAGCGCCAACTCGGCTCTCGAAGCGATGTGCGTCGCCGTCGTCGGCGTCAGCGAGCGCCAGCTGGCGCGTCAGCTGATGGCGACCGCGCTGAATTGTGTGATGAGCGGCGGCGGGGCGACGTGCACGGGGATCAGCATCGGATCGGTGTTCGCCGACTGCAACCTCGTCTGCGAGAGCGGCGGAACGAGCGGGACCCGCTCCGTCGGCGACTGCATCGGGCTCCTCGACGCTTACAACAACGGGCTCGATACCCGCTGCCACGACCGCGCGCTCTGCAACCCCGAGGTGATCGATCCGGTCAGCGGGGCGCCCCTGTGCTTCGAGCCCCCGGGATCGGCCGGGAGCGCCGGCGCCTGCAACGACGCCAAGAAGAGCGACTGCATGGTGATCGAGAAGTTCACGCCGAAGAGCCCCGAGCGTGAGGCGCTCTGCAGCACGGGAACGATCGCCGACAACGAGAGCTGCCCTTGAGGCGGAGGCTCAGCGCAGTCGGCGATAGTAGAGGGTGGTAGCGCAGAAGCCGCCGCGCGGCATGAGAGCGTAGTCGGGGATCGCCCCGACACGCTCCCAGCCGAGGCGGGCATAGAGGCGCTCCGCCGCGCCGGTGGCGGTGTCGAGCACGAGCACCGTCCTGCCGCCCTCGCGCGCCGCGACTTCGGCCGCGCGGATCAGCGCCGCGCCCACCCCCGTCCGCCGCGCCCGCCGATGGACGAGCAGCTTCGAGAGGTCGGCGCGATGCGGCTGATTCTCCATCTGAGCGAGCACCAGCTGGACGGTGCCGCACACCCCGTGCGCGTCCTCGGCGACCAGCAGGATGCGCTCGCCGCGTGCGACGGCGGCCGCCACCTGGGCCCAGAAGGCCGCGGCTCGGTCGGGCGTGAGCGGGTGCATGAAGCCGACCGACGCGTCGCTGTCCACGCAGTCGATCAGCACGTCGGCGAGGCCGCGGGTCAGCGTGTCGTCGAGCGAAGGGACGCGTCGGATCGCCGGGGCGGTGGTGGTCATCGTCGGCCCTCGGTCCTCGAGGCGATCACCACGGCGTAGCGCGCCGCCTTGCGTGTCGGGTTGTGGAACATCGTCGGCTGGTCGAGTTGCATCGCGAGGCAGTCGCCTTTTCGCAAGCGATGGCGCGTCTTCCCGACCGTGACGTCCATGGCGCCGTCGAGCACCCACACCTGCTGGTGCACGCGCGCCTCACGCCCGCCGTTCTCGAAGGCCACACGCGCGCCCGCCGGGAAGCGCACCTCGACGATCCTCATCGGCTGCGCCATTCCGGCCGGCGAGACGTTCCGGCGGACGTAACCGGACGCGGGGTCGCGCCACGCCGGCTGAGCGTCGCGACGCGCGAGCGGTCCGGATGCTGTGCGCGCCGCCGCGGGCGATGGATCGAACAACGAGGCCAGGGTCACTCCGAGGCCGGTCGCGAGCCGTTCCAGCACGACCGCGGTCGGGCTGCTCTCGCCGCGCTCGATGAGCGAGATCATCGAGCGGCTGACGCCGCTGGCCTTGGCGATCGCGTCGAGGGAGAGGTCGCAGTCGGCGCGAAGCTCGCGAACCCGCGCGGCGATGCGGGCGTTCAGATCGGGTCCGCCATCCTTCATCATGGATCTTACGTCCAAGATATTGGACGCAAGGTCAAGCGCGGTCGACCCGAGCGCGAGCCGTACCGATGACGTTGGTGGCGACCTCCGTGCGGCGGATGGCTCGTTGGTCAGCGCGGGTCGAGGCGGACGAAGTAACGCGGCGGGAAGCCGGTCACGAAGCGGAAAGCCAGGCCGTGCGGATGCTCGCGCTCCACGCGATCGGCCTCCGGACCCGTGACGGCCACGACGCGGTAGTTGCCTTGGACCCCGTCGAGGGTCGCCTGCACCTCGGGGTTCGCGAGCGCCCGACGGTACCAGGCCCGCGGCCAATGGTTCGCCGACACGTAGACCTTGCCGTCGATGTCGAGGCGCGCGAGCACGCGATCGTGCGGCGTGCCGTCCGGGTCGATGGTGGTCAGCACGAGCGTCGATTCGCCCGCAGGCTGCAAGAAGCCGATCAGCGACTCGAAGCCGACCACGATGGCAACGTACGCGAGCGCGAGGATGAGGATCTTCTTCATCGGAGCACCTCTGCGGCCGCGGGGCCGCCTGTCATGGTGGCGTCGAAGGCCAGCGCACCGTCAGGACGAGCGACTCTTCCACGGAACGGAACGAGTGCGCGACCCCGGGGCCGAACAGCACGAAGTCGCCCTCCTTCGCGAGGGCGACCTCCCGGTCGGGGAAGACCAGCACGAAGTGGCCGCGGACGAGGAGGTTGAGGGTCTGAACCTGGCTCGGAGCGGACCACTGGTCGCGTGTCTCCCCTTTGGCGTGCATCCACCACTTGAGCTCGACGTCACGGGTTCGGAGCGGGTTGTCCGCCCCCGGCATGAAGTGGCCGAGGAACCAGCCGCGGGTATCGTTCGCGGCCGCGACGACGTTGCCGGAGAGCGGCGGCGGGGGATCGATGGTCATGGAGACTCCTGGGCATCTGGAACGGTCTCAGAGGGTGCGCTGATACAACAAAAAGATGGAACGTGCCCGCATGCGTGTGCCTTCAACGCGACGCTCGGAGGCGAGCCTTCATGTCGACGTACGCCGCTTCGATCAGTTTCCTCAAGGCTGCAGCGTCGACGCCATGCTCGGGCCTGAGCTTTACGTGACGCATGAACGTGCCGGTGCCTTCCAGCAGGCCGTCCGGATCGGCGAGATCGGCGCCGGCAAAGAAGCCGACGTTCACGTGAGCTCGGAAGGCGTTCACGTAGCCGAAGGCGGCATCGGCGACGCACGCGGTGGGGTGGCCGTCGTGCAGGATCTCGCGCACGTCGTCTCCGCACGCGTGCATGACCTCGAACCAGTGCTGCGCGATGGCTCCCAGCGTACCCGCATGCTCACGCATCCAGGCGTCGATGGCCGGATCGCGGTCGACGGCGCTCGGCAACTGGAAGAGCCGGCTCATGACGACTGGGTCCACGAATCGTAGCGAGCGACGCTGGCGGATCCGGTGTCCACCCTGGCGTTCATATCGGGCGCCGCGGTGCGCTGGAAACGCAGCGCGCCGCGAGCGCGAACGGTGGCGACGACCGCGGCGGGCGACAGGGCGTTGTCCGCGGCAGGCGACGCGTCACCCGTCCAGGCATCAGGAGAGCAGCGCCCGGGTTTGCAGGTCCGGGAAGAAGTCTCCGAGCGCCGTGATGGGTGTCTCGCTCAACCAGGCGGCGACGGCGACGAGATCGGCGTCCGGCTCCTCGCGCAAGCGGTCCTGAAGCATGAACGCGAACTCGTTCAGCGTTCCGAGCACGGAGCGGCTGTTGGTCGGGGCGACCACATTGTCTCGCATCTCCTCGACCTCGCGCCGGATGGCCGAAGCTGGGAGCCCAAGTGTCTTCAGCACTTCCTCGAGAATGCTCGGCAGGTGCTCGCCGAGCTGCTTCACGCGCCGCGCCGGAACCACGACCGGCAGCCGGGAACGCTCGCTCACGAGCAGCACGTACGGGCGGCGGTCGACCACGACGAGATTGGCGAACCAGTCTCCGAGCCGCGTCGCCGACACCGCATCGCCGGCGTTCGGCGCCCCGACGCGCTTCAGCAGCTTCTGCGTGCAACGAAGAACGAACACCGGACCTCCTCGGACTTGCGCGGGCCCTATCCCACGCGCCTGTCCGCCCGTGCCAGGATTCAGTTGATCAGTGACGGACACGGCGCCCCGCACTGACGCTACGAGTACAGGTGAACGGCTTTGCGGCTTGTGCGGCGCCCCGGGGGAGTCTAGCCTGCGATCGAATGACGAAGGTCGCTCAGAGGCTTCTGATGAGCGCGTTGGAGCTCGATCTCGACGAGCGCGCCGAGCTGGCAGCAGAGCTGCTTGCGAGCCTGGACGGCGCCCCGGATGACGATGCGGAGGCCGCCTGGGCCACTGAGATCGAACGTCGTGCGGAACGGGCGCGGTCTTGTAAGGATCCCGGCCGGCCGTGGCCCGAGGTCCGCGAGCGGATCAAGGGTAACACCCCGCAGCGTTGAAGCGTCCGCTTCGGATCAGTGAAGAGGCCGAGGTCGAAGCGACCGAGGCATGGCGTTGGTATGAGACCAGCCGCACTGGCCTGGGCGACGATTTCCTCGCCATGCTCGACGAGGCCCTGGGGCGGATCGAGTCGAATCCCGGATCCGGATCGCGACTTCCGGGTCGCGCCGATGACGGGGTGTTGCGCGTGATCATGCGGCGTTTCCCCTACGACGTCGTCTATCTCGAGCTTCCCGATCGCATCCAAGTACTCGCGATAGCGCACGAGCGGCGTCGGCCTGGGTATTGGAGACAGCGCGACGGACGGTAGATCCTTGTGCCGTCCGCAACGGTCCAGGGCTGGCTGCGAGGCCGTCCGCAACCCGGGCGCGCTCTCGTCGGCCGAGGACGTCGCCTATTGGCGCATGCTGAGGTGATCTGCACCCCGCGACGTGTAGCCCCCGCCAGGATGCCGTTGATCAGGGGTTGATACGGTACGCGTTCTTGTCGGACCTGGCGGTGTGGTCGCTGCTGAATGTGGCTGGATCGGCCGGGAAGAGCCCGAAGAGGCGATGCCTACGAGCAGCTGCATGGAGCCGGGGCAGAGTCGGTTGCACGCGTGACGTCGGAAGCGAAAGGGCCCGTTGAGCATCCACTCAGACGTTACCGTCTGGTCTGGATGTACGGGTTCGCTCTCCCTCTATCTCTCGCACGCGCGCAAGGGCTGCCGCTATGGCGTTTTCGACCATCGCCTTGTGTTTCGAATGCATGAAGACGCGCCGCTTCAAGCCATCGGGATCCTTGGCTGCTTCAACAAGAAACGTTTTGGTGTTGGCTCGCTTCCGAAGGACACTGTCGTCGCCTGTAAAAGTGTGGAGGATCGACTTCAGGTACTTGTTTGGATCGAGCGTGTAGTAGGTTGGATTGATAACGTGCATTCGCGAGACGCCACGCTTGCACGGAACTGGGTAGCTATAAAGAAGTGGAAGGTCACGAGAATCCTTTGCAAGGAACGCGCTCGCGGAGGGACAAACTACAATGAATGCTCCCTCTGGCTGGTGCTCCATTTCGGCCGCCTCATCAATCGCGGGACCGACGAGAAAGCTAGATCGGTACGCGAGGTTCCCAAAGGCAATGGCGCCGCGGTAGGCCATCGGGGTTCGTGCGGTCGCCGACGTCGAGGCGATGCCTGCCACCATTTCGGATACGACTTGGATTGCGACACCAGGGGCCAGGTTCTCGACTGCCTGACGATGAGTGGACGGGCACTGTGGAGCCGCGGCCGCTGAGCATCCTACGACGAGGGTATCTGAGAAGGCTCGGACCAGTAGCTGGAATGAGAGGTAGTTGGTGACGGGGACATTCTCGATCAGTTGCTTAGAAAAATTGGCAATTGTATTGGCGCCAACCTCTTCTGCCGTTGAATTTGTCTTTTCCAGCGATGCCAAGATGTCGTCCGGTTGGGCGCGGTTCCAGATGCCCTTGTAACCGAGGGTGTCGAGCAGTGCGATCGCGAACTTCTCCATTTAGGCTACTCCCACTCAATCGTCGCCGGCGGCTTCGACGAGACGTCGTAGACGACCCGGTTCACCCCCGCCACCTCGTTGATGATCCGATTCGAAAGATGCGCGAGCAGATCGTACGGTAGCCGCGCCCAATCCGCGGTCATCCCATCGACGCTCTCCACCGCCCGGATCGCGATCACGTTCTCGTACGTCCGCTCGTCGCCCATGACGCCGACGGTCTTCACCGGGAGCAGCACGGCGAACGACTGCCAGATCTTCCGGTACAGCCCGGCCGCCTTGATCTCGCTGACGACGATCGTGTCGACGGCGCGCAGGATGAACAGGCGCTCTTCGGTGACCTCGCCGAGGATCCGGATCGCGAGTCCCGGACCAGGGAACGGCTGACGCTGCAGGATCTCGTCGGGCACGTCGACCAGGCGCCCGAGCTCGCGGACCTCGTCCTTGAACAGCTCTCGCAGCGGCTCGACGAGCTTCAGCTTCATGCGCTCCGGGAGCCCGCCGACGTTGTGGTGGCTCTTGATGGTGGCCGACGGTCCCTTGAACGACACCGACTCGATGACGTCGGGATAGAGCGTGCCCTGCGCGAGGTAGGCGACGCCGGGTATCTTCTTGGCCTCGGCGTCGAAGACCTCGATGAAGACGCGGCCGATGGCCTTGCGCTTCACCTCGGGGTCCTCGACCCCGGCGAGCGCGTCGAGGAACTGCTTCCGGGCGTCGACGGCGCGGAAGCGGCCGCCGAAGCGGCCGCGGAACACGTCGGCGACGCGCTCGGCCTCCCCTGCCCGCAGCACCCCGTTGTCGACGAAGACGCAGGTGAGCTGGTCGCCGACGGCGCGGTCGATGATGGCGGCGGCGACGGCGGAGTCGACGCCGCCCGAGAGGGCGCAGATCACCTTCTCGTCGCCGACCTGGGCCCGGATCTTCTCGACCTCCTGGCCGACGAAGTTCTCCATGGTCCAGTTGGGCTCGGCCTTGCAGATGCCGAAGACGAAGCTCCGCAGCACGTCGGCGCCGCGCTCGCTGTGGTGGACCTCGGGATGGAACTGGATGCCCCAGCGGCGATTCGCGACGTCGCTGCACGCGGCGATGGGCGAGTTCCCGCTGTGGGCGATCACCTTCCACCCGGGGGCGAGGCTCTCCATGCGGTCGCCGTGGCTCATCCACACCGTCGAGCCGTCGACCGTGCCGGCGATGCCTTTGAAGAGGTCGCTCTCGTCGTCGATCGCGATCTTGGCAGCACCGTACTCGCGATGGCTGGCGCGGGCGACCTTGCCGCCGGCCAAGAAATTCAAGACGTTCATCCCGTAGCAAATCCCCAGCACCGGGACGCCGACGTCGAGAATGGCCTTGTCGGGCAGCGGCGCGCCTTCGGCGTACACGCTGGACGGTCCGCCCGAGAGGATGATGCCTTCGGGGGCGAGCCTCCGAACCGTCTCGAGCGAGACGTTGAAGGGGTGGATCTCGCAGTAGACGTGCTGCTCGCGGACGCGCCGCGCGATCAGCTGGGTGTACTGGCTACCGAAGTCGAGGACCAGAATCATGCACGCTCCCATCGACGCGGCGCGCAGGCGCCGCGACACCACCGCAGCCGCGGTCTATTCGAGTCGGTAGTTGGGTGCTTCCTTGGTGATGACCACGTCGTGGGCGTGGCTCTCGCGCATGCCCGCGGCGCTGATGCGGAGGAAACGCGTCTTGGTGCGGAGATCCTCCAGCGTGCGGCAGCCGCAGTAGCCCATGCCTGCTTTCAAACCGCCGACCAGCTGGTGAATGTTGAAGGCGAGGCTGCCCTTGTAGGAGACGCGGCCCTCGATGCCTTCCGGGACGAGCTTCATGTCGGGCTCGTCGCTCTGGAAATAGCGGTCGCGGCTGCCTTCCTTCATGGCCTCGATCGAGCCCATGCCGCGGTAGAGCTTGTAGGTGCGGCCCTGGAACAGGATCGTCTCGCCGGGGCTTTCCTCGGTGCCGGCGAAAAGGCTGCCGATCATGATGCTGTGGGCGCCGGCGGCGATCGCCTTGGTGATGTCGCCCGAGAAGCGGACGCCGCCGTCGGCGATGATCGGGACGTCGCTGCCCTTGACGCCGCGGACGGCCCCGAGGACGGCGGTGAGCTGCGGCATGCCGACGCCGGAGATGATCCGCGTCGTGCAGATCGAGCCGACGCCCATGCCGACCTTGACGCCGTCGGCCCCGGCCTTCACGAGGGCGCGCGCGCCCTCCTCCGTGCCGACGTTGCCGGCGACGACGTCGACGTCGGGCCACCCTCGTTTGACGTCCCGAACGGTGTCGATGACGTTCCGCGAGTGGCCGTGCGCGGTGTCGACCGCCAGCACGTCGACGCCGGCGCGGATCAGCGCCTCGACCCGGGCCTCCCGGTCGGGCCCGACCCCGACCGCCGCACCCACCCGCAAACGTCCGCGCTCGTCCTTGCAGGCGAGCGGATAGTCGGTGGTCTTCTGGATGTCCTTCACCGTGATGAGGCCGCGGAGACGGAAGTCGTCGTCGACGACGAGCAGCTTCTCGATGCGGTTGGCGTGCAGGATGTCCTTCGCCTGCTCGAGGCTGATGCCGGGCTTGGCGGTGACGAGGTTCTCGCCCGTCATGACCTCGGAGACCGGCCGGTCCATGCGCTTCTCGAAGCGCAGATCGCGGTGGGTGAGGATGCCGACGAGGCGGCCGTCGCGCGTGACCGGGAGGCCGGAGATCGAGAACTGCTTCATGATCTCGAGCGCGTCCGAGATGCGTTGGTCGGGGTGGACGGTCACCGGATCGGCGATCATGCCGCTCTCCGACTTCTTGACCTTCTCGACCTCGCGGGCCTGGGCGTCGACCGTCATGTTGCGGTGGACGAAACCGATGCCGCCCTCCTGCGCCATGCTGATCGCCATCCGGGCCTCGGTGACCGTGTCCATGGCGGCCGACGCAAGCGGGATGTTCAGCGTGATCTTGCGCGAGAGCTTGGTCGCGATCACCGCGTCGCGCGGGATGATCTCGCTCTCGGCGGGGACGAGCAGGACGTCGTCGAAGGTGAGGCCTTCTTCGAGCTCACGCAGGTCCATACAAACCTCCGTTGGTGTCGTGCGGCAGCGTCGAAACGCCGGGGGCGGGGGGAAGAGCGGTGCAGCCGCGATCCAGAAAGACACGAAAGCCCCGAGGCGCGCAGCGGCGTTCGGGGCTTGGAATCGACTCGTCGACGGTGGGGCGGACTTCCATGTCCCTTCCTAACAGGGACCTCCCGGACTGACAAGGTCGCGGGGCCCGTGCTACGCGTTCCGACGCGATGATTGCGGGATTTCGCGGCGTTGATCCATCCATCGATCCGACGGTGTTCGTCGCGACGAGCGCCGTCGTGGTCGGCGACGTCGTGGTTGGCGCCGAGGCGAGTCTCTGGTTTCACACGGTGGTGCGGGGCGACGTCGGCCCGATCCGCATCGGTGCCCGCTCGAACCTCCAGGACCACGTGACGGTGCACGTCGTCGGCGGCCGCTTCGGCGCGGAGATCGGGGACGACGTGACGATCGGCCACCGTGCGATCGTCCACGGCTGCACGCTCGGGAACCGCGTGCTGATCGGCATGGGGGCGGTTGTGCTCGACGGGGCCGAGATCGCGGACGACTGTCTGGTCGGTGCCGGAGCCTTGATCACGCCCGGCATGCGGGTGCCGTCGGGTCGGCTCGTACTGGGGAACCCGGCGCGCGTCGTGCGTGAGCTCCGCGACGACGAGCGCGCGGCGCTCCTGACGTCGGCCGCGAACTACGTCGGCTACGCCGCCGAGTATCGCCGCGCCGGCATCAGTTGACGGCTTCGCCGCGCTCCGCGCGTTGGAGTGCGACGACGACCTCGGCGGCGAAGAGGAAGATCGTCGCCGACATGTAGATCCACACCATCACCGCGACCAGCGCACCGAGCGAGCCGTAGACCACGTAGAACTGGGCGAGGTTCGCGAGGTACCAGAGGAAGATCCGCCGGCCGACCTCCCAGAGCGCCGCGCCGATGCAGCCGCCGATGAACGCCTCGCGCCAGCTGACCGGCGCGTGGGGGAAGACGCGCAGCGACAGCGTGAAGGCGCCGACGATGAGCGCGACCGAGGTCAGGTACTGAATGCCGAGCCCGCGCGCGAGCGGCATCAGCAAGTCGTGGCCGAGCGGCGCCAGATTCGGGTCGGCGCGGAGCGCGTGAATCAGGAGACCGACGTAGAAGGAGAAGAGCATCACGAGCCCCATCCCGACGACCACGCAGAGCGAGAGCAGGCGCGAGCGCCAAAACCCGCGCCGGCGGCCGGGGGCGAACACGCGGTCGAGCGCGAACTCGGTCGCCTGGAAGACGAGGCTTGCGGCGATGATCAAGCTCCCGAGACCGAGCCAGGAGAGGCGGCCGCGGTTCTGCACCACCCACTCCAGATTGCGGGTGAAGTCGTCGCTGAGGTGCGGGATGAACTCCCGCACCCACTGCAGCACCGCCTGATTGGTGTCCTCGGACGACCCGATCACGTACCCGGCGAGCGCGATCGCGGCAGTCGCTCTGCAGTGGTACTCGCACATCCGGTT
>CAZWAX010000063.1:0-1491 GCA_964631985.1 uncultured Polyangiaceae bacterium | reverse complement strand
CACCAGGAAGAGCACGGGGATCAACGAGAGCAGCGCGTAGAACGAGATCGCCGCGGCGAGCGTCGGGCAGCCGTCGGTGTAGAACTGACCCGCGGCCGTGCGGATCGCGCCGACGACCACGGCGACGGGTCGTGTCGAGACGACGGGCGGAGCGCCCTCGGAACGGGCGGCGGGAGTGGCGGTTGGACGCGACGACATCGGTGGATCAGTGCCGCGCCCGGAAGCTCACGCGCAGCGGGGTGCCCTTCAAGCGAAACGCGTTCGCGATCTTGGTCGCGAGGTAGCGATGGTAGCTCGGATGGATGCTCGCGGGGATACTGGAAAATACGACGATCGTCGGTGGCCGGCGTCCCACCTGCGTGGCGTAGTAAATGCGCGGCCGGCGCCCCTGCACCGGCGGCGGCTCCTAGGCCTGGAAGGCCGCGAGAATCACCTGGTTGAGGCGCGCGGTCTGGAGCTCGGCGCCGTGTGCCACCGCCACCCGTTTGATGGCCGGCAGAATGGAATCGACGCCGGCGCCGGTCTTCGCCGAGGTAGTGAGCATCGGGAAGCCCTCGAGCGACGGCATCTGGAGCGCGACGTTCTCGAGGTACGTCTTCGGCTTCTGGTCGCGGAGGAGGTCCCACTTGTTGACGACCAGGACGAGCCCCTTCCCCTCGTTCCATGCCAGCGCCGCGAGCTTCTGCTCCTGACTCGTCAGGCCCTCCACGGCGTCGATCACCAGCACCACGACGTCGGCGCGTCCCATCGCCTCGATGGCGCTGCCGACCGACGAGCGCTCGAGGGGATCCTGCACCTTGCTGCGCCGGCGGATGCCGGCCGTGTCGACCAGGACGTAGCGCGTTCCGCCGACCTCGAGCAGCGTGTCGAGCGCGTCGCGCGTGGTTCCAGCGGTGGGGTCGACGATGGCGCGTTCGTAGCCGAGGAGACGGTTGAGCAAGGACGACTTCCCGGCGTTCGGGCGGCCGATGATGGCGACGCGGATGGCATGGTCGCCGGGGGCGACGCCTTCCATGGGTCCGATCGCGGTCGCCGGTGTCGCGGCCAGGATGCGCTCGACGAGCTCGCTCATGCCGTGGCCGTGCGCCGCCGAGACCGGGATCAGATCGTCGCTGCCGAGCCGATAAAACTCGTGGCCGCCGGCGAGTCGTCCCGGCGAGTCGAGCTTGTTGACGACGAAGAGGACCCGCGCCTGCCGGCGCCGGAGCTCGGTCGCCGCGGCCTCGTCGGCCGGCGAGAGTCCGGCCTTGCCGTCGAGCACGTAGACGACGAGCGCGGCGCCCTCGACGGCGGCGAGGCTCACGTCGCGGACGGCACGGTCCATGCGCTCACCGCCCAGGGTGTGGCCGGGCCCGACGGCGCCCTCCCCTTCGAAGCCGCCGGTATCCACGAGCAGCACGGCGCGGTCGCCGAACACCGCCACGGCCTCGTTGACGTCACGGGTGACCCCGGGCGTCGGGTCGACGACGGCTTTTTTGCGGCGGATCAGCC
>CAZWAX010000062.1:0-18316 GCA_964631985.1 uncultured Polyangiaceae bacterium | reverse complement strand
ATGGCCGCCACCACCTCGACCTCGCGGCGCAGCGCCGGCCCGGCGAGCCGCGGGTCGGCCGCGATCGGCCGCGCCGTCGTGCCGTCGTCGCCGACCGCGAGCGGAATCATTTCCCCAAAGGGTGCGAGCGGCTGCTGTGCCGTGGAATGCCACATCAGCCGCGCCCGCGGATCGACCACGACCGCGTTCAGCACGCGCAAGTTCGCGACCGTCGCGTCGTTCATGAAGGGCGAGTTGGCGCGGTCCCGCAGGATCGCGGCGGCCACCTCCGGATCGATCGTGCCGAGCCGGCCCCGCACCGCCGTCTCCATCGCCATCCGCCGCCGGTCGGTGTCGGCCGAACGGCCCTCGTCGTGGCCATGCATCGCCGGGGTGCGGGAATGGTTGCTCTGCCCCACCCAGTCCTCGGCGAGCTCGTGCACCGCGCAGGTCTTCGCCGTGCACTCGACCAGCGCGATCGTGCCCGCGGCGTCGGCGAGCGTCAGGATACCGGCGCCGCCGCGATTGCCGCCGGTCGCCAGGATCGCCAACGCCTCCTCCACCGTCCGCGCCCGCTGCAGCACGCGGCGATAGAGGATGCGCGGCACGCCGAGGCCGAGCATCGTGTCGGCGTCGAAGAAGTTGATCGAGATCGCGAGCCCCGCCGCGTTCACCCCGACGATCGGCACGATGATGAGCGGCCACGACGCCGTCAGATGTTGGAGGTCGCCGTTCACCGGATGGTAGCGCGTGACCACCGGCCGGCGCCGCCCGGTGTCGTCCGACCAGTCGACGTTCCGGCCGATCAGCGCGCGGCCGTCGACGGTCGCGCTGCGGGTCGCCGCGAAGACCGTCGATCCTCCCCCGAACACGCCGCCGTAGAGCAGCCGCACCCCGTCGATGTCGCTCGCGGCATCGAGCCCCTGCGCGATCCCCGCCGCCTCCTCGAAGAAGCCGCTGTCCTCGCGCCACCTGCCGAACGCGCTCCAGAACGGAAACACCACCCCGTTCACGAACGTCCCGAGCACTCCCTGCGACCGCACGAGCCCGCCCCAGCGGTCGGCGTAGAGATCGTGCACGTCCTGGGCGTCGGCCCCGAGGAGATCGACCCCCTGTCGGCCCATGGCCTCGTAGGTGCCGTAGAGGTCGAGGACGATGAGCGCCCCGTGGTCCACGCGCCGCGGCTGCCCATCGGCCGCGGCACACACCGCGCCGCCGGCGAGCACGCCCACGAAAACCCCGAGCACCATCACGGTCGACCGCCGAACCCTGCGTGCCGCCATGCGCCCTCCGCCGGCCCCGCGCTCATCCTGCCGCCGCCGCAAACGGAATCCGGGTCCCCCACCCGCGGGCCTGAGCGCGATCACATACGAGCTTCGCGATGGCGATGTCGAGGATGCCGAGGCCGAACGGGCTGAATATGGTCGGGCTGCCATACGCGCGCTTGGGCGGCTGGCTACCCGCGAGTACGTCCGCCAACGCGCAGCGGATGAATCCGCGATGGCCGGCGGCGCGCTCGGCCAGATGGAGCGAGGTCTCGGCACGACACACGTGATCAGCGTCGTCCACGACGTTGTCGGCCGCGAGGACGAGCGCCGGATCGACGTCGCGCAGCGAAAGATGCAGGACGGTCGTGAGCGACCCACGGCCGAGGGCGTCGAGATAGGGCGCCGTGGACGTCGTCGCGATCGACAGCAGGGTCGCGTGCTCGACCAACGCCGACCAGTCGCTGACGAGCTCGAAGCGCGCTTTTGGGAGCATCGCACGGCCGCGCGCGATGAATCCGACGGCGCGCGAGGGGCTGAGATCGCAGACCAGCACGTGGTCGATACTCGGCCACACATGACGGAGGTACCGCAGGGTGGCGAGGTTGATGGCGCCGCTCCCGAGAATGCCAATGGTCCCAGGTGGCTCCTCGCCGTGGAGAAGACGCCCCGCAAGGGCGGCGCTCGCCGCCGTCCGCTCGGAGCTCACGACCGAGCCCTCGACGATGGCGCACGGCCTGCCGCTCACGAGCGAGTTCAGCACGACCAACCCGGAGGCGCGCTCGAGCCCGCGCGTCACGTTGTTCGGAAAGGACGCGATCCACTTCATCCCGGCAACCCCGAAGTCTCCGCCGAGATAGGCCGGCAGGGCGACAATGCGCTCGCGACCACCCGGTAGGCGCAGAAAGCAGGAATGCGGCACGATCGACTCCCCGCGCCCGTGCGCGCGATACGCTGCCTCCACGACCTCCAGGATTGTCGCCTCCTGGTCCGCCAGCAGCACCGCAACCTCCGACGCCGGAAGAACGACGAGATCGTCGTCCTTCACTCTGCCCACCGGCATGGCACAGGCAGCGCGGACCACGAGGCCGGCGGCGGCATCAACGGCCCGAGGTGAACGTCGTCGGAACGCCATGCCGACGACTGCTCATCCGACTGCCGCCAGAGCTCCGGCACCGCGCCGAACTGCGCCCGGACCCAGTCGTTCGAGTAGATGGTGTCGAGATAGCGCTCGCCGCGATCCGGGAGCACGGCCACGCATGTCGCGCCGTCCACGAGGCGGTCGCGGAGACGCTCGACGGCCATCACGACGGCCCCGGACGAGCCGCCGGCGAGGATGCCCTCGCAGGCCACGAGCCGGCGGCAGCCGACGACGCACTCGAGATCGGAAAGATGCACGCAGAGGTCCGCGACGCCATCGCGATAGAGCGCGGGACGAACCGCGGCCCCATGCCCGGGAATGCGGCGGACGATCGTGTTCGTTGGGACGGACCCCGGCGACGGATCGAAGATCACGCTGCCGATGGCGTCGACCGCTATGATGGACGTCGACAACCCATGGTCCCGAACGTAGTCGGCACAACCGCGGATGGTCCCACAGGTGCTGGTCGGGCAGAACAGGACGTCGACGCGCCCGTCCAGCGCCGCCACGATCTCGTGCATCGTCTGACGATGCGCGCGCGCGTTGTCGATGTTGCCGTACTGATCGGGCCAGAACGTACGGGGCAGCGACGCAGTAATGGCACGGACCCGCTCGATCCGTGCCTGGAGGAATCCCCCACCACCGGGTGACGGCGCGTCGACGACCTCGATCTCGGCACCGTAGGCACGCATGATCGCCACGTTCTGCAGGGTCGTGCGCACGTCGACCACGCAGATGAAGCGCAGACCGAGGACGGCGCACGCCTGGGCGAGCCCGATGCCCATGTTGCCCGAGCTCGACTCCACGACCACCGTGTCGGGGCCGATCGTTCCGGCCTGCAACGCACCCTGGAGCAGGCTCAGCGCGGCACGATCCTTGATGCTGCCTCCCGGATTCAGCGCCTCGAGCTTGGCAAAGAGCCGAAACCGATCGGTGCGCATGAGACGTCGCAGCGCCACGAGCGGCGTACGGCCGATCGCGGACAGGATACCGTCCGTCATGACGTCCTCCCGGCGCTGAGGTGCTCGAGCGCCAGCGGCTCATCCGCCTGCTCCGACAGCTCGCGCATGACGGCCAGGCAGCGATCCGCCATCGCCGCGATGACCGCGCGCTCATACCGACGAGCGTCGTAGTGCCATGTGACGTGGAATCGGTCCTCAGCCAGGTGCGCGACCAAGTCGACTGCCGTCGGTCGCGTGCCGCGGTGCCCGACCTCCCGCCCCGGCGATTCCGGCGCGACCGCCCAGGTGAGCACCGACGGAGGATCGATGCGACCAAGATAGTTGCAACTCATCGCGGGATGGCCGAGTCCCTGCCACTCCCTGGGCGCCGCCTGGTCGCCGTATCCGAGCAGGCCCCAGCCGATGCCCCCATCGGGGATCGCGCGGAGATGCCGATCGATGATGGCGAGCGTCTCGGCAGGCCGTCGACCATCGCCGATCCGCAAACAGACCGGAAACACGGCGGTGAACCATCCCACGGTACGCGACACGTCCACATCGGCGAAGAGCGCCTCGCGTCCGTGGCGTTCGAGGAACACCACGAGTCGATCATCACCCGCCGGATCCGTCACCGCCGTCGCGAGCGCCGTCAGGAGCACGGCCTCGAGGGTGACGCCCACCGTCGTCGACGTGGACAGCACGCGCTCGGTCTCGTCCGGCGCGAGGCTGACGGAGAGCGATGCCAGGTCGGCCACCGACGGTGCGGCCTGGGCATCCGCACTCGGAATGCGCGCCCCGGGCTCGGCGCACTCCCGCTGCCAGAAACCCGCCTCGTCGCGACGTTCCGGCGTGAATGCATGCTCGGCGAGACGCCGCGCCCACGTGCGGTAGGAGGTCGTTTTTGCCGGCAGCACGATCGGGTGGCCGTGACGCACCTGATCGTAGACCGTCGCAAGATCTTCGAGCAGGATCAGCCACGACGCAGCATCGCAGGCGAGGTGATGAACGACGACGAGCACACGGCTCGCTCGATCGTCGCCGAGATCGAACGAGACCACGCGCAGTATCGGACCGGCGGCGAGGTCGAGACTCCGCTGCGCTTCCTCGGCGGTGGCTTCGATCGCGACAGCGGCCGTGTGATCGTCCTGATCCGACAGATCGAGATGGAGGTGCGGCACCGCGCCATCCAGGCCGACGATGAGCTGCCGCGAGCGAACCCCATCGCGATGGAGGCGCAGGCGCAACGCATCGTGCTGACGCATCAGATGCTCGACCGCGACCGAGAGACACTCCGAACTGAGCCGATGTCCGACCGTCAGCAGCATCGACATGTTGTAGTGGTGGAGATCCGGAAGATCGGCAGCGAGCAGCATCCGCTGGATCGGCGTCCACGGAACGTCACCGACGATGATGCCCTGCTCTGCGGAGGGCTCGACGGCGGTGGCGGCGATGGCGGCCAGCGCCGCGATCGTTTGATGCTCGAGAACCTGGCGCGGCGTCAGGACGAGCCCGTGTCGGCGAGCGGAGGCAACGAGGCGAATGGTGGAGAGCGAGTCCCCACCGAGCGCGAAGAAGCCCTCGTCGACCGACGTGACCTCGCGCCCCAAGATCTCGCGCCACAACCGAGCCAGGATCTGCTCGCCCGGCGTCGTCGGGACCCGCCCCAGCGCCGGCGCGGTGTCCCGCCGCCACGACGCCAGCGCCTCGCGATCGATCTTCCCGTTCGCCGTCAGCGGCAATGCCGTCCACAGCGCGAACGTCGACGGGAGCATTGCCTCCGGCAGCCGCTCGGCGACGTGACGGCGGAGGGTCGCTTCGAGATCGGCGTGCTCGCCCTGCACTTCCACGTGGGCGACGAGCTGCGCGTGCGGCTCACGGCCTGCGTCGACGTCGTGCGCAACGACCGCCACGGCACGTACGGCAGGGTGCGTCCCGACGACCGCCTCGACCTCGGCCGGCTCGACTCGCGTGCCCCGAATCTTCACCTGATCGTCGAGCCGACCCAACCACTCGAGCGCACCGTCCGATCGCCGCCGTCCGCGGTCGCCCGTCCGATAGAGCCGCGTTCCGACGGATTCCGTGAACGGGTCCGGGATCACGAACGCCGCCGCCGTGCGCTCGGGATCATGCAAGTACCCCCGTCCCACGCCGACGCCACCGACGCAGATCTCTCCCGGTTCCCCGTCCGCCACCGGCCGCAAAAGCTCGTCGAGCACGTGCACCGTCATGCCGGGGATCGGCTCGCCGATCGGAACCCGGAGCTCGCCCGCCGCGGGCGGCGTTCGGACCACATGATGCGTCACGTCGTCGGCGCATTCGGTCGGACCGTAGGCATTCACGAGCGGAATCGCGGGATAGCGCACGAGCCAACGGCGACAGAGATCCGGGGGCAACGCCTCGCCGGTCACCAGGAGCCACCGCAGGCTCGTCAACAACCCCGCGCACGACGGGTCCATCGCCTCGTCGACGTCGAGGAGCGCCCGCAGCATCACGGGCACGAGCTCGAGGATGGTGATCCCGCGCGTCGCAATCGCCGCATGGAGCGCCACCGGATCACGGACGACCTCGTCGCCGAGAATTTCGACTTCGGCCCCCGCGACCAATGGCGCGAGACACTGCCAGAGCGAGATGTCGAAACCGAGGGCCGCCGTCTGGGCCACGCGGTCACCGACGCCGATGCCGAGGAGCGCGCGCTTGGCGGCGAGATGATTGTGAAGCCCGGCATGCTCCACGAGTGCCCCCTTCGGCATTCCCGTGGAACCGGACGTGAAGATCACATAGGCCAGGTCGCACGGATCGGATACGATCTCGCCCTCGCGAGATGGACCCGCGACGCCGACCGCGTCCTCGATCGGAACGACCCGGCAGGCCGTGTCTGCCAACCATCGGGTCGGACGGGCGGCGTCCACCAGCACTACCGTGGCCCGGCTCCGCGTGAGAACGTCGACGACCCGGCCGGCCGGCCACCGTGGATCGAGGGGCAGATAGACGGCACCTCGCCCCCAGATTCCGAGCATCGCCTGCGCCCACGCGGCGCTCCTCTCGGTCCACACCCCCACGATCGCGCCCCGACCCACGCCCTCGGCTTCGAGCTGCGCCGCCACTCCACGCGCCCCGGCCATGAGCTCCTCGTACGTCACCGTCGCACCGCCCGCACGAATCGCGACCGCCGATGGCGCCACGCGAGCGCGTCGCATGCACCGCGCCCACGGTGACGTGCCGTCACCGGCCGCCGTCGTCCCGCCGATGAGGCTGGGGACCGTCTCCAGCGTCCCGGCGAGCGTCGAGAGGCGAACGTCGGGATCGGAGACGATGCGCTCGAGACACGCGACGTAGGCGCGGAGCAACGTCATGACGACTGGCGCGCGGTGAAGCTCGCGGTCGTACTCCAGGCGCGCCGCCAGGCCCGCAGCTCCCTCACTGACGATCAGCGCCAGGTCCGTCTTGCTGGTCGTGACTTCGAGTGGGAGAGGCACTACGTCGACCCCGGGCAGATCGATCGCCCCGACCGCGTCCTGCTCGAGCGCGAACGCGTAAGGACTGATCGGGGGTCGTCTGAGCGTCCGATCCTGGCCGAGGGCGCTCACGACGAGCTCGAACGGCAACTCCTGATGTTGGAGGGCCGCGCGCGTGACGCCGTTCACCCGCGCGACCACCGCGCGGAACGAAGGATCGCCGTCGAGCTGCGTTCGCACCGCCACGACGTTCACGAAGCATCCGACGATGGCCGCCAGCTCCGAGCGCTCCCGGTTGGCCACCGGAACGAGCACCGTGACATCGTCGGATCCAGCGCAGCGCTTCAGCACAGTCTTCCACGCGGCCAGCATCACCACGAAGACCGTCACCCCGAGACGTCGCGCGAGATCCCGAACCGCTGGCGTGAGGACAGCCGGGAGCATCATCCGCTCCGCCGCGCCACGCCCACGCCAGCGAGCGCCGAGGGCAACCGCCGGATAGGCCGCCCCCTCCAGCTGCCGGCGCCAGTACGACACCAATGCCTCACCCCGCGCGCCGGCGTAGCGACCGCGCTGCCACACTGCGTAGTCGGCATATTGGAGCCGGCCGCACGGCAGACTGGGACGAACGCCGCGAACGACGTCGCGATAGAGCGTCACCAGCTCGCGTACCAGAATGGTGATCGACCAGGCATCAGCGATGAGATGATGCATCGTCAGCGCCACGACCCACGTCGCCGATGTGAGCACGAACACCCGGAGTCGCAGTAGCGGTCCGTGCGCGACATCGAACGGTCGCTGGACCTCCTCTGCGACGCGCGTCTCGGCGTGGGTCAGCGACGAGGCGTCGGTGAGGTCCGTGATCGTCATGGCCATCGACCCGCGCGGCGACACGACTTGGACCGGGCGACCCTCGACGCCTACCACCGTCGTCCGGAGACTCTCGTGCCGGGCCATCAGCATCTCGAAGCTCGCGCGAAGCGCGGCAACGTCGAGCCGGCCGTGCACGTGAAACGCCCCCGCGACATTGTATGTTACGCTGTCCGGCGCGAGCTCCTGGAGGAACCACAAGCGCTCTTGCGCGTACGACGTCGGAAACGTGTTGACGCCGACGTGCCGGGGCCGTGGCACGGGAGCCGACGTCTCGCGCGGCAGCGCGGCTAGGCGGCGCGTCAGAAGCGCGCGCTTCTCGGCCGAGAGCGCGGCGAGGCGAGCGGCATGGTCAGGCATCGTCGATCACCGACGAACGCGAGTTTCTCATCGCGGCGAGCGCGTCCGCATCGGAAAGTGCCTCGACCTCGTCGATGAGCGCGTCGACCTCACCTGCGGCGAGACCGTCGAGCTGACGCGCCGCGATCGAGGCCGCCACACCGGCAACCGTCGGCCTCGGGAGGAACGTGTCTACGCCGACCTCGACACCGAACGTCGTGCGGATTTCGAGCAGCATCCGGTGCGCGAGCAGCGAGTCGCCCCCGAGCGCGAAGAACTCGTCGTCGCGACCGACACCCTCGATCCCGAGGAGCCGCGTCCAAATGCTTGCAACCTCGCGCTCGAGGAACGAGTCCGGAGGCGTGCCGTCCCGCACTGCGGTCGTCGCATGCTCGGGAAGCGCACCGTAGTCCACCTTTCCGTTGGGTGTTCGCGGCAAGCGGTCGATCACCGTCACGGTCGCCGGGACCATGGCTGCCGGAAGACGCTCGCTCGCGAACACGCGGAGGTCCCGCAACCGGTCGGCCGTTGCCACCGTATCCGTGCTCCACCCCTCCCCGCACGACGTCAGTGCGACGAACGCCACCAAGAGGAGCTGCCCATGTGCGCCCACACGCGCGACGACCGCTACTTCCGCAACGCCCGGATGGGTCCCGAGCACGGCTTCTACCTCGGCCGGTTCGACACGCATCCCACGGATCTTCACCTGCGCATCGAGGCGCCCGAGCCATTCGAGCGTGCCGTCCGCCCGCCGTCTCCCGCGATCACCCGTGCGATAGAGTCGCGCCCCCTCCGTTCCCGAGAA
This sequence comes from uncultured Polyangiaceae bacterium, assembly GCA_964631985.1. GTDB lineage: Bacteria > Desulfobacterota > Binatia > UTPRO1 > UTPRO1 > UTPRO1. Next base: position 9,521 of record CAZWAX010000062.1, on the reverse strand, counting down.
CGGATCCGGCATGACGAACGCAGCCGCCGTCCGCTCGGGATCGTGCAAATACCCGCGCCCAACTCCGATGCCGCCGACGCAGATCTCGCCGGCCGTCCCCGCCGTCACTGGCTGCAGGCGTTCGTCGAGCACGTACACCCTCATCCCCTGGATCGGATTCCCGATCGGCATCCGAAGCACGTCGACCGCGGGTGGGATCCGCACCACGTGGTGCATCACGTCGTCGGCGCACTCCGTCGGACCGTACGCATTCACGAGCGGGATCGCGGGGTAACGCGCGAGCCAGCGGCGGCAAAGCTCCGGCGGCAACGCCTCGCCCGTCACCACCAGCCAGCGCAGGCTCGCGAGGTCCCGCCGTGCGCGAGCCGCAGCCTCGTCAGCATCGAGCAGGGTCTGCAGGACCGCCGGAACCACCTCGAGAATCGTGAGCCGTCGGTCGCGTACCGCCACCTGCAAGGCAACCGGGTCGCGCACGCTCGCGTCGTCCAGGATCTCCACGGTCGCTCCCACCAAAAGCGGGGCCAGGCACTGCCAGAGCGAAATGTCGAAGCCGGCGGCTGCCGTCTGCGCCACCCGGTCGTCGGGCCCGAGGCCGAGGAGAGCGATTTTGGCGTCGAGATGATTCCGCAGGCCCGCATGCTCGATCAGGGCGCCCTTCGGCGCTCCGGTCGAGCCGGACGTATAGATGACGTAGGCGAGATCGCGCCCGAGCACGCCTTCCGCGCGCCCCACCGTCGCAACCGGGGCTTGGACGTCGGCGTCCAGAGGAACGATACGCCACTCCGGATGGCCCTCGAGTGCCGCCGGTATCGGCGGCCCGTTCCGATCCGTCAGCACGAGCCTCGCGCCGCTCCGTCGCATCACCTCCTGAATGCGCGGCGCCGGCCAACGCGGGTCCAGCGGAAGATAAACCGCCCCCCGCACCCAGAGGCCCAGCATCGCCTGGAGCCACGCTCGCCCACGCCTCCCCCAGACCGCGACGATCGCGTCGCGACTGACGCCGACGGCCGCCAGCTGCATGGCCACCTGGACCGCCCCCGTCACCAGTGCTCCGTAGGTCACGGTCGCCCCATCGACCCGGACGGCCATTGCGGCTGGCGTCTTCGCGGCCTGCACTGCGATCCGGGGCCACACCGTCGCGCCCTCGTCGTGCGTCGCCGCCATCCCGCCCTCCGGAGACGAATCGGACCGCGCGCGGCGGTCGACGGCATCGAGCGAGCGCGTCGGGTCTGTGAGCGCTGCGTCCAGCCACCGCATCAGCGCCTCGACCAGTGCCGTGCGGCTCGCACCCTCGAAGCTCTCTTCGTTGAGATCGAGGACCAACGCGACGTCGCCGGTCGCGCCGAAATCGTGCACGGCCAGCAACACTGCACCGTAGCGATGCGTCGGCGCGATCCAGTCGACCTGCATTCCGCACGTGTCGAACAGGTCCCCCGCGAGCGCCGCCCGGTGCACGTTGACCAGCACGTCGTACGGCTGTGGCACGCCGCTCGCCCGACCGGCGTATCCTTGATGACGGGCCGCCTCCCACAGGGCGAGCGTGATACGCTCGCGGAGCGTCTCGAAGGTATCCTCGCCCGAGATCTCGATCCGGATCGGGCAGACGTTCATGAAGGTCCCGAGGGTTTGCTTGAATCGGGCCGACGGCCGATTGGCGAACGGCAGATTCAATAGAAGTTCGCGCCGACCGGTCGTTCGATGCAGGTGCGCGGCCATCACACTTGCGAACACGGCGAACATTCCGACGTCGAGCGACGGGCTCTCCCCCGCCCGACGGCGCAGCGCCTGCGATCGCGTGGGGCCGAGATGGCGGACCAACCGATGCACGCGCGTCGCGTGCGGCCCGCCGCCGCCAAGCTCGATTCGCCTCGGCGTGTCGGCATAGGCCTGCCTCCAGTACGCACGGGCGTCGCCAGCACGCGGCGAGGCTCGAAACGCGCGCTCGTACTCGACGTACTCACCGAACTGCGGCGGCGCGACGGGGGAGTCTGCCCCGACGGAGTGGGCTCGATAGTGCGCGAGCATTCGTTCGTGCATCACACCAAAGGACCACGAATCGGAGACCAATTGGTGCTGCGCCAACAGGAACACGTGATCCTCGGATCCGAGCCGTACCAGCCGGCTCGCAACGAGAGGTCCCGACACGCGGGCACAGGACCACACCAGGTCGCGCGCGAGGTCGTCGAGCCCGCCGAGTGCCGATCCGCGACGCGTCAGGTCGACGACGTCGATTGCCGGGACCGCCGCGGGGTCGTCGACACGACGCGGCCAGCCATCCACCTCCTCGATCCGCGTGCGCATCGCATCCGACTCGGCCACGACCGCGGCGAAGACCCGCACATAGCGGTCGGGATCGAGCGGACCGCGGAAGCGAAAGCTCGCGGCCTCGACGAAAACGGGGGCGCCGTCCGCGAGGCGATCCCCAGCCCAGATCAGGAGCTGGCGACGCGTGAGCCCGCCTCGATCACAGGCGACGTCGTACACCGCCTCGGCATCGCTCCCCGCGACGACCGCGGCGCTCATACCGCGACCTTGCTCAAGGCCGACGCGAGGGCTCCGATCGTCGGCTGCTCCATGAGCAGCCGCATCGGCACGCGGCGACCGAGGCGGATCTCGAGCTCAGCCGCCACGTGGGCCGCTTCCGCGGAATCGATCCCGAGCGCGACGAGCGCCGCATCACGATCGATCTGCGCGTGAGGAACGTTGCGGACCGCCGCGATCGTACGGACCAGCCACGCTTCGATGGCGGCGACATCGCCGCGCCGCGGCTGTGCGTCGGAGGGCCCCGCCGGCCAGCCGTAGCGCACGACGAGCTCCCCAGTCTGGAGCATCGCGCGGCACGCACGACGGCGCACCTTGCCGCTCGACGTCTTGGGGAGCGTCCGGGGTGGGATCAGCGCGACGGCGTGCACCCGGACGAGAAACGCCTGCGCGATGGCCTCGCGCATCGCGTCCGCGGCCGCGACGAGCGTCGTCGGGTCCGCGGCACCGATCTCGTGCACGACGACGAGCTGCTCCCCGTGACCGTCGTCCACGGCAAAGGCTGCACCGCCCCCAGGCCTGAGTGCGACGTGTGCGCCGGCCGCGACGTGCTCGACGTCTTGGGGATAGAGGTTCCGCCCCCGGATCACGATCAGATCCTTCGAGCGACCGGTGACGAACAGCAATCCGTCGCGCAGGAAGCCGAGATCGCCCGTACGCAAGAAGGGCCCGCGACCGTCGGCCAGACGCGCGTCAAAGACCGCCGACGTCTCTTCAGCGCGACCCCAATACCCGGCCGCGATGATGTCGCCGGCGACCCAGATCTCGCCAACCTCGTCCTGGGCACACGCCAGACCCGTTTCCGGATGCACGATCACGACCGCGACCCCGGCGACGACCGTGCCCGCAGCCACGAGCGCACGCGCCATGGCCGCCCCCTGCCGCGACGCGACGACCCGCCCCGCGTCGAGCGATCGGCCGTCGACCACCATCGTAACCGGCCCGCGTTCCGACGGGCCCGCCGCGACCATGAGCGTCGCTTCGGCAAGGCCGTAGCACGGGATGAAGCCGGCGCGCGGGAAGCCCGAGGGCGCAAACGCCTCGATGAACCGCTCGCAGGTTTCCGCCCGAACGGGCTCGGCGCCGTTCATGGCGCCGCGCCACGTTCGCAGATCGAGCGTGGCCCGCTCGGCCGGCGTGGTCTTCCGAACCACCAAGTCGTAGGCGAAGTTCGGCGCCGGGCTGACTGTGCCCCCGTACCGCGAGATCGCGTCCAGCCACCGCCGCGGCCGTTCGAGAAACGCCAATGGCGACATCTGGATGGAGCGACAGCCGACCTGCAGCGGGAGCAGCACGGTCCCGATCAGCCCCATGTCGTGGTAGACCGGCAGCCAACTGACGACGACCGCCTGCGCGTCGATCGCGAGCGCCGCCGCCGCGCGCTCCGTATGCGCGACGATGTTGGCATGCGTGACCACCACGCCCCGCGGCGTCCCGGTGGACCCCGAGGTGTACTGGAGGAACGCGACGTGCTCGGGCGCGAGCGTTGGCGGCTCCCAACTGTCATCGGCCGCCGGCAGGTCCTCGAGGAGGAGCCACGTGAGATCGATAGGGTCGGCCGCCATGCCCGCCTCATCGAGACGGGCACGCACCGTCGCGGTCGTGAGCGCCATCGTTGCTCCGGCATCGGTAGCGACACCGCGGATCCGCCGACGACCACCCGCGAGGTCACGAGGGTCCGGAGGGTACGTCGGCACGGCGATGGCGCCCGCAACGAAGCAGCCGAAGAGGGCCACGATGAATTCGAGGCCGGGATCGAACATCAACAGCACCCGCGCCCGCTCCGACCCGCGCACCGCGAGCGCCGTGGCGACGCGCCGCGCTTCCCGCTCGAGCTCGGCGTATCGTAGGCACTGCTCCTCGCGTTCCCCGTCGACGAGGAACACGTAGGCCGCATCCTCTGGCGTCTCGGCCGCGCGGCGGCGCAGCACGTCCACGAGCGTTCCTTCGGTCCGCGTTCGACTCCCGCGCGGCGTCGCGATGGTTGCCTCCGTCATGGCCTTCGTCCTCCTCGTCGTGATCAGTCCGATCGCAGGGCGTCCCCGATGCCGGCACGTCCGGCACGCGCGCCGAGCAGCCATCCGCCGAGACTCGTCGCCAGCGTAAGAGCGCTTCCGGCGACGAGGGCGAGCCGAAGGGGATAGGCGTAGAGCACCGACATGCCGAGCGTGCCCCGCATGAGGACTTCGACCTGGAGCCACCCGAGCACGGATCCGACGAGCGCAGCCAACGTCGCCGCGATCGCTCCGACGAGCAGCGATTCGAGCCCGAACACGCTGGCGAGCTGCGCCCGCGTGCACCCGACCGCACGCAGCATCCCCGTCGTCCGGCGCCGTGCCATCATGGTTGCGACCCCTGTGCTCAGGACCCCCGCCAGCGCACACCCGAGCGACACCGCGAGCAACGGGTAGACCAATCCCGTCAACCGACCGAGCAGATCGCCGTACACCCGCCGCAATTGCTCGGTCGTCAGCACCACAATGCCGTGCCGCTCGCCCCAACGCGCACGAATCGCTTCGCCGACGACGCGCCGATCGGCATCCGGCTGAAGCGACACCTCGATCATGCTCGCCGTGTCGTCACGCCACCATCGCCGGTAGACGGCGCGATCGATCCGAATGGCCCCCAGGTCGCCCGGTGTCAGCTCGAGATGGATTCCGGCGATCCGCAGCCGGAGCAATCCCTCCGGCGTCCTGAGCTCGAGGACGTCACCCGGCTGCTTCCCGAACCGGCGCGCGAAAACTCGATTGACGACGGCAGCCGTTCCCGCGGCGAGCGCCGCCACAGCGCCCTCCGCGTCGCCGGTGATCAGCGAAAGTGTCCGTCGGCCGTCCCGATAGAGACTCGCATCGCCGGTGACGATCGCCGCCTGCGACCCCTCGTAGACGATCGTGTCGATCCGAACTGGGTCGACGTTGGCGACGTCCGGCCAGCGCCCGATCTCCTCGGCCACCGCGACGGGAATGCGCACCGCATCCCGGGCGAATGGATCGGCGCCACCGCTCACGACCAGATCGACCCGGGCAAACACGGTCTCGAACGCTGCCTGGAGCGTCCCGTCGAGACTGCTGATCCAGGTCGCGACCGCGATCGTCCCCGCGAGACTGACGACGACCGCGGAACACGTGACCGTGATCCGGCGCACGTCGCGGGCCATGCTCCTGGAGGCCAGCGCGCTCACCACCCCGCCGAATCGCGCGACCAGCCTGTCGGCGACCACCGCAAGGGCATGCAATGCACCGGGAAGACTCGCGGCGAGGCCGATGCTCACCCCGAGCATCGTGATCATCCCGACACGCTCTACCCCGAGCGGCAGGTGCGCCCGTCCAACCCACACGACCACGGCGCCCACGATCACGGTCGCGCCGGCGACCATGCCCCTCACCCCGGCGCGCCGACTCCCCTGCGGCTCGTCGATCACGTGCATGGCCTCGAGCGGGCGAATGCCGACCGTCCGACGTATGGGACCTACGGCGGCCCCGAGGGGCCCGCCGAGCCCGACGAGCACACTCAGGAGCAGCGTGCCAATATCGCAATGCAACGACGGATCGCCGATGTCGGCATAGAGCGTCGCGACTCCGGCACCGAATCCCCCCAGCAGTGCGCGCGTCAGCGCAACGCCGAGGGGTATGCCCAGCACCGTTGCCACGCTCGACAACACCAGCATCTCGACGAGCAGAAGCATCCCGGCGGCGCGCGCCGGCATTCCGACCATCCGGAAGAGCGCGATCTCTCGACGCCGGTCTTCGACTGCGATCGTCGCCAAGTTGAAGACGAAATAGAGCGCGACGAGCAGCGCGACCGTCGCAGCCAGCACGAGCCCGTTCCGATAGTTCTCGAGGAGCTTTCCGAAAGCCACCGCGCGCGACCGTGGCTGCTCAACGGTGCCGCGCGGACCGACCCGAGCTTTGATCGCTTCCTCGAGCGAGGAGACGTCGGCCTTCGGGTCGATGGCAATGGCCAATTGGGTGACGCGCCGATCGAGTTGCAAGAGCTCCTGCGCCACGGACAAGTCGACGATGGCGATCCGGCCGTCGAGCAGCGTCGCCGGCCCCTCTTGCTCGCCGAGCGCGGCACGGATCGTGAGCTCGACGATGCCCGATGGCGTGAGGACGCGAAGACGGTCGTGCAGATCGATTGCGTGGCCACGCATGAAGTCCCGCGTCAGCGCCACGGAATCCGGGGCAGCCAGGAATACCATCGGATCGCTGACGACCGCGTCGGCACCCGCGCCGTAGTCGCGTACGTGATGATCGGCGAGGAGGTCGACGCCGTACAGATAGAGCTGCTCGTGGGGCAAATCGGGCGGCGTCACGAAACCTTCTACCGAGGCAACTACGGCCTGAACCCCAGGAATCAGCCGCAGCTCGTCGGCAATCTCCTCGGGAACGCCGCTACTTCCGTTGGTCACGTGCAGGGCGGCACGGCCCGCGAACCCGAGGCTCGTCGTCTCGTAGGACGCGACGACCGATGCATACAGAAGCTGACTCGCCGCAATCGAAGCGACCCCACAGGCGAGACCGAGCACCGCGACGCCGGCAATCAACCGGCGTCGCACCAGATGCCGGATCGCGAGCGGCAGGATCGCGACCGCAAGCATCCGCCCTGCCTGCCCGCCCCCGTTCATCGTCGCCCCACCGTGGTCGGCGCCGCGTCGACGATCGTACCGTCGACCACCCGCAGAACCCGCTCGGCGTGGCTCGCGGCGCGGGCATCGTGCGTGACGAGCACGACCGCCGCCGCGCGTGCGCTCGCGGCATGACAGAGCACCTCGAGAACGCGCGCGGCGGTCTCCGAATCGAGACTCCCCGTCGGCTCGTCCGCGAGCACCACCGCCGGCTCGACGACGAGCGCGCGCGCGACCGCCACGCGTTGCGCCTCGCCGCCCGACAGTCGCTCCGGGGGATGGGACGCGCGCGCCAGCATGCCGACGTCCGCCAACGCGGCACGGGACCGGGCTCTCGCCCGCCGTGTTGCCACACCGTCGAGCAGCAGCGGCAGCGCCACGTTTTCCTCGGCGGTGAGTGTCGGGACCAGATTGAAGGATTGGAAGACGAAGCCGATGGTCCGGCGGCGAAAGACGGTGAGCGCGTGATCCGACATGCCCGGCAGCAGGTGACCGGCGATCGTGATGCTCCCCGCGTCGGGCACATCGAGGCCGCCGAGCAGGTGCAACAGCGTCGACTTCCCGGAGCCACTCGGCCCCATGACCGCAACGACTTCGCCCCGCCCGACGGCGAGGGAGATGCCGCGCACCGCATCGACGACGACGCCCCCACGCCGGTAGCGGCGGACGAGGTCGATCGCCCGGACGACGGCCTCGTCCGACGCGGTCTCGGGTGATGCGGTGGGCTCGACGCGGGCCAGCACGGGCTAGCGCTCCCCCCGCCGGTACGGCGCCGCAAAGAGATCGTGGACCAACTCGCGCTCACAGCACGGCGCCGACGGCGGCGGCATGCGCGCGAGGTCGTGTGGGCTCCCCTGCGATCGACCGGGGCGACAGCCACCGACGACGAGCGACGAAAGGAAGAGCACCACACCTAGCCCTTCGCCCCACTTGCATCGTCGCTCGGCCATGGGTGCCTGGAGAGCAAGGCGGAGGCCGATGAGCTCGCGACGCGGCCTCCGGCGAGGGCCGCGATTTCGCTGCGATCGCGGCCACGAACGGACCTCACGCTGTGAAGCGCGACGCCTTACGTCGCTGACGGTCGACACCGAGCACGGTCGATCTCCGCGTCCGGGGTGGCGCCAACCGTGCCACCGCCGGCACAGCCATGAGCGCATCCGAACCGGCTCCGCCCTTCCGACTTTCTACAAATTGCCCAGTTTCAGGAATTCCTCCCGCCGCCCTCCGCGCCGATGCTGCGAAAATTCCCCGCCGGACGCGGCACATCCATTGCTGCCCTGCCGGTATGACCTCGCTTCGATTGGTAGTGGGCGCCACCGCGTTGCTGCTGTGGCCGGGCCCCTCCAGCGCCGGGTTCGATGCTTGGCGGATCGCGGCCGCCGACGTGCCGTCCCCGAGCGCACCGGCCGCGGAAGTGCCGAGCCCGCGCATGTCGCCGGGCGTGCTGAGCTCACCCGGGAAGGCGCCGCTCCTGCCGCCCGAGGGGCTCCCGACCGCGCCACCGCCCGATGCCATCAAGCCGATCGAGCCGCAGGCCGAGCCGAAAGCGCCGAAGCCCGATCCGGTCGCGGACGACGGCGTCCCGGGCGAGCCCGGGTTCCGCTACCTGGCCGTCATCAGCGGCGCCTGCGACGCGCTGGTGGTCGACGATCACACGGTGCCCGAGTGCGCCGACAAGCTCCTGAACGTCGACTTCGGGAACGGCCGGGTCGCGTTCCTCTTCAGCGGCCGCGAGGGCGCGACCAACGTCGTCACGACCTTCAGCGGCGGCGTCTCGTCGCAGCCCGACGAGCGCGCCTATCGCCTGACGATCGACCGCGTCTCGACGACCCGGCTGGCCGACGACGGCCGGCCGGTGACGGTGATCGCCAACGCCGAGGGCCTCTGCACGATGCAGGGCGACCCGACCCACGAGTCGACCCGCTTCGAATGCCGTGTCCAGCACGCCGGCAAGGACACCACGGCCCGCTTCAAGACCGTCGGCACGCCGGAGGTCTACGCGGGGACGCCGCCCGCCCGCGAGCGCTCGCTCGGTCGGTTGGCATTCGGCAATCAGCTACCGAAGACGACCGAGCACTAGTCGGTCAGGCCCCTGAAGCTGGAAGTGACTCGGTTCGCAGAGGGTCAGCTCGCTGCGGCGCGAGCGCGCGGACGGTGCGGGGGACGTCGGCGGGTCCGGCCACGTGCCTGAGCGCGCCTGCGACCCCCAACCGAGCCCAGCCCGACCCACCCGCGGCAAGCGCGAAGGACCCGCCGCCGGCCCCCCCACCGTCCGCGCGCCCCCGGCCCCACCGCGAGCTGACCACCACCCGCCCGCCTCCCCCCGCCTTGCCCCGGTCGCCGGGGCACCCGC
>CAZWAX010000061.1:0-18537 GCA_964631985.1 uncultured Polyangiaceae bacterium | reverse complement strand
CGGCCGCCGCGTCCGGGGCGTCGACGTCGTCGCCGAGGATGCGGCAGGCGCGCGTGGCGAGCCGCCGCGCCTCGACGTCGTTGCCCTGCCGTTAGCGGAGGCGTGCCAGGCTGGTGGTGGCGCGAAGCTCGAGCCAGCGCGAGCCCTGCCGGCGCGCGACGTCGACCGCCGCGGTGAGCGACGTGTCGGCGCGTCGCCATGTGGCGGCGTCGCGGCGGCGGCTCGACGCGGCGTGCGCCAGTTCCAGCATGCCGCGAAGTCGGAGGAGCTCGGCTTCGTAGTAGCGCTGTCCGCTCCGTTCCATGAAGGCGAACGCTTCGTCGAGCGTGACTTCGGCCGCGTCCACGTCGCCCGCTTGCAGCAGACCTTCGGCGAGGCGACCGAGGTGCGACGGCAAGCCGAGCCCGGCGCCGGTGGCGCGCCACGCGTCGAGCGCCGTGCGCATCTGGGCGATCCCGGCGGCGACGTCGCCGGCGGCGATCATGGCCCACGCGCCGAAGTGCAGGGCCCCGGCGCTCCAGAACGGAAAGCCCTGCTCGGTGGCGAGCGTGTAGAGGGTGTCCGCTTCGGCGCGGGTCGCCGTCACGTCGCCGCGCGAGTAGTGGACCCAGGTGATGAAGTTGAGCGCGAACCCGAGACTGAACGGATGGCCGACGCTGCGTCCGAGCGCGAGCGCGTCGGCGCCGTGGCGGCGCGCCGCGTCGGGCTCGCCGAGGTACCACGAGAGCAGCGCCCCGTAAGAGTGCGCGACGACGGCGGGGTCCTGGCCGTACATCAGGACGTGCGCCCGATGCTCGGGGCGATAGAGGGCGAGGCCGGCGCGCACGTGGTCGAGCGCCGACGCGAGCTCACCCGAAAAGAACTGGGTCACCCAGAGCGCGTGATGCGCCTCGACCAGCATGGCGGGGTCGCCCGCGTCCGACGCGAGCGCGAAACACTGCTCGGCGAGGACGCGTGCCGGACCCATCTCGCCGCGGACGACGTGAAATCCCCAGATGCCCCAGAGCGCCGGAAAGAGCGGTGCGGCGGGACCGATCGTCTCGCAGAGCGCGCGAGCGCGCGTGAAGGCGCGCTCGACCTCCGGGGTCGCGTAGCCGCGCGTACTCATGAGCGCCGGGCCGAGCGCCATCTGCAGCTGCAGCTCGCTTTGCAGACGCGCGGGACCGTCGGGTAGTCCGGCCAGCAGCCGCTCGGCCCGCAGCAAGTGATCGACCGCCTCGCGCGTCGCCGAGCGCCTCCCCGCGTTGCCGGCCGCCGCGAGGAGATAGTGCACCGCTCGGACGGGGTCGCGTCCCTCCTCGAAGTGCACGGCGAGCTCGGCGGCGACCTCCGGGGCGCGGGCGCCCCAGGCCGCTTCGGTCCGCTCGCCGAGCCGCGCGTGCAGGCGGCATCGGCGACTCGGGGCGAGGCCGTCGTGCAGCACACGGCGATGGAGCGAGTGCGTGAAGGCGTAGTGCGCGGTCGGGGTGCCGTCCGGCCATTCGCCCGCGCCCGTCGGCTGGATGAGATGCCCGCGCCGCGCGAGTGCCCCGCAGCGCTCGTCGCAATCGGCGACGTCGGCGTCGAGGGCGGCGGCGATCGCGGCGCCCGAGAACGTCATCCCGACGGCGCTCGCCGCTTCCAGCAGGCGTCGGTCCTCGGGCGTGAGGCGCTCGATCTGACGCTCGAGCAGCTCTCGGATGGTCGGCGGGACGCCGAGCGCGGTCGCATCCGCTTGCCATCGCCATCCCCCCGGGCCGGGTACCACGACGGCTTCCGTCGCGAGATCGTCGGCGACCGCGGCGAGGAACAACGGATTACCGTCAGTCCGTTCGAAGGCGGCGGCGACGGCCGCCGGCGGCGGCGGTTCGGGCGGAAAGCGGTGGGCGAGATAGCGGCGCACCTCGCCCGCCGTGAAGGCCTCGAGCGCCAGCTCGTCGCAGAGCCCGCGGAGCGTGAGGTCCTGCTTCAGTTGCTTCACGGGATGGTCCGACAGAATCGCGTCGACGGGGCGATAGGTCGCGAGCACGAGGAGGCGGGCCGGGGCCCGCCGGCGCGTCAGGAGCGAGAGCAGGTCCAGCGTCGAGTAGTCGCTCCAGTGTAGGTCCTCGAGCGCGAGCACGAGCGGCGCCTCGGCGCACACGACCTCGATCGCGTCGGCCATCTCGCGGAGCATCCGCTCCTGGGCGACGCCCTGCACCTCGCGGAGCAGCGCTTCGCGCTCCGTCGGCGGCAGGAGCCAGGGAAGCTGCACGAGCCACGTCGGCGCGTACTGGCGCAGCACCGCGGGTAGCCGGGGACCCCCCACTCCCCGGCAGAGTCCCCCCAGCGCCTCGAGCACGGGCAGGTACGCCTCGCCCGATCCGTAGTGCTCGACGCATTGCCCCTGGGCGATCCACGCGCCGTCGGCCAAAGCCGCCCGCGCGAGGAACGCCTGCACGAGCGTCGTCTTGCCGATGCCGGCCTCGCCGGTCACGTACGCGACCTGGCGCTCGCCCGTGAGGGCGCGCGCCAGGCTCGCATCGAGCCGGGCGATCTCCGCCTCACGGCCGACGAGGGTGCCGGGCGTCATGGGCGCCGTTGCGCCCGGTGCGCCGCTGGACGCGCCCGCGCCCGCTGCGGCGACGGGCGCGATGAACCGATACCCGCGTCGGGCCACCGTCTCGATGAAGCGCGGGGCGTCGGGATCGTCGCCGAGCGCCTCGCGCAGCTCGCCGATCCGCACCTTCAGGCCGGCGCTGACGACGCTCGTCCCGCGCCACACGCTCGCGACCAGCTCGTCCTTCGTCACCAGCCGTCCGGCGCGCTCGGCCAGATGGCGGAGCACGGCGAACGCCTTGGGCCGGAGCGGCACGAGCTGGCCGTTCTTCCACAGCTGCTCGTTCAGCAGGTCCAGGCGGAAGGGCGGGAAGAGCAGCTCAGTCGGCGACATTCGCGGGTCGTACCAGGAAGTTACCGTTCTCGTACCGCTTCTTTACCGCGCGACGCTGGTCCGCCGTGACCGTCCTCGCGCAGGATCGGCCGCGTGAACGACGACACGCGCAGAGGACGAAGCGGCTCTCGCATAGCACGCGAGCGGCCCGAGCGCGCAAGCGCCGGGACCGCGTCCGCGACGTCGCTGGAGGCCGTCGCGATGCGGTTGCCGCAGGCCAAGGCGTTCGTGGTGCAGCTCGGCGAGGCCGCCGACGTGCCCCGCGCGCGTCTCCTCGGTCGCGTCGAGCACGTGGCGACCGGCCGCGCCGTTCGCTTCGGCTCGCGCCGCGAGCTCCTCGCCTTCTTCGCGCAGTGCTGTCCACCGGCGTCCCCGCACGGGACGCCCCTCAACCATGTGAAAGGAGAATCTCGATCATGATCCGAACCCATGTCACCTCGCTGCTCTCCGCGGTCGCCGTCCTGGCGACGCTCGTCGTCGACGTGTCCGCGCCCGTGGCCGCGGGCTGCAAGGTGCAGAAGCTCGCCGGCCGCTACGGCTTTCTCGCCACCGGCAACGCCGTCGGGCAGTCCGACACCCAGCCCTATGCCTCCGGCGGCGTCCTCACGTTCAACGTCGACGGCACGTTGGCGCTGACCGGTACGCAGACCCTCGACGGCACCGTCGGACCGGTGAGCCCGAACCAGGGCAACTTCACGCTCGACCCGGTCACCTGCCGCGGCTCGGCGACCTCCAACGGCCAGCCGTTCTTCGACTTCGTCGTGGTCGACAAGGGCGAGCAGATCAATTTCATCCGCTCGGACATCGGCGTCGTCATCACCGGCTTCGCCAAGCGCGTCGCGACCAAGTGCAAGCCGAAGAACGTGCGCGGCGTCTTCGGGTATGCCTTCAATGCGATCGTCTTCAACATTCCCCTGAACGGCAACGTCATTCCCGAGGCGCTCTTCGCGGGCGGCGGTGCGGTGAGCCTCGACGGCGCCGGCAACGCGATCCTCGACGACACCGCGAGCTTCGGCGGCTTCGTCCTGCAGCGCCACTACGAGGGCACCGTCACAGTGAACGAGGACTGCACGGGCACGGCGGTCGTGACCTTGCCGCCGAACGCCCCGACCAGCACCAATCCGGTCAACATCAACGCCGTCTGGGTCGAGAAGCGCGACGCGGTGCTGCTGATCCAGACCGATCCCGGTACGTTCATCGCCGGCGAGGCGCGGAAGCTCAAGAACGTCAAGGCGCCGTGAGCGCCATGCCGGCCGCGCGCACCTGGTGCCTCGTGATCCCGTCCGTCCTGGCTGCTGCCGGCGTGCTCGCCGTGTGGCAGCGGGGCGGGCTCACAGGGGAGGCGGTCGCGGTGATCGCGGAGCGCCCGCGCGCTCCGGTCGCCGTGACCGCGCTCGGCCGCATCCAGCCGAAGGACGGCGTGGTGCGGATCGCCGGACCCTCGGGCGTGTCGCTGGTGATCGCCGAGCTGCTGGTCGAGCAGGGCGATCGGGTCGAGGCGGGCGCGGTCGTCGCCCGGCTCGACCAGTGGGAGCTCCGCCGTGCCGGGGTGGCGCGGGCGCGCGCCGAGCTCGAGCACGCCGAGCGCGAGCTCCGCCGCTTCGACCGGCTCTTCGACGAGGCGATCGTGTCGGCGGCGGAGCGCGATGCCCGGCGGATGCGGGCGCGCACCGCCGCCGCGGAGCTCGCGCTCGCCGAGGCCGAGCTCGCGCTCGCCACGGTGCGGGCGCCGGTCGCGGGCCAGGTGCTGAAGGTGCACGCCCGGGCGGGCGAGAAGGTCGGGTCCGAAGGCATTGCCGAGCTCGGGCGCACCGACCCCATGTACGTGGTCGCCGAGGTCTACGAGACCGATGTCGGCCGCGTGCGCCTCGGCCAGCGCGCCACCGTGGCGAGCCCGGCGCTCGACGGCGTGCTCGAAGGCACCGTCGAGCGCGTCGGCCTGATGGTGGGCCGGAAGGACGTGCTCGGCGTCGACCCGGTCGACGAGGCGGACGCCCGCGTCGTCGAGGTCGAGGTCCGCCTCGACGACGGCGCCCGCGTCGCGGCGCTCACGCATCTGCAAGTGGAGGTCGCGATCCGGCCCTGAGCCGGCCCGCGGGAAGGAACCGATCATGTCGCTCCGTACGACGCTCGCCGTGCCGCTCGCGTGGCGGCAGCTCCGCCACGAGCCGGGACGGCTCGCCGCCGCGGTCGCCGGCATCGCGTTCGCGGTCGTGCTGGTGTTCATGCAGTTCGGCTTCAACGCCGCGCTCTTCGAGAGCAACGTCCGCATCCATTCGCGCCTCGTCGCCGACCTGGTGTTGGTGAGCCCGCGCACCACGCATTTCGCCGCCGCGCGGAGCTTCCCGCGCCGCCGCGTTTACCAAGCGGCCGCAATCGAGGGCGTCGAGAGCGTCGCGTTCCTGCGCGCGGGCATGGTCCCGCTGAAGGATCCCGTGACCGGCGTCATGCGCGACGTGCTCGCCATCGGGCTCGACCCGACGGCGCGCGTGCTCGACCTGCCGGAGATCGACGACCGCCTCGCGCGCATCCGCCGGCCCGACACCTTCGTCTTCGACCGCGCCGCGCGCCCGGAGTTCGCGCCGACCACCATCGCGCTCGAGCACGGACCGACGACGCGCGAGCTCGGCCACCGCCGGGCGACGCTCGACGGGCTCTTCACCCTCGGCACCTCGTTCGGCATCGACGCGGTGCTGGTCGGCAGCGACGCCAACTTCCGGCGCGTGCTGCCGACGCGGACGGGCGCGCAAGCGGAGCTCGGGCTCGTCCGCCTGGCACCCGGCGCCGACCCGGCTGCCGTGCGCGTGGCCGTGCGCGCGGCCTTGCCGGACGACGTCGAGGTGCTGACGAAACCGGAGCTCGTCGCGCGCGAGAAAACCTATTGGCGGGAGATCACGCCGATCGGCTACGTGATCTCCGTCAGCCTCACGATGGCGTGGGTGGTCGGTGCGGTGTTCGTGTACCAGGTGCTCTACACCACCGTCGCCGGCAACCTGGCGTCGTACGCGACGCTCAAGGCCATGGGGTTCGGCGACGCGTGGCTCTTCGGCGTGGTCGTGCAGCAGGCGGTGATCCTGGCGGTCCTCGCCTTCCTGCCCGGGCTCGTCGCGGCGGCGTATCTGTACCAGACGGCGGGGGAGGCGACGCGGCTCCCGATGGAGCTCACGCTCGGCACCGCGCTCCTCGTGCTGGGCTTCACGGTGGCGATGTGCGCGACCGCGGGTGCTCTCGCCGCGCGCCCCGTGCGTCACACCGATCCCGCCGACCTGGTGGTATAGCCGATGACGAGCGAACGCCGGAACGACCTCGTGGTGGTCGAGCACCTCGACCACCACTACGACGACGGCACGCGCCGTCGGCAGGTGCTCTGCGACGTCTCGCTGCGCGTCGTGCCGGGCGAGATCGTGCTGATCACCGGACCGTCCGGCTCGGGCAAGAGCACCTTGCTGACGCTGATGGGCGCGCTGCGCGCGCCCCAGGCCGGGACGGTCCGGGTGCTCGGCAGCGAGCTCCGCGGCGCGACCCCGGGAGAGCTCGGCGCGGTCCGGCGCGGGATCGGGTTCGTGTTCCAGCACCACGGCGTTCTCCCGCCGCTCACGGTCGCCGAGAACGTCGAGATGGCGCTCCTCCTCGCCGATCCGCCGCTCGGTCGCACTGAGCGCCGCCGCCGCGCCGGCGCCTTACTCGAGGCCGTCGGTCTCGGCGACCGCGCGGCGGCGCTGCCGGCGACGCTCTCGACCGGCGAGCGTCAACGGGTGGCCCTCGCCCGTGCGCTCGCCAACGAGCCGCCGCTCTTGCTCGCCGACGAGCCGACCGCGTCGCTCGACGCCCGCGCCGGTCGCGATGCCGTCGAGCGCATGCACGCGCTCGCGCGGGCCCGGCGCTGCGCGGTCGTCGTGGTCACGCACGACGACCGCATTCGCGACCTCGCCGATCGCGTGCTCTGCCTCGAGGACGGCCGCCTGCGGAGCGCGGCATGAGATCTCAGCCGGCTCGCGTGGTTCCTCCGGGCGTCGCATCGTCCAGATAGGCTCGGAGCGGGGCCGGCAGCACCTCGGCGATGCACTGGTAGAGACGGCGGTAGTCGCCGGCGAGCTCGGCGCGGAGCGGCGGGGCGACATGGTCGCCGAAGGCGCGCTCGAGGTTCTGCCAGTCTTCGGCGGCGAGGTGCGCGATGGCGAGCGGTAGCAGGCACTCTTCCTCTTTGCGCATGTGGTCGCCGTAGAACGCGGCGAACTCGTCGACGCGCAGGACGAGCCGATCGAGGCCACCGATCGCACCGGTGCGGCACGCCGACACGGCGTCATGCAATGCTTTGAGCATCGTCCTGCCGCATGCATGCTCCTGCTCGAGCTCGTCGACCAGCCGTTTGCCCTCGGACGTCTGCCGCGCCAAGGCGGGGAAGAGCACCGCGGCCTCCTTCGGGTGATGCACGCGATCGGGGACGTTCTCGACGTAGACCAGCATCGATTCCAGCACCGCGTAGTCCCGCTCGCGCCCAGGACCCCGGTAGCTGGCGACCAGCGCCCGCATGGCGGCGAGCATGCAGGCGATCGCACGGTGCTCGCGCGTGATCAGCGTGATGGCGCGGACGGCGGCCGGCGGCGGGCCCGATGGCTGGTCATGGTGGTGAGCCACGCCCGTGTTCGCGGAGGCGATCGTCGCGTGCTGCGGTGCGCCCATCAGAATCTCGGCAACGGTGACATGAGCGCTCTCCTTTGGTGTCGCGGTTTCGGCCTTCTCTTGTAGCGAAACCACTCCAGGCTTCTACGCGTCACGAGTACGCGCGTAGAAGTACGCGCGCCCCGATCGGCTCCTCGGCGCGCGCGTGAACGACGTCGTTCACGCCGTCGTCCGAACCGAAACCCCGCGCTTGTCAATCGGGGTAGGGATCGTGGTGCGAAGACGATCACCTGCGATCGGGACGATCGTCACGCGGCCAATCCCGGCCATCGCGTCGGCAGCGCTGCACGCTTTCGGGGCGGAACGGCCGTCATTTGCCGTCCGACGCGATAGTTCGTTGCGCCGGGCCGCGCCGCGCGGCTAGTCGACGAGAAGTTCGCAAGGCACGCCCGAGTCCTGAGGAGGAGCTCGGGCGACGCCGTCGCTCTCGCGGGCGGTCGCCGCGCTTCCCCTGCATCCTCGCGCCGCCCTGCGTTGGTCACTCGATCCGTTCGTCCGAAACGGGGTCACGATGAAAAAGAACGCACCACGCCGAGCTCTCGTCGCCGCCGCGTTGCTCTCCGCGGCGCTGGGTCTACCGCCGGAGGGAAACGCCGCCACGGCTCGCATACGCTGGCTGCCGAGCGGATCGGCATCCGTGACGGGGTACCACGTCTACGCTCGCCATGGCGGGTCGACGCACGACACCACTCCGCAGTGGACCGGAAATCCCGCCCCGGCTGCCGACGGTTCGATGTCGGCGCTGGTGACGTTCACGCCCGCACCGTCCGGGACGAACTACTTCGCCGTAGTTGCCGTGAATGGCGCCGGTGCCGAGAGCGCGCTCTCCGGAGAGTTGCCGACCGGCACGCCGGACCCCTGCCGGGCCGACAGCTGCTCGAGCAAGACGTCGTGTGACTTCGGCGCGCACCCCGACGGTGTCTCCTGCGACGATGCCTCGTTCTGCAACGGTCCGGAGGTGTGCCGCGCCGGTGCCTGCGACGCGAGCGCAACCCGAGGCTGTGCCGATGCGATCGCGTGCACGGTCGACCTCTGCGACGAAGCCGCGGGCGCCTGCACGCACGTCGCACCCCCGGGATGCTGTCCCGCGTGCGACGTCAGGGATCCCTGTCTCGCCGACGCCTGCGCGGAGGGGGACTGCGCGGCCGGCCCCGGAACGGAGATCACGGTCAAACCGATGCGCCTCAAGAACGGGAGATCGGGCATCAAGCTCGCCGCCAAGGGCAACTTCGCCGCCGACCCGTCGGTCGATCCCACGACGACCGGAGCAATCGTCGAGCTCCACGCCGTCGACGGGGTGGTGCTCTGGGCGTCGTCGATCGCGGGGGAGCACATCGAGGCTCGGTCGTCCGGCCGGCACCATCGCTTCGTTGCCCGTCGTTCGGACCCGGTTCCCCTCGCGAACGGCCTGAAGCGCTTGGACTTCCGCCGCAAGGGCTCGGCGTGGCGCGTGACCGCCAAGGCGGAAACGGTGGCGCTGACGGACGCCTTTCGTGCGCCCTCGATCACCTGGGTGATCCGGCTGGGTACGACGTGCGTCCGTCACCTGGACATGGCGTGCGACCAGAAGGCGGCGTTCTCGAAGTGCCGCTGAGCGCAAAATGCACATCCGCACGGCGTTCCTTACACGCGCCGCTCCTCCGCTCCGGGACCAACTCGCGACAAACGCTCGTCCGCTGACTGGCATGGCCCTCGCTGTAGGCGGGCATGCAGATACGTTCGCTCGTGCCTTCGATGTTGGCGGTCGCCCTGATGACGGGCGCGATCCTTGCGGCCACCCTCGCCGCGGCGGACGACGGGACGGTCCGTGCGCGCAACGACGGCCGGCCGCTCGCGCCGGTGTTGTTGTCGGTAGAGATCGTTGCCGAAGAGTCGGATGGTAGCGCCTTCGCTCCGCCCGACCGCGACGCGAGCTCGAACGGCCCGGGATTCCAGCCTCGCCCGAACGGGCCGAACGATGCGCATCCTCCCCGCCCGGAACAGGGCGCGGAGTAGGTCCTACAGCAGCGCCTTCACCATCGCGACGATCTGGCCGGACACCATGTCGCGGGTGACGTCGGCGAGCGCGAGGTCGCGCGGCACGGCTGCGGGATCCGTCACGACGGGAACCGCGGCGCTGAACCCGACCTCGACGCGCCGGTTGCTGCCGGCCGAGAAGGTGGCCGCGGGATCCTCGCGACCCTGCGAGTACCGTTGATCCGGGATGAAGATGAAGCGGATGCCCCCGGGCCGGTCATAGCCCTCGTTGGTCGCCGTCGAAGGCTCTTCCTCGATGGAGCAGCGATGGCCGCGCAGAGTCAACTTCGCAACGAGGCGCGTCATCTCCGGCTTGATCACGTCCGCGACGGCCTTCTGAAAGCCCGAGTAGAAGTCGCGTTCCTCGCGATGCCGGACGTCGACGACCTGTTGTCGTTGCTGGTCGCGCCGCGCATACCCGTCGAGCACACGGTCGAGATCCGCTTCCTGTTCCTTGTTCACGAGGTCAGCACCCTTGCTGCAGGACTTTGGCGCCCCCGGCGAACATGATGTCGATCTTGACGTTGTCGCGCGCGCCGGTGACGACCCCGAGCCCGAACGACGCGTGGGAGATCAGCTGCCCGATCTCGAATCGCGCCGCGCTCGAGTAGGGGATCGAATGGCGCTCGCCGCGGCCACGCAAGAGCTGGCCGTACTTGCGCTCCTGGGTCAGGGCCGCAGCGGCGGCGCCGCGTCGGGTTCCGGGCGGGTGTGCCCGATGCGCGTGCCGTCCGCCGCAGGTATTGCAGTGGACGCGCTTGATCTTCTCCGCCGTCATGGCCTCGATCGTGTGCCGACTCACCGACTTGCACGGACCGCACCAGCCGTCGATCTTGTTGCCGACCTCGAGTGACATGTTTCCTCCTTGGTTTTCGCGAATTCGTTGGCCGCCCGGCCACGGAGATGCGCTGCGAAGGAGCTTCCGTGCCGAGGTTGCGGTGACTGATGACGAGATGGGAGAGACTCCACGCTACAACGATCGGCGGAGGGGGGCTATCGCGTAGAACTACGCCGACCCGAATTCGGTTGGACGCGTCGGGCTTCACCTGCGAGGCTTGATCCGAGAAGGGGACCCCGTGAACGACAAACACCAAGCCGAGATCGATGCGTTGATGAAGCAGCACGACACCCGCACGGGGAAACGCGCCGACGACCAACGCGCCGAGGAAGCCTTCGCGACGGAATTCGACCGGCTACGTCGTGAGGTGATCAAGCCCGCAATGGAGCAAGTGGCCGAGAAATTGAAGGGCGGAAACCACCACGCCACCATCGGCGAGACCGATCCGACGCCGACCAAGACGGGCAAGCAGGAGGACGCGGCGATGATCCGTCTGGAGATCCTGCCGGCCGGCGCGAAACGACAGCGCTACGGGAAGAACGATCTCCCCGGCGTGACGTTCTCCATCGAGCCCGGCATGCGGGTCGGCGTCTACGGTCGCTCGGGACGTCCGGACGAAGAGCACGATGCCGGTCCGCTGCGGCGTTTCCGCCTGAGCGAGATCACGCCCGAGATGGTCACGACGGAGATCGTCGAGGTGTTGCGCAGGACGCTCTGAGCGCCCGCGTCAGTCGGATTTGGCCTTGAACGTCTTTCCGTCGTCCTTGACCGTCGTCGAGTAGACGGCTTCCCAACAGAGCGGTGAGTTGCTGCGCACGAGGCGAACGAGCAGCGGCGTGTCCAACGTGACGCCGGCGAGCCCGCCGAGGTTGGCGCCCTTGGCTTTGAACTGGATCTTGGCCTTGCCGGCGGCGCCACTCTTCAACTGAACGCTGGTGATCCCGCCCGCGAGCGCGGCCTTGTCCTTGTATTGGTGGGAGGTCGGCTTCTCGCTCCAGCACGGCTTCGTGCCGCAAAAGCCGCCTTGGAAGGGCGTGAGGCCCATCGAGATCGAGGCATCGCTGATGCAGAGGGTGAGGCCGGTGCTCGTGCTCGGCGCGCCGAAGTCGGCTTTGTCCACGGCGTCGATGCCGGTCCACTTCCACTGGATGGAATCCTTGGTGCTGTCCACCATGCTCTTCTGCAGCATGAAGCTCGACTTGCCGCTGACGGCGGAGCTG
This sequence comes from uncultured Polyangiaceae bacterium, assembly GCA_964631985.1. Lineage (GTDB taxonomy): Bacteria > Desulfobacterota > Binatia > UTPRO1 > UTPRO1 > UTPRO1. The sequence goes on along the minus strand of CAZWAX010000061.1, from coordinate 6,869 downwards.
CAGCCACCGGGCGCGGGGATGGCGTGCAGGCAATTGCCGACGCCGTCACAGCGGTCGACCGTGCAGGGGTCGCCTTCGTTGAAGCACGTGAGCCCCGGCGGATCCCAGTCGCACGTATGCGAGCAGCAATCGCCGTCGTCGGGGTTGCCGTCGTCGCACTCCTCGCCGGGATCGAGCACGCCGTCGCCGCAGAAGGTGATGAAGCGATAGAGGCCGTCGGAGAACCCGCCGTAGATCGTCCCCGTCGGTCCCGCCGTCAGCGCCAGCGTGTAGGTATTGATGAGCCCCGAGGTGGCGAACGACCAGGACGTGCCGCCGTTGGTGCTGCGGGAAGGGCCGAGGATCGTGCCCGCGAAGAGGATCGCGGGCGCCGTCGGATCGATCGCGAGGCTGGTGACGTAGTCGGACGGGACGACCGTGCCGGTCGCGGTCCAGGTCGCGGCGGCGTCGGCGCTGGTCGAGACGCCGGCCGGCTGGGTGCCGGCATAGAGGCGGCTCGGATCGTTCGGCGCCATGGCGAGCGCGGGCACGTTGGTGTTCGGGAGCCCGGTGGCCGCGGGGCTCCAGTTGGCGCCGCCGTCGGTGCTCTGGTGGAGGCCGCTGCCGCCGTTCGTCGCCGCGTAGAGCGTGCTCGTCGTGGTCGGGTCGATCACGAGGCCGAAGACGTCGTCGACGCCCGTGATGCCGGTGCTGCTCGCCGACCAGGTGGCCGCGCCGTCGACGCTCTTGAAGACGCCGCTGAAGGTTCCGGTGTAGAGCGTGGTGGGCGTCGTCGGGTCGATCGCGATGACGGTGGCGGTCGGATCGGTGAGCCCGGTGTCGGCGGGGCTCCAGCTCGCGGCGCCGTCGGTGCTCTTGAAGAAGCCGCCGTACGTGCCCGCGTAGAGCGTGTCGGTGTCCGTCGGATCGATGGCGATCGACAGGAGGAAGTTGCCGAACATGCCGGTGATGCCGGTGCTCGCGGGAGCCCACACGATGCCGCCGTTCGAAGACTTGTAGACGCCGCCGCCGGACGTGCCGATGTAGACGATCTGCGCGTCCGACGGATCGACGGCGATCGCCTGCACGGTGTGGAGGTCGAAGATGCGCTGCCATCCGCCCGCGGCGGCGGGTGCTGCGATCGCGAGCGCCAACCCGACGACGGCGACGAGGATGATCGTGGTGCGGTGGGGGGTCATGGGCCCACGCTCTAACTGGCCCGTTCGACACCCGTCAACGAAAAAATCGATGTATGCAATGCGTTATGCGGCTCTCGATCGTCACCGGCGCGACCGGATTCGTCGGCGCTGCGCTGGTCGCGCGGCTGATCGCCGACGGCGATCGCGTGCGCGCGATCGTCCGGCCCGGTGATCCCCTCGCGCCGGCGCTCCGGGCGCGCCATCCGGCCGCGGCCCTCGAGATCGTTCCGGCCGACGTGACCGACGCCGCGGCGCTCGTGCCGGCCTTCGCCGGCGCGGCCCGCGTGTTCCACGCCGCGGCGTTGGTGCATGCGTGGGCGCCCTGGTCGGAGTTCCGTGCGGTCAACGTCGGCGGCGCCGAGAACGTTGCCCGCGCCACCATGGAGCACCAGGTGGGTCGACTCGTGCACGTGAGCACGACCGACGTCTTCGGGCTCGCCGCCGGCGACCGCGTGCTCGACGAGCGGTCGCCCTACCGGCGCTGGCACGAGCCGTACGCCGACACGAAGATCGAGGCCGAGGAGCTGCTCTGGCAGTGGCGCCGCGAGCACGGGCTGCCGCTCACCGTGATCCACCCGGGCTGGGTCTACGGTCCCGGCGACCGGGCGTTCTTTCCGGGGCTCGCCGAGGCGATCGGCGGTGGCTTGATGCTCTTCTGGGCGCGCGGCGTGCGCCTCGCGTGGACCTACGTCGAGAATCTGGTCGACGCGTGCCTGCGCGCGAGCGAGGAGGCTCGCGCGATCGGGGAGGGCTACATCGTCTACGATACCCTCGAAGGCCCCGCCCTCGAGGACGTGTGCCGACGGATCGCCGACCGGATCGGGGCGCCGCCGCCGACGCGGCACGTGCCTTACGGTCTCGCGCTCCTCGCGGCGCGCGGCATGGAGCTCGCGTGGCGCGTGGTCGGAGCGCGGAGCGCGCCGCCGCTCCGCAGCGTCGACGTCAAGGCGTTCGGGGACCAGTGGCGGTTCTCGAACGCCAAGGCCCGGCGCGATCTCGGCTGGTCGCCGCGCGTCGGGGTCGAGGACGGGATGCAGCGGGCGCTCGACTTCCTGGCGGAGCAGCGCGCGCCGCGCGCCGGGTGAGCCGCGATTCGCGGCGTGTCGCTCATCTCTCCACCGCGAAGAGCCGCCACTCTCCCGGGACGCCGTGGAGCTCGTGCGGGCCGCGATCCGCGAAGCCGAGGCCCGACCCCGCCACCAGATCCTTGACGGTGCCGGAGACGAGCACCTCGTGGGCGCCCGCCGTCGCGGCCACGCGGGCGGCGATGTGGACGGCGATGCCGCCCACGTCGTCGTCCATGAGCTCGCACTCGCCGGTGTGGAGCCCGGCCCGGATCTCGATCCCGAGATCGCGAACGCCGTCGGCGACGGCGCGCGCGCACCGGATCGCGCGCGCGGGTCCGTCGAAGGTCGCGAGGAACCCGTCGCCGATCGTTTTCACCTCGCGGCCCCGGAAGCGCGCGAGCTCGCGGCGCACGATCGTGTGGTGGCCGGCGAGGAGCTGGCGCCACCGTTGATCGCCGAGCTCGGCGGCGAGGCGCGTGGAGCCGACGATGTCCGTGAACAGCACGGTCAAGAGCACACGGTCCGACCCGACGCTCGGACGGACGCCGGTGATGAACTCCTCGAGCTCGGCGAGGATCGTGTCCGCGTCGTCGGCGAACCAGAAGTTGCCGCCGCCCGGCAGCTCGACGTATTTTGCCGCGGGGATGTGGGCGGCCAGATACCGGCCGTGCTCGACCGGGACGATCATGTCCTCGCGACGGTGCACGACCAACGTCGGGACGCGAATCGACCCGAGCGCATGGCGGACGTCGATCTCGGCGGAGAGCCGGTACCACGCGATCGCGGAGCCGGGGCTCGCGCCGTATTTCTGGAGGCGCGCGTACCACGACCGGAACGCGGGATCGTCGGCGTACGTCGGCGCGAACTCGCGGACGGCGACCGGCGCGCGTCCCCAGCGCTCCTCGAACGCCCGGAGGATGCGCTCGTGCTGGGCGAGCGCGTAGCCGGCGGGATAGTCGGGAGCGGCGAGACGCCGGGCGAAGGTGCCGATCAACACGAGCCCGGAGACGCGCTGCGGAAACGTCGCCGCGAACAGCATGCAGGTGGGGCCGCCCTCGGCCCCGCCGACCAATACGGCCTGCTCGATGCCGGCGTCGTCCAGCACCGCGCGGATGTCGTCCATGGCGTCGTCGACGGTGGTCGCCGGTCCCATGCCGTCGGAGAGGCCCGTGCCGCGGCGATCGAGCAGGATCAGCCGCCCGACCGCGCTCAAACGGTCCATGAAGCGGCTGAACGGCAGCCACTCGCGCGCGATCTCGAGATGGAAGAAATGGCCCGTGCTCACGAGCAGGTTCGGTGGGCCGGTCCCTTCCGAGGTGTAGGCGATGAAGAGCTCGCCGCTCCGCGCGTATCGCGTCTCGGGCTGCATGCGACGCAGCTTGCCCTCGCGTCGTCGCTCGGGTCAACGCGATGTGCGCCGGCGCTTTTGCGGATTGACCAGCCTGCCCGCGGAGACCAGAACGTCTCCACAGGAGGGCAACGCCCATGGCGTGTCGACGGACGATTCGGGTGGTAGCGGCGGTGATCGGGTTGGCGTTGGTCCACCCCGTCGTCGCGCAGGCGGCGAAGGGCAAGCTCGATGGCTTTCAAGAGGTACCGGCGATCTCGACGCCGGGCCTCGGCAAGTGCACGGTCAAGCCCGCGGACAACCAGCTCCAGATCACGCTCGAGTACTCGGGTCTCAAGGGCACCGTGACGCAGGCCCACGTGCATCTCGGACAGTTGGGCGTGAACGGCGGCATCATGTTCTTCATCTGCTCGAACCTCGGCAACGGGCCGGTCGGAACGCCGGCGTGCCCGGCGGCGCCGGGAACCGTCTCGCGCACGATCGGGGCCGCCGACATCGGCTCCGGCGCGCAGGCGCAAGGACTCGCGGCGGGCGATCTCGCCGGCGTGCTCGCGGCGCTCAAGAAGCGCGCGACTTACTGCAACGTGCACACCGATCTGTTCCCGGGCGGGGAGATCCGGACGCAGCTGAAATGAGCACCCGCCCTTTGTGATTTCGCGCGGCGACTGGTAGCCGAGCACTCATGAGTGCGCGCGCGTGGACGCCGACGCAGGTGGCGATCGCCAAGCCGATCATCCGACTCTTGAGTCGGATCAACACCTGGTTGTATCGCCTCACCAACGGGAAGATCGGCGGCACCTATCTCCACGGGGTCCCGGTGCTGCTCCTGACGGTCGTCGGACGCAAGAGCGGGCGGCGGCTGACGGTGCCGCTCACGTATCTCCAGGACGGCGAGCGCTCGATCATCGCGGCGTCGCGCTCCGGCATGGACCAGCATCCGGCGTGGTACCTGAACCTCGCTGCCAACCCCGACGTCGAGGTGCAGCTGGGCTCCGAGACCCGGCCGATGCGGGCGCACACCGCGGACGACGCGGAGCGCGCCCACTACTGGCCGCAGCTGGTGGCGGTGAATCCGGACTACGGACGCTATCAGGGGTTCACCACGCGCAAGATCCCGGTCGTCGTGCTGTCGCCGCGCTGACGCGCTTACTCCCGCGCGGCGCGTGCCGCCATCTGCTCTGCGACGCCGGCGCGGGATTTTCAAAGCGGCGGCTCCGGACGCCAGACTTACAACGGGCCGCGCGTCGGGGCGGTGGTAGGTGCACCGCGCCGTGACCCCGAGCCCGTTGGCTCCTAAGTCGGATGCAACCCGTGAGATCGTCGTGGGCGGTGACGACGAGGCGACCGCCCGACGCTGCGCCACCCGTCCTGAAGTGCGGCTCGCGCGACGCTGACCTGCCGCCGCCTCATGTCGGCGACCGCGCGCCTAGTGGGGAAGGGTGCGACCGAGCGCGGGGGTTCAATTCTTCGCCTTGAACACGCGCGCGTCGCTCGTCTGCACCTCGCCCGCGGTGAAGGAGCTCTCATAGCAGCCCTCGGCGTCGAGCTCGACCAGCTGCGCGGTCACGGGTGCCGCGACCGGAAAGCGGCTCGCGAAGTAGCCGGCGCCGGTCGCGCGGACGCCGATCTCGCTCTTGCCCGCGGCGCCGCTCTTGAGGACCAGCCGGCGGATGCCGCGCTCGCCACCGCGGCGATCGGCGTAGCGCCAGCCGCGCGGACGGGTCGTCCACGCCGGCGACGCGGGGAGGCCGCTCTCGTAGACGAGTGTTTCGTTGCCGGGGGCGCCGGTATAGACGCAGACGGCATAGTCGGTCGTGGTGCTCGGGGCGGCGAAGTCGGCGCTGGTGGTGGCCGCGCCCTTCGACCAGGACCAGTTCAGGAGATCGACGTTCGGGGTCCGCGCGGGCTTCCGCCGCAGCATGAGCTTCGACCGTGCGGCCGTCCGGCAGCCGACACGCGGCGCGGCCGGACAGGGCGCGGCGAGCGTGCAGGCCGCGCCGAGCGCGTTGGCGGCGGTGCCGAGGTCGGCACCGCTCGCGGTGGTGAGCGCGGCGTCGAGGCGCGTCCACTTGGCGGTCGTGAGATCGCCGTTCCCGAGCGCGGTCGGCGCGACCCGCCGGGCCTGCGCGATCAGATCGTCGATCTGGTCGACGTCGGCCGCCGCCGACGCGGGACAGGTGGCGCTCTGCACGGCGGCATTCACGGCGCGATCGCGGGCGGCGCACACGCCGTCGCGGATCAGGAGATCCACCCGGCGCGGCGCGAATTTCCGGATGCCACCCTGGATCTCCGGGGTCTGGGTCGGGAAGAGCGCATGCGCGAAGGCGCGCCGGATCGGCGAGTTGGCGTTGTAGTAGGCGCCGTCGGGAGCGACGTTCAGCTCGGCGATGCTCTCGTCGAGCCCGTCGGCGAAGTAGCGGATCGCGCCGGTCTCGCGGTCGAGCACGCCGTAGCCGACACTGAACGGCAGCCCGATGTTGGCGAGGACGCCGGGCGCGAGCCCAGCGCCGGCGAGGAAGTTCACGCCGTTGGCCGCAATGCCGGCGAGCAGCAGGTTGAAGTTGCTGCGATCGGCCGCGCCCGGCACGTAGGCGGTGAGGTCGGCGCTCCACTCGACGCTCGCGGCGAGGCCCTGGTCGATCACCTTGACGATGTCGGTCTGCGTCGAGACGTAGATTTCCTCGTTGTCGGACGAGAGCGACACCGAGCCGGTGATCTGGCTTCCCATCGGCAGCGTCCAGACCTCGTTGCAGGCGGAGTCGATTGCGATCAGCGTACCGAGGTTGTCGCCGAAGTATGCCCGGGTGCCGTCGGCGCGGAGCGTCGGCGTCGATGCCGAGCCGCCCGTGAAGTAGCGCGAGCACGCGATCGTCAAGTCGTAGCCGAGCCCGCTCGGCACCGCGTCGATGCCATAGTAGGCGCCGAGCGCCGACACGCCGTCGACCACGCCGTCGGCGGCGTCGGGTGCGGTCGCCGCGACCCAGAGCCGGTTGGTGAACGGATCGATCGCGAACGAGTTCGACACCTCGACGTTGTTGCCGAGCACGGCGCCGAGGAAGGTGACGAAGTCGCTGCCGTCCGGGAAGTCGATGAGCGTGCCGAGCGCGGCGGAGACGGTCGCGACCAGGCTCGGCGGGAGGGCCAGACCGGCGCCGGGTGGGCTCGGCTCGCCCGGCAGCGAGAAGGGCGCGTTCAGCAGCTGCGCGCCGGTCGTCCGCGACACCATGTAGATGTGGCCGTCGCCGGTCAGGCCGACGATCGCGTCGAGTCCGGGGT
>CAZWAX010000060.1:0-18673 GCA_964631985.1 uncultured Polyangiaceae bacterium | reverse complement strand
GAGCTTGTCGCCCTCCCTGATCTGCTGGCCCATCAGCTCCGTGTCCTGGGTCGCCGTGCGGGCGAAGTTCAGGACAGGCGAGACGTGGCGGACGATCTCCTCGACGGCTTTCGGGATGAGGCGCGGGTCGTCGAGGAGCTTTTGGCGCTCGCCCGGGTTTTCGATCAGCTGGCTCATGCCGCCGGTGAGGGCGTTCCGCGTGGTCTCGTTGCCGGCGATCAGCAGCGTCACGAGGAACATCGTGAGCTCGTCCTTCGCCATCTCGGTCGCGTGGTCAGACGGCATCTTGGCCGCGTCGACGGCGGAGTTCGCGCTGAGCAGGCCGCCGTCCTTCGCCGTGACGAGCACGCTCACGAGGTCTTCCTGCGGATCCTTCCGGCGCGCCTCGATCGTGTCCTCGATGTAGGCGACGTACTCCGCGAACGCGTTGGCGGCCTTCGACATGGTCTCGATGTCGTCGTAGTTGCCGTCGCTCGCGATCATGGTGTCCGACCAGTGGTGCAGTTTGTTGCGGTCGGTCTTCGGAATCCCGATCAGATCGGCGATGACCTCGATCGGCATCGGTACTGCGATGTCGCGGACGAAGTCGCACGCACCCTGCGCGGCGATCTTCTCGATGGTCTCGACGGTGAACTGCCGAAAGCGCGCCTCGATGTCGGCGACCCGCCGCGGCTTGAAGCCGCGATTGATGAGGTTCCGCAGCTGGCCGTGGCGTGGCTCGTCCATGTCGACGATCGAGAGCTTGGTCGGCATGTTCGGGCGCGTCCCCTCGCCGGAGCAGAAGATCTCGTGGTTCTTCGACGCGTAGACGACGTCGGCGTACTTGGAGACGGCCCAGATCGCGTTCTTGGCGTCCCAGTGGACGGGGTCGTTCTCGCGGAGCCAGCGGAAGCGGTCGTGCGCGCCGGGGCCCCAGGTGTGGGCGTCGAGGATGTCGATGTTCTCATGCATGGCAGTCACCGGGTGGCTCGTCGCGGGCGTGTCGTCGTCGGGCGAATGGCCTCGCCGATGAATGCCGCCGCTTGTCGGAGCCGTTGTTCGAGGGGGTAGTTGGGATCGTTCATCCAGTTGAGGAACGGGGCGTTCAGGGCGCCGAGGACCATCTCGGCAAGGAACCCGGCATCGAGGTCGGTGCGGACGTCGCCATTGCGCTGGCCTTCGCGGAGCGTCTTGGCGATCGGGGCGAAGATGCGCTCGAGGTAGGGCGGGGTTTCGCCGGGGCGCGCGCGCGTCCGCATGAGCTCGAGCACGACGTCACGGGCGACCCCGCGCGCGGCATAGGCATCGTGCGCGGCGCGGTCGGCAAAGCTCGCGATGCGATCCTGGGCCGATCCGGGGCGCAACAGATATTGCTCGATCAGCGCCTGGAGATGCGCGAAGACCTCGGTGGTCATCTCGCCGAGGAGCGCGTTCTTGCTTTGGAAGTGGTTGAAGAAGGTGGCCGGGGCGATGTCGGCGGCGGCCGCGATCTGCTCGACCGTCGTCGCCTCGAAGCCCTGGCTCAGGAAGAGCTCCTGCGCCGTCTGGTAGATGCGGGAACGCAGCTCGCGCTTCTTCCGCTCTCGGCGGCCTTCCAAGGGAACCTGGGCGACGACGGCGTTCATAAATTCCTGGAGACGGCTTCAACATTAGAGCCTACTCTACGTTCGCGTCAAGCCCTAGAAATCACTGGCCCAACACGGTCGGCGTCGTGGTATTGCCCCCCGCTGGGGGGTGGCGAGAACGGTGTGCGCGCGCAACGGTTCGACGACAGCGGTATCGCGATCGGCGACCCCGACGAGCTCGGCCTCGGTGATCGCACGCTCGGCGGGATCGCGGTCGATCCTGCGACGGTGCCGCTCCGCGGCGTCCCCGGCAGCTACAAGCCGAGTCGTCTGAAGCTGCAAAGTCGCGCGGACGATTACGAGGCGCGGCGCGACAAGGACACGCTCGGCCTGGAGTGTCTGCCCGGGAAGGAGGCGGCTGACCCGCCGCACGCGTAGCGTGCGGCGGGCGCGCGTTAGGGGTGCTGGCTGCTGACCGACACGATCTCGCCGGTCATGTAGGTCGAGTAGTCGCTCGCGAGAAACACGATGACGTTCGCGACCTCCCACGGCTCGGCGGCGCGTCCAAACGCCTCGCGGGTCTCGAGCTCGTCGAGCAGCTCCTTCGGCGCGCTCTTCTGGAGAAACGGATGGAGCGCGAGGCTCGGGGCGACCGCGTTCACCCGTACGCCCGCCTGGGCCGCTTCGATGGCGGCGCAGCGCGTGAGCGCCATCACGCCCGCCTTGGCCGCGGCGTAGTGCGCCTGGCCGGCTTGGGCGCGCCAGCCGAGCACGCTCGCGTTGTTGACGATCACCCCGCCGCGGCGCGGCAGCATGTGACGGAACGCGGCACGGGTGCAGCGAAAGACCGAGTTCAGGGTCACGTCGAGGACGCGCAGCCACTGCTCGTCGGTCATGTCGACGAGGTTCGCGGTGCCGCCGAGGCCGGCGTTGTTCACCAGGACGTCGAGGCGGCCGGTCGCGGCGACGGCGGTATCGATCATGTGTTGGATCTGCGCCTCGACGGTCACGTCGCAGACCACCGTCGTCGGGCGCCGGCCCACGATCGGCGCCAGCTGGTCGGCGGCCTCGGCGAGCCGGCGCTCATGCTGATCGCTGATGACGATCGTCGCGCCTTCCTCGGCGCAGCGCTTGGCGGTCGCGAAGCCGATGCCCGTGCCGGCGGCGGCAGTCACGAGGACGGTCTTGCCGGCCAAAAGCGCGTGCCCGGGCGGGCAAGGTGGTGCGGTGGCGGTCATGATTTCCTGCCTTCGAATCTCGGCTCGCGCGGCATCCCGAGCGCGCGCTCCGCGATGATGTTGCGCTGGATCTGGTTGGTTCCGGCGTAGATGGTGTCGGCGCGGGTCCAGAGCAGCAGCCGTTGGAGCTCGTCGAGCTCGTAGTCGTCCGTGGTGCCGGGGCGGATCTCCGAGCGGGCCCCGAGCACGTCGACGGCGAGCTTGCCGAGCGAACGATGCCAGGTCGCCCAGTAGAGCTTGGTGATGAGCGCCTCGCGGCTGAGCGCGGCTCCGCCTTCGATCGCGGTGAGCGTCCGGAGCGCATTGAAGCGCATGATGCGGAGGCCGATCCAGGCGTCGGCGAGGCGCTGCCGCATGATCGGGTCCTTGGCGGCACCGTTGCTCTTGGCGGCGGCGATCACCTCGCCGAGCTCGATCTCGAACCTCATCTGCTGGCCGAGCGTCGACGCGCCGCGCTCGAACGCGAGCGTGCCCATGGCGACCTGCCATCCGCCGTTGACCTCGCCGACGACGTTGGCCGCGGCGGTACGGGCACCGTCGAAGAACACCTCGCAAAACTCCGCGGTTCCCGTGATCTGGCGGATCGGCCGCACCTCGACGCCCGGCTGCTTCATCGGGACCAGCAGATACGAGATGCCGTGGTGCTTCGGCGCCTGCGGGTCGGTGCGGCAGAGCACGAAGCACCAATCCGAGATGGTGGCGAGCGAGGTCCAGACCTTCTGTCCGCTCAGCACCCACTCGTCGCCGTGGCGCTCGGCGCGGCACTGCACGTTGCCGAGATCCGAGCCGGCGTTCGGCTCGGAGTAGCCCTGGCACCAGAGCTCCTCGGTGCGGACGATCGGCGGCAGGAAGCGACGCTTCTGCTCCTCGGTTCCGAACGCGAGGAGGGTCGGGCCGAGCAGGGTCTCGCCGATGTGCCCGAGCCGTCCGGGCGCGCGCGAGCGGGCGTACTCCTCGTTGAAGATCACCTCTTGGCTCAGCTCGAGCCCCCGTCCGCCCCATTGCTTCGGCCACCCGACGCAGGTCCACCCGCCCTCGGCGAGCTTCGTCTCCCAGGCGCGGCGCACCTCGACCGCGCCTTCGAGGTCGCCGGACCCGCCGCGCCCGCGGAGCGTCGCGAACTCGCCGACCAGATTGGTGTCGAGCCAGTCGCGGACCTCGAGGCGAAAGACCTCGTCCTCGGGCGAGAAACGGACGTCCATCAGGCGCGCTCGCGGAGCGGTTCGGCCGGTGCGACGCCGGCCAGGCGCGCGAGCGTCTCGGCGGCCTCGTGCATGATGTCCTCCAGGACCTCGGCGACCGTCGGCAGCTGGTCGATCGCGCCGACCACCTGGCCGGTCGGGAGGATGCCGACCTCGAGCTTGCCGTCGACCATGCTCGCGCGCGTCAGCATCGGTGCATTGGCCGCCATCGCGAGCTGCGACCAGGTGAGCCCGCGGCTCTTCCGCATCGCGAGGCCCTCTTTGATGAAGTCGCCGAGCGAGGTCTTGGTGAGGTGGCGGAAGCCGAGGGCGTTCGCGAGCGCGCGCGGCAAGCGCAGGAGCGGGCTCGCACTCTCGAGGCGGTCGATGACGGAGGTGCGGAGGACCCGCTGCGGGGCGCCGTCGATCGCGTGGGTGACGACCGTGTCGGTGAGGCTCGCCTTCAAGTAGGCCGCCTTGATGTGGTCGGGGACGGTGCTCTCCTTGGTGAGCAGAAACCGCGTGCCCATGGCGATGCCCGCCGCGCCGTAGGCGAGCGCCGCGACGAGACCGCGGCCGCTGTTGAAGCCCCCGGCGCCGAGCACGGGGATGGTGGTCGCGGCGCAGGCGCCCGGGAGCAGGAGAGACGTCGGAATGGGGCCGGTGTGGCCGCCGCCTTCGTGGCCCTGCGCGATCACCGCGTCGACGCCCCACTCGGCCATCTTCTGGGCGTGGCGGGGGGCGCCGATGGTCGGCATGGTGCGCACGCCGCCGTCCTGCAGCCGCGTGATGAGGTCGCGCTTCGGCGGTCCGGCAAAGCTCGCGAGCGTGACGCGATGGCGGATCACGAGGTCGGCCGTCGCCTCGACGCCCTCCTGGTCGGCCCGCATGTTGACGCCGAAGGGCCGGTCGGTGCGCTCGCGGACGGCGCGAATGGCCGCGTCGAGCTCGTCGAGTGTCATCGTCGCGGCGGCGAGGATACCGAAGCCGCCGGCGGCGCTGGTCGCGGCGGTGAGTTGTGCGCCCGACACCCAGCCCATGCCCGTCTGCACGATCGGATAACGCACCCCGAGCAGGTCGCAGATGCGCGTGTGCAGGACAGAGGGCGCGGACATCGCTCGCGGAGGTAGCAAACCACTCCCGGCAGTGCAAAGCGCTTGTACCGCGCGGGCGATTCGTATTACTCAGCCCGCCCTATGCCGATCGACCGCGCGAAAGCCATGGCCGCCACGTTCCCCGCAGGCAAAGCGTCGTGGGGCAACGACGACGTCATCCTCTATCACCTGGGCATCGGTGCCGGCGTCCCGCCCACCGACGCGAACGAGCTCACGTACACCTACGAGAAGAGCCTCAAGGTGTTGCCGTCGTTCGCGGTGGTCGTGAAGTTCGCGCCGATGGGCGACATCCTCAACATGCCCGGCCTCGAGTTCAACCCGTTCATGCTGCTGCACGGCGAGCAGGACGTGGAGGTTCACAACCCCCTGCCGCCGACGGCGGAGGGCGTGACCGGACAGATGAAGATCGCCGACGTCTACGACAAGGGCAAGGCCGCCGTGGCGATCCTCGAGATCCACGCCAAGGACGCGAGCGGCACGCCGCTCTTCACCAATCGCATGGCTCTCTTCCTCCGCGGCGAGGGTGGCTTCGGCGGGCCGCCCGGACCCAAGACCGGCAACGTCGCGCCAGAACGCCCCCCGGATGGCACGATCGAGTCACCGAGCTTCCCGCAGCAAGCCCTCCTCTACCGCCTGAACGGCGACAAGAACCCGCTCCACGCCGATCCCGATTTCGCCGCCATGGGCGGCTTCGATCGTCCGATCATCCACGGCCTCTGCTCGTACGGCATCACGTTGAAGGCGATCGTCGACACGGTCTTGGACGGGGACGTCACCAAGGTGGCGCGCTACCAGGCGCGCTTCGCCGGCGTGGCGTTCCCGGGCGAGACCTACGTGACGTCGTACTGGAAGGAAGGGAATACGATCCTCCTCCAGGCCAAGGCCAAGGAGCGCGACGCGATGGTGATCTCCAACGCGGCGGTGACGGTGAGGGAGTAGGCGAGCGACTCGTCGTTAGTCGCTGACGGCGCACGTGCCGTCGAGCGGTAGACCCGCCGCGCCGCGCAGCACCTGTACGCCGTCGGTGACGGTGATCGTGCCGCTCGCGTTGACGTCGCAGCGGGCGGGGGTACAGGGGCTGTCGAGTCCGGCGGCGGCGCGGAGGGTCTGCACGCCGTCGGTCACGGTGACGCTGCCGCTCCCATCGGCGTCGCCACAGACGTCGGCGCCCCCCGCCAGATCGGTGCAGTCCCCGGCGTTGTTGCAGACATTGGGGGCGGCCAATGCGAAGTCGACGTCGTTGCTGCCGCTCTCGCCGCTGCCCTTGGTGCGGGTGAGCGACTGCGTGGCGTCGCCGGGTGGCAGCGAGGTCGGCGTGCCGGACGCCAAGCGGGTCGCGCCGGCGAACCCGCCGTAGGCCACACAATCGACGTAGTTGTTGGGCTTGAAGAAGTCCCAGGTGCTCGGATCGGGCGGCACGACTCCCGGCGCGCCCCAGCACACCATGCCGGTCGGCGTGACGATGCCTTCGGGAAGGACGAAGTCCGGCGTGACGCCGGTCGCGGCGGCGAATGCCGCGGTCGCGTAGAGCACGTTGGCCCCGGCCGCGCCATTGGTGACGCCGTGATTGGACAACAGCAGTTGGGTCGCGTTGTCGTCGGCGTCGAAGACCGTGAGACGCGTGTTGGCCAGGTTCGTCTGGCCCGCGCCGTCGAGCCGGAGCTCGACGAACTGCACCGCGGGATTGCCGCCGACGCCGGCGCCGACCTCGCTGATGCTCACGAGGTGGAAGGTCGCTCCCGCCGCCTGCGGGGCAATGAGGCCTATGAGCACCGCCAATCCCGAGAGACGTGCACCTCGCATCGGACACCCCCTTGCATGCGCCGTGCGACATGCACGGCCTCACTGCGCGCCCACACTCCAAAGGGGCGCTCGTCCTGTCAAGCACGCGTGGGTCGTGTAATGGCCGTTGCGACCCGCGGACCCGTCGGTTAGCGTCCGGGCGCGGGTCGCGCGGTGGCCCCGAAGGAGGATCCATGAGGTGGACCGGATTCGTGATCGGCATCGCGATCGCTACCGTGCTCGGCGGGCGGGTCGAGTCGACGTGGGCGGACGCGTGGGACCGCAGCGTACCCGGCGACGGCAGCGTCGCGACGCGGAGCGAGCTCGTGCACGGGAGCGACGAGCTCCACGATCTGCAGAGCAAGGGCTCCAAGCCCGACGAGGATTGGTACCGGATCAGCCAGCAGGCGTATGCCTCGTACGAGGTGCTCGTCGAGGCGACGGCGGGCGAGATCGCGCCGCCCGTGCTCGAGCGCATCGCCGCCGACGGCACGACGGTTCTTCAGACGTCCGTCGGGATCGGCGCGGTCGGCTTCACGCGCAGTCTCCGGTGGGAGAACGGCGCGGCCGGCGTCGACGATCAGTACATTCGAGTGCGGAGCGGGGCCTGCGTGAAGTGCAAGAAGGACGCGCTCTACCGAATTCGGGTCTTCGAGACGACCTATCGTCTGGCCCGCTTCAACAACACGGGAACGCAGGTGACCGTGCTGATCGTGCAGAACGCGAGCGACGCGACGATCGACGGCACGGTCCATTATTGGCTCGCGACCGGGACCTTACAGGCGACGGACGTGTTCTCGGTGGGGCCGCGGGCGCTGGTGGTGGTGGCGACCCAGAGCACCGTGCCGGCCCTTTCCGGATCGATCACCCTCACGCACGACGGCCGGTACGGCGACCTCGCCGGCAAGGCGGTGGCACTCGAGCCCGCCACCGGCTTCTCTTTCGATACCGCGCTCGAGCCACGACCGAAATGACGACAGGAGCACCATGAAGACGATCAAGAACAAAACCACCCGGCCGCTGCGTGTCCCGCTGCCGCGCGGCAAGACGGTCCATCTCGGGCCCGCGAAGAGCGGCCAGATCACGACCGAAGCCGCCGAGCATCCGGCGCTCAAGAAGCTGGTCGATGCCGGCGAGATCGAGATCGTCGACGACGACGACGGGTCGAGCGGCGGCGGTGCCGGCGGCTTTGCCGGGGGCGGGGCGCGCCACGGCCACGGGGGTGGCGGCGGAATGCGGCGGAGCGGCGATCGCTGACGACGCGTCGCTCAGCCGGCGGTGAGCTCGCGGACCAGCGTGGACTTCAGGACGTCGAGCTCGCCTTTCGGCAGCTCGGCGTCACTGCTTTGCAGCATCAGGGTGGCCGCGAGACCGGAGAGCGCCGACACCGTGAAGTGCTGCAGCATCAGGCTGCGTTTCCGCGGAACTTTCAGGTCGCCGAAGATGCGCGACCAGACGCGATCCCACGCCCGTGACATCTCGACCCGCCAGTTGCCGGCGTCCCGGTGCTCGGCGCGTCCGAGATAGTTGAGCAGGATCTCGAACGTCGCGCGGTAGTGGCGGCTCCGGAAGTGCGCCCAGGCTTGGTCCACGAAGAGCGCGGCGCGCGCGGCGAGCCCCAGCTCCGCGACCGCGGCGTGCTCGAGGCGCTCGGCGAAGCGCTCGAAGGAATCTTCCAGCACGGCGAGCAACAGCTGGTCCTTGCCGCCGAAGTGATGCTGGACCGCACCCCACGTCACGCCGGAGCGCTGCGCCACCTGCTGGGCGGTGAGGCCCTGAAAGCCGTCGCGCGCGATCACGTCGACCACGGCGGCGATGATCTTGGCGCGGGTCGTGGCGCTGCGCTCCGCGTGGGAGCGCCGGACGCGTGGGGGGGCCGTGAGGGCCGGGGTGCGGGTGCGCGCCGGGCGCATCGTCGTCAGGTACGTTCGGCGCGCAGCTGGCGGACCACCTGCGAGGCGACGGCCGCCTGGGGCCAGCCGCCGTAGTGCGCGACGTGCAGGATCAGCTCGTCGATCTCCGTGTCGCTGAGATCGCCGCTCTTCATGGCGGCACCGAAATGAAGGCGGAGGGTCATCTCGTTGCCCATCCCCATGAGGATGGTCAGCGTGACGAGCCGACGCTCGCGCACGCCGAGACCCGGGCGTGCCCAGACGGCGGCGAAGAGGTGATCGATCGTGGCATCGAGGAACACGTCGCCGGGGATGTCGGGCGGCGTGAACTGCATGACCTCGCCGAATTTCGCGAGACCGTCCTTGCGGCGGGTGGGATCGGACATGGCTCCTCCGTGGGTCAGCGTCGGTTGCGGTCGTCGAGCCCGTAGACGCGCGCCATCAGTTGCTGGCAGAGCGCGGTCCCCGGCAGGGCCACGCCGTGCTCGCGTGCGAAGGCGAGGGTGACCGCGAGATCTTTCTCGGCGAGCGTCGTGTACCCCCGCAGCATGTGCTGGAAGCCGGCCTCGCCACGTTGCTCCGCGGGCAGGCGGTGCAGCATCAAGAACGCCTGCATCTGGTCGGTGAGGTTGCCGTTGCTCCGCGTGACCTCCTCGAAGGCGCTCGTCGAGAGACCCGCCTCGCGGGCCAGCGTGGTGGCCTCGAAGGCCGCGAGGAATCCGAGATAGGTCATCAGATTGTTGCAGAGCTTGGTGGCGGCGCCCGTCCCGAGCGCGCCCGTGTGGACGATCGTGCGGGCGGCAGTCGCGAAGACCGGGCGACAGCGCTCGAGCGCGTCCGCGGTGCCGCCCACCATGTAGGTGAGGCGGCCCTGTTCGGCGCCCATGGGGCCGCCGGTCACGCACGCGTCGACGACGGCGACCTTGCGCTCGGCGGCGAGCGCGCCGAGCTCGCGGACGGTGCGCGGCAGAATGGTGCTGTGGATGGCGATCACGGTGCCGGGGGCCGCACCGGCGAGCAGGCCGTCGTCGCCGAGCACCACCGCCTGGACGTCGGCGTCGTCGCGAACGCAGACACCGACGACGTCGGACGCGGCCGCGACCGCGCGTGCGGAATCGGCACGCGCGGCGCCGGCCGCGACGAGCTCGTCGACGGCGGCCGGCACCAGATCGAAGACCGTCGTGGCGAGCCCGCCGCCGCAGAGGCGGCGCGCCATCGGGCGGCCGATCGACCCGAGACCGACGAAGCCGGCGCGTATCGTCATGGCGGCGGACCTTAGTTTCATTTTGCCTTGTAGGCAATATGTAAATGGTGCTAAGCCGCTGCGCGACGGCGCGACCGACGGCCATGCCCGAGTACGATCCCTACGCCTACGAGATGCACGAAGATCCCTATCCGACGTACGCCGCGCTGCGCGCGGAGGCGCCGGTCTATCGGAACGAGCAGCTCGGCTTCTGGGCCCTCTCGCGACATGCCGACGTGCTGACCGGATTCCGGGACGTCACGCGCTTCTCGAATCGGAACGGCGTGTCGCTCGATCCTGCCTCGTCGCATCCGCGGGCCCACGCGATGATGTCCTTCCTCGCCATGGATCCGCCGCGGCACACCCGCATGCGGGCGCTCGTGTCGCGTGGCTTCACGCCGCGGCGGATCGCCGAGCTCGAGCCCCGGATTCGGGCGCTCGCGAACCGCCACATCGACGCCTTCATCGCGACCGGGCGCTGCGACTTCATCAAGGACTTCGCGGGGAAATTCCCGATGGACGTGATCAGCGAGATGCTCGGGGTGCCCGAGGCCGATCGCGATCAGCTGCGCGCCTGGGCGGACCTCGTCGTGCATCGCGAGGAGGGCATGACCGACGTGCCGCCCGCCGGCATGGAGGCGGCGATGCACATGCTCGGGTACTTCGGCCAGCTCGTCGCCGACCATCGGGCGCAGCCGCGCGACGACCTCACGGCGGCGTTGCTCACGGCCGAGATCGACGGCGACCGCCTCGACGACGTGGAGATCCTCGGCTTCCTCTTCCTGATGATCATCGCCGGCAACGAGACGACGACCAAGCTCCTCGGCAACGCCGTCTATTGGCTGTGGCGGAACCCGGAGCAACGACGCCTCGTCGCGGGCGATCCCAGCCTCATTCCGCGCTGGGTGGAGGAGACGCTGCGGTACGACGGATCGACCCAAGCGCTGGCGCGCACGCTCGTCGGCGACCTGGAGTTGCACGGACAGCGCATGCGCGACGGCGATCGCATCGTGTTGCTGGTCGGGTCGGCCAACCGGGACGAGCGGGTCTTCCCGGATCCCGATCGCTTCGACGTCTTGCGGGATACCAGCGCCATGCTCTCGTTCGGGCAGGGCACCCACTTCTGTCTCGGTGCGGCCCTGGCGCGGCTCGAGGCACGGGTGGCGTTGGAAGAGGTGCAACGGCGATTTCCGGACTACGTGGTCGAGCCGGCGGGTATCGCGCGGGTCCATTCGGTGAACGTGCGTGGGTATGCGGCGTTGCCGGTTTCTTTCACGCCGGGAGGGCCGGGGGGCGTATGAGCGAGATGCGGACGGCGGTCGTGACGGGGGCGTCGGCGGGCATCGGGGCGGCGATCGCGCGCGCGCTCGGCGCGCTCGGCTGGTCCGTCGCCCTCGGGGCGCGGCGGACCGTGCTGTTGGACGAGGTGGCGCGGGGGGTGGAGGCGGCAGGTGGACGGGCCTTCGCCCATGCGCTCGACGTGAGCCATGCCGCCAGCATCGACACGTTCTTCGGGGCCACCGAGGCCGCGCTCGGCGTGGTCGACGTCGTGGTGAGCAACGCCGGCATCGGCCTCCCCGGCCTGCTGCACGAGGTACCCATCGAGAACCTCGAGCGCGAGCTCCGGACCAATCTGCTCGGTCCGATGCTGGTCGCGCGTCGGGCCTTGCCCGGGATGCTCGCCAAGCAGCGCGGCGACCTGGTCTTCATCTCGTCCATGAACGTCGTCGAGCCGCGGCCGTTTCAGCTCGGGTACACCGCGGCGAAGGCCGGTCTCGAGGGGATGGTCCAGGTGCTGCGCCGCGACCTCGAAGGGACCGGCGTGCGGGCGACGATCGTGCGTCCCGGCGCGACCCGGAGCGAGTTCGGCTTCGGCTGGGAGCCGGAGATCCTCGGGCGCGTCATCGACTCGTGGAAGACCTGGGGCTTCATGCGTCACCTCGACATGATGGAGGGAGAGCAGGTGGCGCTCGCGGTGGTGGCCGCGGTCACGGCGCCGCCCGGTCTCCACATGGACGTCATCCAAGTGAATCCGGAACGCTCGGTCGGCGGCTGACGAAGGAGAAGGCATGCGATTTCGAGACAAGGTCGCGATCGTGACCGGTGCGGGGCAGGGCATCGGCGAGGCGTACGCCAAGGCCCTCGCGCGTGAGGGGGCGAGCGTCGTCGTCGCCGACGTCAACGAGGCGCAGGGTGCGCGGGTCGCCGCGGAGATCGGTGCCGCCGGGGGCGCGGCGCGTTTCGTCCGGGTCGACGTCGCATCGCCCGAGTCCACCAAGGCGATGGCCGACGCCACGATCGCGGCCTTCGGCGGCATCGACTACCTCGTCAACAATGCCGCCATCTACCAAGGCATGCAGGTGGCCCCGCTGATCGCGGTCGACTGGGACTACTACAAGCGCTTCATGGACGTGAACATGCACGGCGCGCTGCTCTGCGTCCGCGCCTGCTACGAGGCCATGGGGAAGCGCCCGGGGGCGGCGATCGTCAACCAGAGCTCGACGGCGGCGTGGATGGCGATCGGATTCTACGGCATCGCCAAGCTCGCGCTGAACGGCATCACGCAGTCATTGGCCCGTGAGCTCGGTCCGTGGGGGGTCCGGGTGAACGCGATCGCGCCGGGTCCGACCGATACCGAGGCGACGCGCAGCATCGTGCCCGCGCAGTATCTGAAGGCGATGCTGGCCCAGATGCCGCTCGCGCGCGTCGGCACCCCCGACGACCTGGTCGGCGCGTGCCTCTTCTTGCTGTCGCAGGATGCCGCGTGGATCACGGGGCAGGTCCTGAACGTGGACGGCGGCCAGATCATGCGGCCCTGAGTCACGGCGCCGAGGAGACCCAGTCATGAATCCAGAAACCCGCAATTTCATCGACGGCCGTCTGGTCGACGCGTCCAACGGCCGGACGTTTCCGAACGTGAATCCGGCAACCGAGGAAATCCTCGGCGTCACCGCCGACGCCACCCGCGACGACATGGATCGGGCCATCGCCGCCGCCCGCCGCGCCTTCGACACGACCGAGTGGTCGACCGATCACGCCTTCCGCCAACGCTGCCTGACGCAGCTGCACCAGGCGCTCACCAACGCGAAGGACGAGCTCCGCGAGATCGTGATCGCCGAAGCCGGCTCGCCGATCATGCTCGCCTATACCGTCCAGTGCGACCAGACGATCGACTGGATGCCGTTTTTCGCCGACCTCGCCGGGAGCTACGCGTTCGAGGAGCCGATGAGCGACATGTCGTTCATGGGCATGGTGAGCCGCCGCATCGTCCGGCGCGAGGCCGCGGGAGTGGTGGGGGCGATCACGCCGTGGAACTTCCCGCTCTACCTGAACCTCTGCAAGCTCGGCCCGGCGCTTGCGGCCGGCTGCACGCTGGTCTTGAAGCCGGCGCCCGACACGCCGTGGTCGGCGACCATGCTCGGCCGGCTGATCGCGGAGCACACCGACATTCCCGCGGGAGTCGTGAACGTGGTCGCCGGTACGGATCACCTGCTCGGCGAGATGCTCGCGACCGATCCGCGCGTCGATCTCGTGACCTTCACCGGCTCGACTGCGACCGGCCGGCGCGTCATGGCGAGCGCGGCGGCGACGGTGAAGAAAGTGTTCCTCGAGCTCGGCGGCAAGTCGGCGACGATCATGCTCGACGACGTCGACATGCCGAGCGCCCTCGCGCAGATCGGCGGCGTCTGTGCGCACGCCGGGCAGGGTTGCGCCATCACCACGCGGCTCTTGCTGCCACGCTCGCGGTACGCCGAGGGGGTCGAGATCGCCACGCAGGCGTTCGAGCGCTTCAAGTACGGCGATCCGATGAACCCGGCGCACTTGATGGGCCCGCTCATCAGCGAGCGGCAGCGCGAGCGGGTGCTCGGTTACATCGCCAAGGCGAAGCAGGAGGGCGCGAAGCTCGCGGCGGGCGGCGGCGTCCCGAAGGATCTGCCGAAGGGGTATTTCGTCGAGCCGACACTCTTCGTCGACGTCGATCCGAAGTCGACGCTCGCGCAAGAGGAGGTGTTCGGACCCGTCCTCGCCGTCATCCCGTTCGAGGACGACGACGACGCGGTGCGGATCGCCAACGACTCGATCTACGGCCTTTCGGGCGCGGTCACGAGCGCCAGCGAGGAGCGCGCGCTCGCGGTGGCACGCCGGATCCGCACCGGGACGCTCGGGATCAACGGGGCGATGTGGTTCGCGGTCGACACCCCGTTCGGCGGCTACCGCCAGAGCGGCGTCGGGCGCGAGAACGGCATCGCCGGATTCGAGGAGTACCTCGAGACCAAGGTGATCGGTCTCCCGCCCCGCTGAGGGCCGCACGCCGAGGAGGCGCCATGCCTGAGCTTGCAAGCCGCCGTTCCGAGTCCGGGTCGCTCCCACGCTTCGCCGGGGCATTGCCGTTGCTCGGGCACATGGCGAAGTTCGCCCGCGATCCGGTCGCGATGATGCAGCAGGTGCGGGCCGCGTGCGGGCCGGTCGGCGAGTTCCGCATGCTGAACAAGCGGGTGGTGCTGCTGAGCGGGCCCGCCGCGCAGGAGGCCTTCTGTCGCGCCCCGGACGAGCAGCTCAGCCAGAAGATCGCGTATCGCATGATGACTCCGGTGTTCGGCGAGGGTGTCGTGTTCGACGCGCCGCCCGAGCGTCTGAACGAGCAACTGCGGATCCTCATGCCGGCGCTGCGCGACCGGAACATGCGGACCTACGCCGACATCTTCACCGCCGAGGTCGACGGCATGGTGGCGCGATGGGCGGAGCAGGGCGAGATCGACCTGCTCGACTTCACGGCCGAGCTCACCACGTACACGTCGAGTCACTGCCTGCTCGGATCGGAATTCCGCCGCAGCATGAACGACGAGTTCGCGCGGGTGTACGGCGACCTCGAAAAGGGCGTGAACGCGATCGCCTACGTGAACCCGTATCTGCCGCTGCCGGTGTTTCGCCGTCGGGACCGCGCCCGCGCGCGCCTGCTGGAGATGATCACGGCGATCATCGATCAGCGGCGTGCCTCCGGCGCGGACGCGCAGGACGCGCTCCAGGTGCTGATGGAGTCGCGCTACTCCGACGGCACCGCGCTCACGCCGAACGAGATCACCGGCATCTTGACCGCGTCGATGTTCGCCGGACACCACACGAGCTCCGGTACGGAAGCGTGGACGATCATCGAGTTGGCGCGGAACCCGGAGTGGATGGCACGGGTCGTGGAGGAGCTCGACGCGCTCTACGCCCGGGATGGCGCGCTCACGTACCAGGCGTTTCGCGAGGTCCCCGTCCTCGAGTCGGTGCTGAAGGAGGTCTTGCGGCTGCACCCGCCGCTCGTGATTCTGATGCGCGGCGTGCTGCGCGATCTCGTCGTCGAGGGCGTGACGATCCCGGCGGGGAAGCTGGTCGCGATCTCTCCGGCCGTCTCCCACCGCATCCCCGAGCTCTTCCGCGATCCGGAGCGCTTCGATCCGAGCCGCTATGGCCCGGGGCGCGAGGAGGACGAGAGGCCGTTCGCATGGATCCCCTTCGGTGGGGGGCACCATCGCTGCTCGGGTGCCGCGTTCGCGATCATGCAACTGAAGGCGATCACGATGAGCCTGCTCCGCGGCTTTGCGTTCGAGCTCGTCGATCCGCCGGATTCGTACGGCCCCGACTACACGAAGATGGTGGTGCAGGTCCGACAGCCCTGCCGGGTGCGCTACCGGCGTCGCGCCGACATCGGGCGCGCGACGGAAGCCCGGCCGGCAGGGAACGGCGCGCGCGCGGCCGCGGGCTCGACGCGGGTGCGGGTCGACCTCGGCCTCTGCCAAGGGCATGCCGTCTGCGTGTCCGAGGCCCCCGAGCTGTTCCGCCTGAACGCGCAACAGACGGCGGTCGACGTCCTTCAGGCGGCCGTGCCGACCGCGCTCCGCGCGAAGGTCGCCGCCGCCGTGAAGCATTGCCCCACCCACGCCCTCACGATCGAGGACGTCTGACCACGAAGGAGTCGTCGATGCCCGCATTTCCCCGTGCCGAGATGGAAGAAATGATGCGTCGTTGGCTCAAGGCCAACGAGGACGCCGAGACCGCCGGCGACTGGCGCGGGCTCGCGGACTACTACACCGAGGATGCCGAATACACCTGGAACCTCGGGCCCAACGAGGAGTTCATCGCCCGTGGGCGCACCCAGATCCGCGACTGGGTGATGGGCACCGAGATGGAGGGGCTGGACGGCTGGGAATATCCCTACGACGCGGTCCTGATCGACGAGCAGCGCGGCGAGGTCGTCGCCTTTTGGCGCCAGGTGGCGCCAGCGACGCGCGAGGACGGCAGGCACTACGAGATCAAAGGCATGGGCGGCTCGTGGTTCCGCTATGGCGGCGACTATCGCTGGTCGTGGCAGCGTGACTTCTTCGACTTCGGGAACGCGATGGCCTGCTTCATGGAGCTGATCCAGGCGGGAAAGCTGAGCGCACCGATGCAGAAGAGGATCGAGCGCGTCATGGCGGGTGAGATTCCTCCCGGCCACGTGAAGCACGGCGGCTGACGTCATGCACGTGGCCCCAGGGGACACGGCGCTGCCGATGCGCGCCGCCGCCGTGGCCGGTGGCGACGAGCCGCGATGGCTCTCGCGGAATCCCAGCAAGGCCTGGGGCGAGAAGTTCTTCCTCGCCTACACGCCGTTCTGGATCGCGGCGATGGGTCTCCTGATGACGACGGGGGCCGGGAAGCGCTGGGATGACCTCGGGTTGAATCTCGCGATGCTGGCGATCCTGGCACCGCTCGTGGTGGTGCCGATCCTGGTCCGCGACGAGACGAGCCTCGGGCGCCCGTGGTGGCGCACCTACTGGTGCAAGTTCAACGTCTGGATCGGGATCTACGCGGGCATCGGCAGCTACTTCGGGAGCGAGTACTTCTTCGACGTGCTGGGGATGGTCTACGACTACCCGCAGCTCGCGTGGCGACTGGATGCGGCGTTGCTCGGCTCGGGAACGCAGACGGTGCCCTTCATCATGTATCCCTCGGCGCACTTCTACTTCGTGACCTACCACACGCTCGGTGTCATCGTGCTCCGGCGGCTGCGGACGTCGCGGGCGTTCGTCATGGCGCTCTGGCCGTTCGCGGTGCTTGCCGCGGCGTACGGCTTTGCCTGGGCCGAGACCTTTGCCATGACGGGTGGCGCCATCGCCGAGCAGTTCACCTACCGCGACCTCCCGCGCATGCTGCGCTGGGGCTCGCTCTTCTACGCGAGCTACTTCGTGATCAGCTTCCCGATGATCTACCGGCTCGACGAGAACCCCGACGATGACTGGCCGCTCCGCCGTGTCGCGGTCGAGGCGCTCGCGGCGGGCATGCTGCTGCTGTTCCTGCTCGACGGGCTCACGCACTTCGTCGGGCGGCTCTACTAGCGGGCGGGTCGCCCCGCGGGGGTAGTGGGTCGCTTGGAGGCGAGTAGCGTCTCGCGTGTGCGCAGGACGGAGAGACGGTGGCGGGCCGTGAGCGCTGGGGACGTGTGTCCCACCAGCGAAGCGCGACCCGCCACTGCGGGACCGACGTCCAGCCTATGCGGCCTCGGCCTTTGCGAGCGGCGCCTCGAGCGCCAGCTTCAGCACCTCGTCGACCGACGTCACCGGGTGGAAGCGCATCTGCGCCCGCACGTCGTCCGGCACCTCGTCGAGGTCGCCGCGGTTGCGCTCCGGCAGGATCACGTCGGTGAGGCCCGCCGCGTGCGCGGCCAGCACCTTCTGCTTGAGGCCGCCGATCGGCAACACCCGTCCCTGTAGCGTGACCTCCCCGGTCATGCCGACGGTGTGCTTCACGGGTCGCCCCGTCATGAGCGAGGCGATCGCCGTGACGAGGGTGATACCCGCACTCGGACCATCCTTCGGCATCGCGCCCGCCGGGACGTGGACGTGGAACTCCCGGCGTCGGAACGCGTGCGGATCGATGCCGAGCTCCTGGGCGTGGCTCCGCACCCAGGTGAGCGCGATGCGTGCCGACTCCTTCATGACGTCGCCGAGCTGGCCGGTCAGGGTCAGACCGTCGGACCCCTGCATCGACGCCGCCTCGACGAAGAGGACGTCGCCGCCGGCGCCGGTGACGGCCAAGCCCGTCGCCACGCCGGGGACCGCCGTGCGGCTCGCCGCTTCCTGATGGAACTTGGCGCGCCCGAGGGCCGCGCGCACGCGCGCCTCGTCGATCGTCACCGGGGCCGTGACGGTGGCCGAGGCGACTTCGGTGGCGACCTTGCGGAGCAGCGTGCCGAGCTCGCGCTCGAGCTGGCGCACGCCGGCCTCACGGCTGTAGTCGTTGATGACCAGGCGGATCAGCGGATCGTCGACGGCGACCTCCTCGGGACGGAGCCCGTTCCGCTCGACCTGCCGCGGCCACAGGTAGTCGCGGGCGATCGCCACCTTCTCTTCGGTCGTGTAGCCGTCGAAACGGATCACCTCCATGCGGTCGAGCAGCGGCCCTGGGATGGTGTCCGCGACGTTGGCGGTCGCGAGGAAGAGGACGTGCGACAGATCGAGCTCGACGTCGAGGTAGTGGTCTCGAAACGAGTGATTCTGCGCCGGGTCCAGCACCTCGAGCAGCGCCGCCGCGGGATCGCCGCGCCAGTCGGCGCCGATCTTGTCGACCTCGTCGAGGAGGATCACCGGATTCATGGTGCCGGCGTCGCGGAGCGCCCGGACGAGCCGTCCCGGCCTCGCGCCGATGTAGGTTCG
>CAZWAX010000059.1:0-18975 GCA_964631985.1 uncultured Polyangiaceae bacterium | reverse complement strand
CTCGCCGGGCGTGATCGCGAAGCGATAGGCACCGGTCAGGCTCGGGCTGTCGAGCAAGGCGTACACGACCGCCGTTTTGTCCTTGCCGTTCGGGGCGGTGAGCCAGAACTCCCGGAAGTAGGGAAACTCCTCGCCCGACGAGAGCGCGGTGTCGATCGCGATGCCGCGTGCGGAGAGGCCGAAGACCTGATCGCGGCCGACGGCGCGAAAATACGTGGCACCGAGGAAGACGATGACCTCGTCGAAGTACTTGGGGGTCTTGAAGGGCGCGTGCAGGCGGAAGCCGGCGTAGCCGAGGCTCTGCGGCACCTTGCTCGCGAACTCGTTCCGGCCGTAGTCGAACTGACTCGGCGAGAAGACGAGCGGCGTCGCTTTCTTTCCCTGGATCACGTTCACGGCGACGGTGCGATCGTAGAAGAGGCCGGGATGGAAGAGCTGCATCTGGAACGATCCGACGGGCTCGCGCCACAGCGTCTGGTCGGTCCGGAAGCGGATGTCGCGCCACTGGTCGTAGTTGATCTTGGTGAGCCACTCGGGGACCTGGGACGAAGGCTTGAACGGCTCGGCGGCGAGCTTCTTGGCTTTCTCGGCGACCTGATCGAACCCGAAGCCGGGCGCCGGCGACGCGGCGGCGCCGGTGGTCTTGGCCGCGGCAGTGGCGGTCGGGGCGGGTGCGGCGGTCGCGACGGCGACCCGTGCCATGAGCAGCGCAACTGCGATGGCGGTCGCCAGCGAGGCGGTCATCGGACGTCCTTCGGTCACGTTGGGCGCTCCTATTGGTACAGCGCGCCATCGTGGTCAAGCCGGGGCCACGGCATTCTCGGCGATGCAATGGGGTCTGATCGGGGCTAAGCTTTCCGAGCATGGACGCGGCCGACCTCGCATGAGTGCCGCCGTGGCGTGCCGGGTCGCGTTGTGGAGCCTGGTGGCCCTGCCCGCGCTCGTGGTCGGCTGCCGGCCGGGCGCCGACCTGAACGTCCTCGAGTTCTGGGCGATGGGGCGCGAGGGCGAGGTCGTGCAGCAATTGGTGCCGGAGTTCGAGCGCCGGAACCCGGGCGTGCGCGTGCGGGTGCAGCAGATCCCCTGGAGCGCGGCGCACGAGAAGCTGCTGACGGCGTACGTCGGCGGAGCGATGCCCGACGTGGTGCAGGTGGGGAACACGTGGCTGCCGGAGCTGGCGGCGCTGGGCGCGTTGGCGCCCATCGAGCCGGCGCCCGACGACGCCAGCGGTGCGTCCGACGACGAGTTCGCCGGGATCGCCGACGCCATGACCGTCGACGGGGTGCGCTACGGCGTGCCCTGGTACGTCGACACTCGCGTCCTTTTCTATCGCAGCGATCTGCTGCGGACGGCCGGCTACGACGCGCCCCCGACGACATGGGAGGGGTGGGTCGCGGCGATGGAGCGCCTGGCGCGTGCCGGCGACGACGAGCGCTACGCGGTCTTGCTGCCGCTCACCGAATGGGAGCCGCCCGTCGTGTTGGGGCTGCAGCAGGGCGCGACCCTGCTCCGCGACGGCGACCGCTACGGCGACTTCCGCCATCCCGCGTTCCGGGCGGCGTTCGCGTTCTACCAGAGCCTCTTCCAGCGCCGGCTCGCGCCGCGGGGCGGCGCGGCGCAGTCGGCGAACCTCTATCAAGACTTCGCCGACGGTTACTTCGCGGTCCTCATCAGCGGACCGTGGAACCTCGGCGAGATGAGCCGGCGGGTCCCGCAGATCGCCGACGCGTGGGCGACGGCGCCGTTGCCGAGCTTCGACGGTGCCGGGCCGGGTGTCTCGCTGGCCGGCGGCGCGAGCCTCGCGATCGTCGGGACCAGCCCCCGCCGCGCGCTCGCCGCGCGCTGGATCGCGTTCCTCGCCGAGCCCGAGCAGCAGCTCGCCTTCTGGCGTCTCACCGGCGACCTCCCGGCGCGGCCGAGCGCGTGGCGGGCGGGCGGGCTGGTCGATGCCCCGCGCACGGCGGCGTTCTGGCACCAGCTGGCCCACGTCCGTGCGACGCCGAAGATTCCGGAGTGGGAGCGGATTGCCGCCAAGATCACCGAGCATGCGGAGGGGCTGGTTCGGGGCGACGTCGCGCTGGACGCGGCGCTCGCCGCGCTCGACCACGACGTCGACGCCATCCTCGAGAAGCGCCGCTGGATGCTCGATCGGCCGACCCGGGCTGCGGCGCCCGTGCCGGCACCGGCGGGGCGCTCGTGAGCGGCACCCCCACGCTGACGTGGCGTCCGAGCCCGGGGTGGCTCTTCGTGGCCCCCGCGCTCGCGCTGATCGGCGCCTTCTTCTTCGTGCCGGTCGCGGCGTCGGTGCTGTTGAGCGTCACCGACTTCGACATTTATTCCGTGGCGAGTCTCGCCAATCTCCGCATCGTCGGAGCCAGGAACTACGGTCATCTCCTGAGCGATGACGTGTTCTGGGTGGCGGTGCGGAACACGCTCTACTTCGTCGTCGGCGCGGCGCCGCTCTCGATCGCGGTGTCGTTCGGCGCCGCGTTGCTCCTGAACGCGCCGCTGACGCGCTGGAAGCCGGTGTTTCGCGCTGCGCTCTTCCTCCCCGTCGTGACGACACTGGTCGCGGTCGCGGTGGTGTGGCGCTACGCCTTCCACCCGCGCATCGGCCTTCTGAATGCGTTCCTCGCTCCGCTCGGCATCGGCCCGGTCGATTGGCTCGGCGAGCCGCGCTGGGCGATGCCCGCGATCATCCTGATGACGATCTGGAAGACCTTCGGCTTCAACATGGTCATCCTGGTCGCCGGGTTGCAGAGCATTCCCGAGCGGCTCTACGAGGCCGCCCGCGTGGATGGCGCGCGGGCGGTCGCACGCTTCCGCCACGTCACCATCCCGATGCTGATGCCGACGCTCGCATTCGTCACCGTCATGACGCTGATCGGCGATCTGCAGCTCTTCGCCGAGCCCTACGTCATGACCCAGGGCGGACCGGCGCACGCGACGCTCTCGGTCGTGCTGCTGATGTACCTCGAAGGCTTTCGCTGGTGGAACATGGGCTACGCGGCGGCGATCGCGTTCGTGTTGTTCGCGGCGATGCTGGTGCCGAGCCTGCTGGCGCGCGCGGTCCGGACGCGCGCGACGGAGCCGAGCGCGTGAAGCGCCCGCTCGCGATCCTGCTCGTGCACGCGACCCTGGTGGCCGCGTCCGCGCTCACGCTGCTGCCGCTGCTCTGGATGGTGTCGGCGTCGCTCATGCCGACAGGGGAGGCGAGCGCCGTCCCGCCGCGGTGGCTGCCGAGCGCGCCGACGCTCGTCCACTACCGCGAGCTGTTCACCCGCCTCGACCTCTCGCGGGCGTTCGCGAACAGCCTCGCGATCGCGTCGGTCACCACGGTCGTCTCGGTGACGCTGAACGCGCTCGCCGGCTACGGCTTCGCGCGGTTCACGTTCGCCGGCCGCGATCGCCTCTTCGCGCTGCTGCTCCTGGCGCTCGTGATCCCGGGGCAGCTCGGCATGCTGCCGCTCTTCTTGATGCTCCGGGAGCTCGGCCTGGTGAACACCTACCTCGGCGTGCTGATCCCGGGGCTCGCCAGCATCTTCGGGATCTTCCTCGTGCGCCAGTACGCGCTCGGCATCCCGGAGAGCGTGCTCGCCGCCGCCCGCATCGACGGGGCGAGCGAGCTCCGCATCTTCTGGTCGATCGTCGTGCCGCTCTGCCGGCCGGTGCTCGTGACGCTGGCGCTCTTCACCTTCATGGGCACCTGGAACGATTTCCTCTGGCCGTTGATCGTGCTCAGCGACACGCGCCTGCAGACCCTGCCGGTCGCGCTCGCCAACCTCCTCGGCGAGCACGTGCAGGACACGGAATTGATGATGGCGGGCGCCGTGCTCACCGTGCTACCCGTGATTGCGGTCTTCCTGGTGCTGCAGCGCTCGTACATCGAGGGCATCGCCGCCGGGAGCGTGAAGCAATGAGGGGGCGGATGCGGGGCAGGGTCCTGGGAATCGTGGGCGCGTGTCTCCTCGTGTGGACGACGCCGACGCTCGGGCGCGCCGCGCAGCCGCTCGACGACTTCGAGGACGTGCGCGGCTGGACCGCGCAGGCCTCTCCGGGCGCGAGCCTCGAGATCGCGCAGGACGCCGGCCGCATCGGCAACGCGATGCGCCTCGACTTCGACTTCCACGGCGGCGGCGGGTTCGTGATCGCCCGCAAGGCGTTTGCCCTGACGCTGCCGTCGAACTTCGCCATCACCTTCGACCTCCGCGGCGAGGCGCCGTCGAACGTGCTGGAGCTCAAGCTGATCGAGCCCACGAACGACAACGTGTGGTGGCGGGTGCAGCGCGACTACGTCTTTCCGAAGGACTGGCAGCGCGTCGTCATCAAGAAGTCGCGTCTCGAGTTCGCCTGGGGGCAGAAGCCGACGGCGGCGCCGAGGAAAGTGGCCTATCTCGAGATCGCGATCACGACCGGCGAGGGCGGGAAGGGCTCGGTCTGGATCGACGACTTGAAGCTCGAGGAGCGCGAGGCGCCGAGCCGGGCCGACCTGCCGCCGGTCGTCACGGCGTCGACGTTCGCCCCCGGCCACGAGCCGCGCCTGGTGCTCGACCAGGATCCGCAGACCAGCTGGCGGAGCGGCGAGCTCGCCCCCGAGCAATGGCTGCAGCTCGACTTCGCGAAGCTCCGCGAGTACGGCGGCCTGATCGTCGACTGGGATCCCGAGCACTACGCGATCAGCTATCGCGTCCAGGTGTCGGTGGACGGCGAGAACTGGACCCTCGCGTACACCAGCACGACGAGCGGCGGCGGGCGGAGCTACGTCTACTTGCCCGACGGCGAGTCGCGCTACGTCCGCCTCGAGCTCCTGCAGAGCAGTCAGGGCAAGGGGTACGAGATCCGCAGCCTCGCGGTGCAGCCGATCGCGTTCTCGGCCTCACCCAATCAGTTCTTCGAGGCGATCGCGTCGAGCGGGTTTCGCGGCACCTATCCGAAGTACTTCACCGGCCGGCAGTCGTACTGGACGGTCGTCGGTGCGCCCGACGACGACAAGGAGGCACTGATCAGCGAGGAAGGCATCCTCGAGGTGGACAAAGGTGCGTTCACGATCGAGCCGTTCCTGTACGTCGACGGGGCGCTGGTCACCTGGAGCGACGCCCAGCCGGTGCAGGCGCTCGCCGAGGGCGCGTTGCCGATCCCGTCGGTGACCTGGGAGCAGGGCGATCTGCGCCTCCGCATCGAGGCGTTCGCCGCCGGAGCGGCGGGTGCCTCGGTGCTGTACGCCCGCTACGACCTCGAGAATCGCGGCGACCGCGCGCGCGACGTCGACCTCTTCCTGGCGCTCCGGCCGTTCCAGGTGCTGCCGCCGTGGCAGTCGCTGAACATGGTGGGCGGTGTGACGCCGATCCGCACGCTCGCGCTCGACGGCCGCACCGTGTCGGTGAACGGCGACCGCGCCGTGGTGTCGCTGACGCCGCCCGATCGCTTCGGTGCGGCGAGCTTCGAGCAGGGCCTCGTCGGTCCGTTCCTCTTGAAGGGCCGCGTGCCGACGGAGACCAGCATCACCGACCCACTCGGCTGGGCCTCGGGCGCGCTCGCGTACCGCTTGAGCGTCGAGCCCGGGGCGCACGGCCTCGTCGACGTAGCGGTGCCGTTCCACGATCCCCAACCGACGATCGCGCGGGCGCCCGCCCTGACGCCGGCCGAGGTCGACGCCGAGCGCGCCCGCGTCGTGCGCGACTGGACCGAGCGTCTGGGCCGCGTCGAGCTGACGTTGCCGCCGGCAGCGGCTGGCCTCGTCGACACGCTCCGCACCACGCTCGCCTACATCCTGATCAACCGCGACGGCCCGGCGATTCAGCCCGGCTCGCGGACGTACGCGCGCTCGTGGATCCGCGACGGCGCGCTCACGTCCGATTCGCTGTTGCAGATGGGCCACGTGGAGGAGGTGCGGCGCTTCCTCGCGTGGTACGCGCCCTACCAGCTGCCCGACGGGCGGGTGCCGTGCTGCGTCGACCGCCGCGGTGCCGACCCCGTGCCGGAGCACGACAGCAACGGCGAGCTCATCTACGCGATCGCCGAGTACTACCGCTTCACGCACGACGTCGGGTTCGTGCACACGATGTGGCCGGTCATTACGCGCGCGGTCGACTGGATCGCCGCGGCCCGGGCCACGCGCATGACCGAGGCCTATCGCGAGCCCGGCCGGCGCATCTTCTACGGGCTCCTCCCGGAGTCGATCAGCCACGAGGGGTACAGCTCGCACCCCGTGCACTCGTACTGGGACGATTTCTTTGCGCTCCGCGGGCTCGCGGACGCCGCCGAGCTCGCCCGCGTCGTCGGCGACGACGCGCGGGCCGTGAGCACCGCCGAGCTCCGCGACGCGTTTCGCACCGATCTCGTCGCCTCCATCCAGCGCGTCATGGAAACGCGGACCATCGACTACCTGCCGGCGTCGGCGGAGCTCGCCGACTTCGACCCCACCTCGACCGCGATCGCGGTCACGATCGCCGATCTCGTGCCGCACCTGCCGCGCGCGGCGCTCGAACGCACCTTCGCGCGCTACTGGGAGACGGTCGAGGAGCGCGTGCGGGGCGGCGGGACCAGCTCGGCCTACAGCCCCTACGAGCTCCGCAACGTCGAGGCGATGGTGCGGCTCGGCCAGCGCGACCGCGCCCACGAGATCCTGCACGCGCTCTGGCGTGACCGGCGTCCGGCCGCCTGGAACGAGTGGGCCGAGATCGTCTGGCGCGACCCGGGCGCCCCGCGCTTCATCGGCGACATGCCGCACACCTGGGTGGGGTCGAGCTACGTGCGCGCGGTCCGCACCATGCTCGCCTACGAGCGGGCCGACGATCAGGCACTCGTGCTCGCGGCCGGCGTGCCGAGCGACTGGCTCGCGACCGAGCCCGGCGTCGGCGTGAAGCGTCTCCCGACGTACTACGGCGTCCTCAACTACACGCTGGTCCGCACGGGGGAGCACGCCCTCTACGCGAAGATCGGCGGCGATCTGAACGTGCCGCCCGGCGGCATCGTCGTGATGCCGCCGCTGCCGCGACCGCTGACGGCCGTCACCGTGAACGGGGTGCCGGTCACGGACTTCGCGCCGGACGGCGTCACCGTCCGTATCTTCCCGGCCGACGTCCGGCTCGAGTACGGGCCGGCGCCGTCACCCCCCGGCTGACGGGCGGTCCCACCAGCGCGCGAGGTCGAGCTCGACGAGCTCGAAGGGCGCAATCCGCAGCCGCTCGTCATCCCGGTGGGTGCTCGCCAGCATCCATCGACCGTCGTCGAGGCGATGGACCTCGAGCGTGCGAGTGAGCGGGTCGACGAGCCAGCAATGCGCGATCCGCTCGCGGGCATAGATCGGCATCTTGCGTTGGCGATCGAGCCGGCTCGTCGAGGGCGACAGGACCTCGCACACCCAGTCGGGCGCGAGCCTGATGCCGACGGGCTCGGGCAGCATCGCCATCCGGGACCGGCGCCACCCCCCGATGTCCGGTACGAGCACGTCCTCGCCGAGGTGGAGCTCGGGCTCGATGAGGATCCACCAACCACCGAGGCCCGTGGGATCACCCGGCGGACGATTGAACGGGTCGAAGAGCTGCGCTCCGATCGCGGAGGTCGTATGCGAGTGGCGCGGGCGCGGCCGGGGGCTCGTGACGAGCTCGCCCCCGACGATCTCGGCCACGAAGTGCTCGGGGACGGCGCAGAGATCGTCGTAGGTCGCCTTCCGGCGCGGGGCCGACATGCGACGACGCTACCACGGCCGCGCGACGGGCGGCCATCGGCGAAGGTGGCTCCGAGTAGCTGGAGTTGCGGCTGCGATCAGACGCCGAGGGCGTGGCCGTCGGCGGTGAAGAGGTAGATGTGCGCGGGATCGGCCGCGAGCGTGATCGGCTCGCCCGCGGTGAGCGCGTGCATGCCGGGGAGGCGCGCGACCACGGTCGCGTCGTCGTCGCCGGCGCGGAGGTGGGCGAGGGTCTCGTGGCCGAGCCACTCGACGTGCGCGACGGTGAGCCGAAGCGCGCCGGGCGTGCCGTCGGCGGCGCGCGTCAATGCTTCGGGCCGGATCCCGACCGTGACGGTGCCGTCCTGGATCGGCGGCGCGTCCGGGGCGAGCCGCAACGTGCCGCCCGCGACCGTCACGGTGCCGTCCGCGCCGCGCCGGCCCGGCAGCAGATTCATGGGTGGGTTGCCGATGAAGCCCGCGACGAAGGCGCTCGCCGGCCGGTCGTAGAGCTCGCGCGGGGTCGCCACCTGCTGCAGGCGGCCGGCGCTCAGGACGGCGACCCGGTGGCCGAGCGTCATGGCCTCGACCTGGTCGTGAGTCACGTACAGCATCGTCGTGCGGATGCGCCGCTGGAGCTCGGCGATCTCGGCCCGCACGCCGACGCGGAGCTTGGCGTCGAGGTTCGAGAGCGGCTCGTCGAGGAGCGACACCGCGGGCTCGCGTACGAGGGCGCGTCCCATGGCGACGCGCTGCCGTTGGCCGCCCGAGAGCTGCTTCGGCAGGCGGTCGAGCACCGGCTCGAGCTCGAGCTGGCGGGCGACGGTGGCGACGCGGCGCTCGCGCTCGTCGCGGCTGGTGCCGCGCATGCGGAGCGGGAACTCGAGGTTCTGGCGGACGGTCATGTGCGGATAGAGCGCGTAGTCCTGGAATACCATCGCGACGTTGCGTGCTTGCGGCGGCAGGTCATTCACGAGCCGGTCGCCGATGCGGATCTCGCCGCTCGTCGCGTCCTCGAGCCCGGCGATCAGCCGGAGCACCGTCGACTTGCCGCAGCCCGAGGGCCCGACCAGCACCAGCAGCTCGCCGTCGGCGGCTTCGAGCGTGACGTCGTCGAGCGCGCGGGTGCCGTTCGGGTAGACCTTGCCGAGATGGGCGAGCGCGACGCGAGCCATGGGGCCGGCTCTTACTCGAAGAAGCGCTCGTCGCCGAGGATCGCGATCGCCCGCGCGGCGATCGGGTCGCTGGCGAAGCGATCGGTGATCACGTGGGGCCGCAGGTGGTTGGCGACCGCCACCAGCGTCATCGCCTGGTCGAGCGCGAGATAGCGGCGCGCGACCGCGCCGCTCGTCGGGTCGACGGCGTCGTAGAAGCCGTAGTCCCCGTAGAGGTCGTAGCGCTCCGCGAGCCGTCGCAGATTGGCGATCGCCTCGGTGGGTGTGACGGCCAGCGCGAGCGCGCTGGCATGCGGCGTCACGACCCCGGCGCCGTAGCCGCGCGCGCCGAGCACGCGGACGCCGTACTCGCGATAGCCGTCGCCGGGCGGGGTCGAGCTCGGCGACATTCCCCACACGGGATAGCCGAGCGTCTCGAGGGCATAACGCCGCTGCACCGTGGCGTGGGCAAGCGCGTTGGCGCCGAGGCTCGCCGGGGCGACCCGTGACTCGTCGAGGACGAGCGTCGGCATCAGGGCCTCGAACATGCTGCCGCCCCACGACGGCACGTAGCGGATGCCCTCCGACTCGTAGTAGCCGCCCCACACCTCGTGGCCGCGCACGGTCTTCCGGCGGGCGCCGAGCGGGGTCTGGTTCTGTCCCAGGCAGTCGGCCGGATAGGTGCGCACCATGTTGAACCAGACCTGCTCCGGCACGTCACCCTTGCCGACCGCGAGCAGCGCGCCGAGGCGAGCCTCGGTGTAGAGCACGCCGTAGTGGTACCGCGAGCGGGCGCGGCGATGCACGAAGTAGCCGTGCGAGAGCAGGTCGCGCTCCGCGTCGTAGAAGAAGCGATAGTCCATGCGATCGATGAGCGGCGTAGTGCGGCCGGCGAGGGGTGGAAACGCGGCGCGGACGATCATGAGCCCGGCCGTCAGCCAGGCCGAGTCGACGAACGAGATGAAGTTGCTGGTGCGCTCGAGCGAGGTGGTGTCGTAGTAGTTGAAGAAGAAGCCCTCATGGGTTTCCAGCCGTCCGAGCGTGTCGAGCGTGCGGTCGATGGCGGCCACGGCCTCGGCGGTCGGCACGAGGCCGAGCTCGGCGGCGGCGACGACCGCGATCAGGTGGAGGCCGACGTTGGTGATGTTGGTGTAGTCGCCGACGAGGCCCGTCGGCGTTCCGGCGCCGTTCGGGTCGATGCGGATGTTGTCGACGGGCAAGCCGTTGTCGCGATCGGTCAGGGCGTCGAGCCCGCGCCAGGTGTCGCGCGCGAGGCGCTCGAGAAAGGCGCGGTCGTCGCTCGGCAACGCGGTCCGGTCGGCGACCGCCACGGTCGGCCAGCCCTTCAGGCGTGCGCGCACCGCTGGGCGCGCGGCGACCTCGCCCCCGAGCGCGTCCTCCCAGGCTTTCTTGCGCGGCGTCACCACGGGGTCGTCCTCCCAGATCGGGGTGTCGCTTTCGACCCGGAGGGTGGATTCGAGGGGGCAGACGGGCGTGGGCGGGGTGGCGCCCTGATCGGCGCCGGCGCCGGTGGTCGGCACCGCGGCGAGCAGCATCGCCACGACGGCGACGCGCAGCGGGTTGAGCGGTGGTCGCGCGGGCCGCGGATGCATGCGCGGCCCATTCTGTCAGAAAGGCCCCGAAGCGTCTGCTCGGCTCCGTGAGGCTGAGCGCCGACCGCTACGGCTGGTCTTCGCGCACGCTCTCGGCGGTGAGGTCGTAGGTCGCGACCCGGCCGCTCGCGACGTCGACCGCGACGATCTTGTGGTGCTGCGCGCTCGACGAGGCCTGGTGCGGGTCGTACGCGGGGTTGGGCTCGGTGCCGACGACGAGGAGCGTCGTCGGGCTCCAGAGCGACGCGTCGAGCCGCGCGAGCGCGAGCGGCGCGTCCCAGACGACACGGCCCGCGGGGCCGGCGACGCGGGTGAGATGCAGCCGGCCGCTCGGGCCGACCTTGTCGTGATGGAGCACGAGCACGCTGTCCGGGTCACGGAGCCAGAGCGCCTGCTCGGAGTCGCCGTCGCCGAGGAGCCCCGCCTGAAGGAAGACCGGCGACTCGGGCAGCACCGCGTACGTGCTGAACTGGTCGCGCGTGCCCCACGTGTCGGGCAGCTCCTTCGGCCAATCGCGCGGCGCCGCCGACATCTTGGCGACGTGCGCGCTCCACAAACGATACGCCTCCGGCTGCGGGGTCAGGCGTCCGGGAACGTGTTGGCTCGCGAGGAAATCGTACATCGCGCCGCGGGGCTCGTTCGGGTCCCGGCCCGGGATCACGGGGTCGGCCTGCAACGTTGCGGCTTCGCGATCGGTCAACACGCCGAGCCAGCGCTGCGGGATCGCGAGGCCGCGTCGCTGATATCGCTCGGTCGACCCGGGGGAAGGCGCCGGGCCGAAGGCGCCGGGCTGGATCTTGGGCGCGCGCTCGCGCGGCGCGGCGCGGAAGTCGTCGCCAGGGACCACCCACTGCGTGGCATCGGTGAGCGTGAGCTGCAGTCCCTGGGCCCCGAAGGCGACGTAGCCGTTCTGGTCGACGCGTTTGCCGGCGAGAGGCGGATTCGCGGCGTCGAGGCGCGCGCCGTCGGCGAGGATCGTCCCGTCGCTCACGGCGATGCCGAGCGGCTCGCGCACGAAGAGCCAGAGCGTGCCGCCGTCGACGCCGAGGATCTCGAGCATCAAGTCGCCGCGATCCTCGTAGCTCCGGAGACGCCGCTTCCACGCGACCGTCGCGGTCGTCGCATCGAAGGCCCAGAGGTCGACGTGCAGCATCTGCCGCGGTCGTCCCAGGCGGTTCCGGATGCCGATCCGGAGCGGGATGATGCGCTCCGACTGCGTCGTCAGCACGAACAGGCGGTCGGCGGTGCGCAGCACCGACCCGCGCACGTCCGCGGGCTCGAGCTCGCGTTGCGCGCCCCGGATCCAGTCGGCCGCGGTGAGCGTGCTGAAGTCGCCGATCACGATGGCGAGGTAGCCGAGGTAGCCGAGGACCAACGCCAGCGCCATGGCGACGATGAGCCGGGTGAGGACGCCTGGGCGTCGCAGCCGCGAGAAGTCGAATCCCTCGTCCATGCGGGCCGCCGTCCTCTATAGCGGCGCGAGGCGCCCTGTATAGCGGCCCGCGCCGCTCTGTATAGCCGTGTCGGCCGAGAGGCGACCGCAGGCACCCCGGCGCTTGACGCCGGCGCGCCTGCCTCCCATACCTGCCCCGGTGACCGTCCCCACGCCTCCCGACACCTTTCCGCGCGGCTTCGTCTGGGGCACCGCCACCGCGGCCCATCAAGTGGAAGGCGGCAACTGGAACAACGACTGGTGGGCGTGGGAGCACGCGCCGAGCACGCCGTGCCGCGAGCCCAGCGGCGACGCCTGCGATCACTACCACCGCTATCCCGAGGATCTGGATCTGCTCGCGCACCTCGGGTTCACCGCGTATCGCTTCTCGCTCGAGTGGAGTCGGATCGAGCCCGAGGAGGGCGAGTTCTCGACGGCGGCGCTCGATCACTACCGGCGCATGTGCGACGCCTGTCTGGCGCGGGGGCTTGCGCCGATCGTCACCTTCCATCACTTCACGACGCCGCGCTGGGTGGCGGCGCGTGGCGGCTGGACCGACGCGACCACCGCAGAGCTCTTCGCCCGCTACTGTGCGCACGCCGCGGCGCGGCTCGGCGACGTGGTCGCGCGCGTCTGCACTTTGAACGAGCCGAACATCGTCGCCGACATCGGGCATCGCTGGGGGCTCTTCCCGCCCGGCGCGCGCGACCCCGACCTGCGCCTCCGTGCCAACGAGGTCCTGATCGCGGCGCACCGGCTCGGCGTCGAGGCGATCCGCGCGAACGGCGTCGGCAAGGCGCCGATCGGTCTCACGCTCGCCATGCAGGACTACCAGGCGGTCGACGGCGGCGAGGACGTCCTCGATCGCGAGCGCCACGACATGGAGGACGTCTTCCTGGCGGCGGCGCGCGGTGACGATTTCCTCGGCGTCCAGACCTACACGCGGACCCGGATCGGTCCCGACGGCCCCCGGCAACCGGCCGTCGGGGCGCGCGTCACCCAGATGGGCTGGGAGTTCTACCCGGAGGCGCTCGAGGCCTGCCTCCGCCGCGCCCATGCGGTCGCGGGCGTGCCGCTCATGGTCACCGAGAACGGGGTCGCGATCGACGACGACCGCGAGCGCATCGAGTACGTGGAGCGGGCGCTCCGCGGCGTGCTCGCGTGCCTCGCCGACGGCATTCCGGTCGGCGGCTACGTCTATTGGAGCCTGCTCGACAATTTCGAATGGGCGTTCGGGTACGCCCCGCAGTTCGGCCTGATCGCGGTCGACCGGGCGACCCAGCGGCGGACGCCGCGGCCGAGTGCCCGCTGGCTCGGGGGCGTCGCGCGTGCCAATCGCCTCCTTGCCGTGCCATGATCCCCCGCGGTTGAGCCGATGGACAAGCGCCTGATGCCGATTGCCGAACCCGCCGGGGTCGGGACGCCGGACACGCGGACCGATGCCGGTCGGCTCCGCCTCGACGGGTCGGGACATCGGTTGCTGCAGGACTGGAAGCTGGCGCACGTGCGGGCGGTTGCCTACCTGGGTACGCTCGATGTTCCGGAGGACGAGCGCGACGGTCTCGCGCGCGAGGCGGTGGCGCGCGCCATGCACGGCGACCCGTGGGACGAGGGCAGCGACGCGATCGACGTCACGCTCTCGCAGCTCCGGACGCTGCTCCTGCAACGCCATCCGGCACCGGCCAGGCCCTGGGACGGACGTCTCGACCCGTTCCTCGCCTGGAAGCTCGCGGCCGGCGTGGTCGCCGGGGCCTCCGGTCAGCCGCTCCGGACGGCGCCCGTTCGCAACGGTCAGTTCGACTCGATGCCGCCGCTTCGTCGCTCGTCGATGGCGCCCGAGTCGATGGAGCGTCGGCTGTTGCGGCGGTGGCTCGGCCGGCTCCGCGGTCGCAGCGCGGCCGCCGAGCGTACCCGCGAGTTCCGCAGACGGCGTCGCGCGCTCCCGTGGACCCGGGTCGCGTTGCGTCGTCGGCTGCTCCTGGCCACGCTGGTGTTGCTGCCGACCATCGTCGCCAGCGGCTTCATGGTGAACGTGCTGCCGCGTGGCGGCGGCACCGCGCTCGAGGTGGCGATCGTCGTGGTGTTCGGCGTGCTCTTCGGCTGGATCTCGATCGGGTTCTGGGCGGCGCTGATGGGGTTCTGGTGTCTGGTGCGGGGCGATCGCTTCGCCATCACCCGCGCCCCCGGCGCGGCCACGCCCTTCCCGGGCCCGGCGCCCGTCCCCGGCGCCGACACCGAGCCGACGGCGATCGTGATGCCGATCTGCAACGAGCCGGTCGAGCGCGTCTTCGCGGGCTTGCGGGCGATCGAGGCGTCGCTCGCCGGGGTCGGTGCCGCGGGGCAGTTCCATTTCTTCGTGCTGAGCGACACCGCCGACCCGGCGACCATCGTCCGCGAAGAGGAAGCGTGGGCCTCGTGGGCCCGCGACGTCGACGGCTTCGACCGCATCTTCTATCGGCGTCGGCGCGTGCGTCTCAGGCGGAAGAGCGGCAACGTCGCCGATTTCTGCCGGCGTTGGGGCGCGCGCTATCCGTTCATGGTGATGCTCGACGCCGACAGCGTGATGGCGGGCGCGACGCTCGTGCGGATGGTCGAGCTGATGCGGAAGCATCCCGACGTCGGCATCATCCAGACGGTGCCGGTCGCGGTGCAGCGCCGGTCGCTCTTCGCGCGCGTGCAACAGTTCGCGAGCCGCGTGTACGGCCCGATGTTCTCGGCCGGCCTACATTTCTGGCAGCTCGGCGACGGCCAGTACTGGGGCCACAACGCGATCATCCGGACGGCGCCGTTCATCGCGCACTGCGCGCTCCCGCGCCTGCCGGGCAAGCCGCCGCTCGGTGGCGAGATCCTGAGCCACGACTTCGTCGAGGCGACGCTCATGGGCCGGGCGGGGTGGACGACCTGGCTCGCCTACGATCTCGATGGTTCCTACGAGGAGGTGCCGTCGACGCTGCTCGAGGAGATGAGCCGCGACCGGCGCTGGTGTCAGGGCAACCTCCAGCATCTCCGTCTGCTCTTCACCGAAGGGCTGTTCGGGGCCCACCGGACGCTCTTCCTGAACGGCGCGCTCTCGTACGTCTCGGCCCTGCTGTGGGCGACCTT
Organism: uncultured Polyangiaceae bacterium; assembly: GCA_964631985.1. Classification (GTDB taxonomy): domain Bacteria; phylum Desulfobacterota; class Binatia; order UTPRO1; family UTPRO1; genus UTPRO1. Next base: position 4,005 of record CAZWAX010000059.1, on the reverse strand, counting down.
TCTCCTTCTCAGCACCTGGGAAGCCATCGCCAACGTGTTCTTCGAGCCCGACTATTTTCCGTCCGGCCCGAGCCTCTTCCCGGAGTGGCCGGTCTGGCGGCCGAACTGGGCGCTCTCGCTGCTGGCCGTGACCGGCATGATCCTCTTCGTCCCGAAGATCCTGAGCGTGCTCCTGATCACGGTGCACGGGCAGGCGCGGGCGTTCGGCGGCGTGCTGCGTCTGCTCGCGAGCGTGGTGCTCGACGTGCTGCTCTCGAGCCTGCTGGCGCCGATCCGCATGGCGTTCCACAGCCGGTTCGTCTTCACCAACCTGATCGGGCGGACGGTGGTGTGGCGCTCGCAGACCCGCGAGGACGCCGAGACGTCATGGGCCGACGCCGTCCGCGCCCACGGCTTCGACACCGTCTTCGCGAGCGCGTGGGCCGTCGCGCTCTATTGGCTGAACCCCGACTACTTCTGGTGGATCCTCCCGATCGTCGGCGCGCTCGTGCTCGCGATCCCGGTCTCGGTCATGGCCAGTCGTGTGACGACCGGCGCCCGTGCCCGCGACCTCGGCCTGTTCCTCACACCCGAGGAGAAGGACCCACCGCCCGAGATCCGCGCCGTCGTCGCGCGCCTCGCCGCGCTGCCGCCACCCGCCGAGCCCGACGCGTTCCTCGCCGTCGCCGTCGACCCGTACGTGAATGCGCTGCACCAGGCGCTGCTGCGGCCGGGTCGCACGCTGAACCCGGCCATCGGAGGCGCCCGCCTCGCCACCGTGGATGCGGCGATGCGGAACGGCCCGGAGGCCATCGGCAGCGCCGAGCGTCGGACGCTGCTCCGCCATCCCGATCTCGTCGCCGAGCTGCACCGCCGCGTCTGGGACGAGGACGACCCCGAGCGCGCCGCGCGCTGGGACCTGCCGGTCGCGGCACGGGGCGGGCGCGTCGTGCCGAAGAGGCCGTGAGCCAACCTCCAGAGCCGCGGGCGGCCCAGCGGCGCGCCTGGCCGTACCTGGCGAGCATCGGGTTCGTGGCTTTCGCTGGGCTCGTGGCGTGGGGGGTGTCCCAGTCGGCGGTGGTCCCGCACGTCTCGGTGGTGTGCCTCTGCGCGGTGCTTGCGAGCGCGGTGCGCTGGGGCCGGGGTCCGGGTCTGTTCGCCGCCGCGCTCAGCGTGGGGCTGTCGAGCTTCTTCTTCTATCCCCCGATCTACAGTTTCGAGGTGGCGAGTCGTCAGGACCTGGTCGACCTCGCGATCTTCTCGATGGCGGCCCTGCTCGCGAGCACGCTCGCCGACGAGGTGCGCCGGCAGCGCATCGTCGCCGAGCGCCACGACTCCATGACCGCCGAGCTCTACGCTTTCAGCCGGCGCCTCGCCGGGATCGCCGATGTCGAGGCGCTGCCGCAGGCGATCGCCGAGGCGGTCGCGAGCGCGGTCGGTCGCGCCATCGTGTTGGTGCTCCCGGAGGACGGACGGTTGATCGCGGCGGGAGGCGCAGGGGTCGACCCGGCGGCGGAGGCCGCGCTGCGAGCCGCGGGGGCAGGCCGCGGGGGCGATACGGTGCCCGATCCGAACGGATGGCACCTCCGCTGGCTCCGGCGGGGCGAAAAGCGGGTGGCGTTGCTCGCCGTCGCCGACCCCGCGCTCGAGGCGCGCGGACCCGAGCTCCTCGAGGCGATGGCGGACCAGGCTGCGGTCGCTCTCGAGCGCGCACAGCTCGCCACGGCGATCGAGGATGCCCGCGTGCGCGTCAAGACCGAGGAGCTGCGGGAAGCGTTGCTGAACTCGGTGTCCCACGATCTGCAGACGCCCCTCGCGGCGATCATCGGATCGGCCACCGCGCTCCAGAGCTTCGAAGGCATCGAACACCGCGAGGCGGAAGCCGAGCTCGTCGCGACGATTCGCGAGGAAGGCGAGCGCCTGCACCACGTCATTGGCAACGTCCTGGATCTCACGCGCATCCGTGCCGGCGAGATCCGGCCGCGCCTCGAGATCGTGGAGCTCGCCGACATCGTCAACGCCGCGCTCCGCCGGGTCGAGCGCGTGCTGGCGGCGCACGTCGTCGAGGTCGACCTCGCCGACGATCTTCCCATGGTCCGGTTGGATCTCTTCCTCACCGAGCAGGCTCTGGTGAACCTCCTGGAGAACGCGGCCAAGTACTCGCCGCCCGGAAGCCTCATCCGGGTCACGGCAACGCCGATCGACGCCGAGCTCGTCGTGGTCGTCCGGGACCACGGCGTGGGCATCGCGTCCGAGGAGCGCGCCAAGATCTTCGGGCAGTTCTATCGGGCCGAGGCGCGCGAGCCGCGGCCATCGGGGAGCGGTCTCGGCTTGGCCATCTGTCGCGCCTTCATCGAGGCCCAGGATGGTCGCGTCGAGGCGACGAGCGACGGGCCGGGGACGGGGGCGGCGTTTCGCATCCGCCTTCCGCTGGCCGACGACGGGGCGCGCGAGGCGGAGTGGACCGATGAGTGACGCGCGGGACACCATCCTGATCGTCGACGACGAGCCGCAGATCCGGCGCTTTCTGCGGACGAGCCTCACCGTGCACGGGTACGACGTCTGCGAGGCGGGAACCGGGCAGGAGGCATTGCGGCAGATGACCATGGGGCAGATCGATCTCGTCGTGCTGGATCTCGGTCTCCCGGACACCCACGGGGTCGACGTGCTGCGCACGATCCGGGGGTGGTCGCAGGTGCCGGTCTTCGTGCTGTCGGTGCACCACCGCGAGTCCGAGAAGGTGCGAGCGCTCGAGAGCGGGGCCGACGACTACATCACCAAACCGTTCGGCATGGCGGAGTTCATCGCCCGCGTCCGTGGGACGCTCCGCCGTCGTGTCCTCGCCGCGACGCCGCAGCCCCTGTTCGTCGTCGGCAACCTCGAGGTCGACCTCGAGCGCCGGATCGTGCGGCGGGACGGCGCCGAGATCCGACTGTCGCCGAAGCAATACCGTCTGTTGCAGGTCCTGGTCCTGCACGCGGGCAAGGTGGTGACCCACCAGCACCTGCTCCGGGAGGTCTGGGGCAAAGCGCACGCCGACGACGTGCACTATCTGCGGATCTTTGTGCGGAAACTGCGCAGTCGGCTCGAGGCGGATCCCACGCGCCCACGCTACATCCACACCGAGCTCGGGGTCGGCTACCGGCTGCGCTCGGCCGACCAGCTCGATCCGGCCTGAGGCTGGCGGCGTTTACGCGGTGGTTATGCCGCCAACCGCGTTTCCACCTGGAACGGTAACGCCTCTCGGGCGGACAGTCCCATGCTGACATGGCACTCGACTACGACGTTCCCGAGGACAAGCGCACCCTCTATTGGCTCGGCGATAAGCTGATCGAGCACCGGTTGCCGGTGATGATCGTGGTCATGATCACGACGGCGATCTTCGCGTACTGGAGCTTCCAGCTGCGCCTCGTGACGAGCTTCGGCGACCTGCTGCCGCAGCAGCACGAGTTCGTGAAGATCCACAATCGGTATGCCGCCACGTTCGGTGGCGCCAACAACATCGTGGCCATGATGACGGTGAAGGAAGGCACCATCTTCACCAAGGAGAACCTCACCAAGATCTTCCGTGCCACGGAAGGCATGGACACGGTCTACGGCGTCAATCACAACCAGATCGAGTCGATCGGCCACCGCACCGTGCGCCACTTGCGGGTGGCCGCCGGCGGCACGCTGCGCGCGGAGCCCGTGATGTTGCGCGCGCCGCAGACCGAGGAAGAGGTCGACGAGATCCGGCGCATCGTCCACAACGCCGAGAACGTCTACGGCCTGATCGTGTCCCTCGACGACAAGGCCGCGCTCATCCGTGCCAACTTCATCGAGGGCCGGCTCGACTACCGGCGGATCTTCGAGGAGGTGAACGCCAAGGTGGTGGCCCCCTTCGAGGACGAGAACACCCAGTTCTACGTCGCCGGCGAGCCGCGCTTGTATGGATGGGTCTACAAGTACTCCAACGACGTGTTCTGGATCCTGGTCGTGACCTACTGCATCGAGTGGATCCTGCGCTGGATGTACTTCCACGACTGG
>CAZWAX010000058.1:11586-19020 GCA_964631985.1 uncultured Polyangiaceae bacterium | reverse complement strand
GTTCGAATGCCGCTATCCCGCGCCGTTCCCGGGCGGCACCCTCGGCGCCGACGACCCGCGCATCGCGCAGGCCAAGGCCGAGGTGCAGGCGATGCTCGACGGCTCCCCGGCGCTCGCGGCGATCCACCCCCTGGACGCGATGGCGGCCGACGAGGAGATCCTGCTGCTCGAGCAGTCGTTCCTGAGCACCGTGCCGGAGTCGGCGGCGAACGTGCCGTCGTACGGACGGTGGCTCGACGCGCACGATCAGACGCCGGGCTATCGCTACCTCCGCACGCTGCTCCAGCTGCTGCAGTGGCAGAAGCGGCGCACCGGCCAACAGGCGGAGCGCTGGGTACTGAAGACCCCGCACCACCTCGGCTACGCCGACGTCCTGCTCGACGTCTTTCCCGGCGCGCTGATCGTCCAGACGCATCGGGACCCGCTCGACTCGATCCCGTCGCTCGCGAGCATGATCACGGCGCTCTGGGTGTTGGTCGCCGAGAAGGTCGACCCGAAGGAGGTCGCGCGGCAATGGTCGGCCAAGATGGCGACCGCCTTACGGCGCTGTCTCGAGGTGCGCGACCGGCATCCCGATCGTTTCGTCGACGTGTGGTTCCTCGACGCGGTCCAGGATCCGGTCGGGCAGGCGCGGCGCATTTACGAGGTCGCCGGGCTCGCGTTCACGCCGGCCGTCGAGCAGGCCATGCGCGCCTTCATGGCGACCAATCCCCGCGAGGGCCGGCCGCCCCATCAGTACTCGCTGGAAGACTTCGGGCTGACGGCCGACGGAATCGCGCGCGATTTCGAGGGCTATCGTACGCGATTCATTCTGAACCGCTGACCGGTCGGGGCTGCTACCAGAGCAGCCAGTGGCCGGTCGCCAGCACGTAGGCGGCGATCATCGCGTTCGTGATGGCGTGGGCGCTGATGGCGTCGCCGAGCTCGCCGCGCCGGTAGATCAGCAGCGCGTAGCCCATGCCGGCGAGCGTGCCGGCGAACCAGCGCCCGTGCATCACCCCGAAGACCACCGACGACACGACGAAGGCGAGCCAGGTGAAGGTGTGGAGCGGCACCCGTTCGAAGGCGCTGTCGATCAGGCGGCGATGGAGATAGCCGCGAAACGCGAGCTCCTCGGCGATCGGGACCGTCACCACCGAGCCGAACACGCGCGCGACGAGCCAGACGGCCATGAGACCGGGCGGCAAGGCGTGGAGCGCGGCGGCGAAGGTCGCCTGCTTCTCGAGATCGGGGTTCGGCTCGAGCGCCATCCAGAGCAGGAAGACCGCGACGCCGACTGCGACGGCCGGCCACGAGCACGTCCAGCGCAGGTCGGCATAGACGCGGCGGAAGTAGACGAGGGCGGCGAGGGCCGCCACGACGCGGAGCGGATACAGCGCGTCGAAGCTGCTGCCCCCGGTCGACACGGCGCCGGCCAGCATCTGGGTCGCGACGATGGCGAGGAAGGGGACGAGATAGGCGGCGGTGACGTTCTGGCCACTCTCCTCGGCGCTCGGTGTGCTCGGGGCGGCGACCTCGGGCGGCGTCAGGACGAAGAACGACGAGCGGCGGGTGACGTAGACGAGGGCGAGCGCGATGCCCGAGAAGAGCAGGGAACCGCTGTACGAGTGGAAGCCCCCCATCGCGATGTCCTCGGAGATCCACGTCCCGATCGCGATCAGGATCGTCAGGCGGAGCGCGTTCGCGATCCAGACGGCGGCCGTGCCGATGGGAATCAGCAAGAGCGCGTGCGGGAAGCGCAGCTCGGTGCGATTGGTCACGAGATACGCGCTCAGGAACACCCAGATGAGACCGATGCCTTCGTAGCCGGCGCACTCGCTGAGGATCTGCACCCAGAAGCGCTCGGTGCCGACGACGAGCTCCTCGGGACGAAAGATCGCGTCGGGCGCGATCAGGTGCACCATGGCGGCCACCAGGTTCATGGTTGCGTGCCGGAGGGGATCCCAGAGGCCCTCCGTGATGAGGCCCGCCGCCCACGCCATCGCGCCGACGATTGCGATCACCACGACGAGCGCGCGGGCGCGCCACGCGATCGTGGCGAGCGCCCGGGGCGGGAAGAGACTCGCCGCCCAGAAGAGCGCCGCCATGCCGGCCGCAGCGAGCCAGACGCCGACCCAGAACGGTTGGATCGTCGACGTCGCGAAGGCACCTTCGAGGATGAAGACGGTGAGACGGGCGAAGACCGCGAACGCGACCAGGTGTCCGACCAGGTACGGCCAGAAGCGATGGGGCGCCGCGAGATCGCTCGAGACGCGACGGACCTCGGCGCGCAGCCGGTCGCCCCCGAGGAGCACGCCCGCGGTCGACATGGCGATCGCCAGGGGTGGCAGGATGACCTTCCACCGCCACAGGGTATCGGCCCACCATTGGTGACCCGTCGCTTCGAGCGACTCCGTGCTGAAGCGCATCATCAACACGACGACCTCGGCCGCGAGCAACGCGCCGAGTCCGATCAGGCGAGCGAAAGGCATGCGAGCAGGACGCAGCCTAGCGTCGAATGTCAGTGAGAGGGAGATGCCAAACCTCCGGGCGCGCGGATCGGAAGGGGGAGGTGGGAGCGGTGGGCGAGGCGGGGAGGAGAGAGGCGGCGCAAGCCTCCGGGGAATGCGTGCGCCGCCTCCGTGCAGAGAGACTGACCGGCTCAGCGCCGGCGCAGCTTGTCGCCGAGGACGGCCAGGCCACCCATCGCAAGTGCAATCGCATTGCTCAAGGTGCCGGGATCGATCTCCGGCGCGCCGCGGTTGCGCCTGCGGAAGAAGGCGTCAGCCGCGTCGGGCATCACGACCGAGAGGGCCACGAAGGCCACCGCGATCGCGATGGTGAAGCGGAGCTGCGTGTTTGTCGCCATGTTGCCTCCGGTGCAGGAATTGAGCTCGCTTTGGACGACGAAGTGGCGTCGGCCGCCCGCGAAGCCCATCAGGTGCTAGATGAGGCCTGGCAAAAGCAAGCGTCATACCGGGTGTAATCGATGGGACATCGGTAGGTTAGGGTACAGACAGGACGGGCGAACTTGCGAGTTTTTGCAGGTGCGCATGTTCGCCCATGGGCACGCCAAGGCAGGTGATTTGGGCTGGAGCAGGGCGCGCGGCACGGGAGGGAGCGCGCACCGTCCGAGGCGGCCCGGCCGAACGGTCGCGGGTGACGTGGCGACCGACCCGCACGAAACGCAGCCGCGCCTCCATGCCGCGGGTGGCCATCGCTTGCTCCCCATGACGACCGCGGCTATCTCGCACCGCGCATGCTGCTCGAGGGCAAGGTCGTGATCGTCTCCGGGATCGGCCCCGGACTCGGGATCGAGCTCGCGACGCTCGCCGCCGTCGAGGGCGCTGCCGCCGTCGCCGTTGCCGCGCGGACGGCCTCGAAGCTCGATGCGGCCGAAGATGCGATCCGGGCGCGCGGGCTCGCGACGCCCGTGCTCAAGGTGCCGACCGACGTCCGGAGCGCCGCGCAGTGCGGCCGGCTCGTCGCTGCCACGGTCGACGCGTTCGGTCGCGTCGACGCGCTCGTGAACAGCGCCTACGTGCCCGGCCGGTTCGAGCCGATGGAAACCGCCGATCTCGACGACTGGCGTACGACGCTCGACGTGAACCTCTTCGGCACCATGCAGCTCACCCAGGCGGTGATCCCGATCATGAAGCGGCAGGGCGGCGGGGCCATCGTCATGATCAACAGCATGGTGACGCGGAAGCCCATGCCGTATCAGGGCGGCTATGCGGTCTCGAAGTCGGCGCTGACCACGGCCACCGCACAGCTCGCCCTCGAGCTCGGTCCGCACCAGATCCGGGTGAACTCCGCGTACATGGGATGGATGTGGGGGCCGCCGGTGGAGAACTACCTGATCGACGCCGCCACGCGGGCGGGCACGACGGTCGAGGCGCTCGCGGCCGAGATCGCCAAGAGCATCCCGCTCGGCCGTATCCCCGACGATGCCGAGTGCGCGAAGGCGGCGCTGTTCCTGGTGTCGGACTATGCCGGTGCGGTGACGGGTGCCGCGCTCGACGTGAACGGCGGCGAGTTCCTGCCGCGCTGAAGAGGCGCGACATTCCATGGCCGGCCGGTTGCAGGACAAGATCGCGATCGTGACGGCAGCCGGGCAGGGCATCGGGCGCGCCTGCGCCGTGCGCTTCGCGGCCGAGGGCGCGCAGGTCGTGGTGAACGACATCCGCGGCGACGCGGCCGCCGAGGTGGTCGCCGCGATCACCGGCGCGGGAGGACGCGCGCGCGCGTTCGTCACCGACGTCGGCCGGTCGGAGCGCGTCACCGCGATGATCACCGAGACCGCCGCGCGATACGGTCGCCTCGACGTCCTCGTGAACAACGCCGCGTCCATGAGCTTCGGACGCGTCGAGGACATGACGGACGAGGCCTGGCGCGGCGTGTTCGCGATCACGCTCGACGCGACCTTCTACGGGTGCCGCGCGGCGATTCCGATCATGGCCGCCACGGGTGGCGGCTCGATCATCAACACGGCGTCGGCGGCCGGCGTCGGCGGCTCCTTCGGGCTCTCGGCCTACGGTGCCGCCAAAGCCGCGGTGCTGAACCTCACACGCGCCGCTGCGATCGAAGCCGCCGGGCGCCGGGTGCGGGTGAACGCCCTCTGTCCCGGATCGATCGATACGCCGCCGCTCCGCCTGTTCGTCGACACCCTTCCCGGCGGACGCGCCGCGTTCGAAAAGCAGATCCCCGTGAAGCGCATCGGGACCGCCGAGGAGATGGCCAACGTCGCGCTGTTCCTCGCCTCCGACGAGGCGTCGTACGTCACCGGCTCGGTGATCGTCGCCGACGGCGGGGTCCTCGCCGGCATCGCCGGCGGCCTGCCGGAGGAGTGGACGACGTCGTAGCGCCGGGCGCTACGGCATGAGTCCCAGCTGCCGGAGGATCGTCGCCGAATCGAAGTAGACGCGCTCGCACACGATGCGGTCGCCTTCGAACACGAAGAAGGCCGTCATCGGACAGCGGAACGTCTTGCCGGTCGGAGGAATGCCGCGGAGCGGTCCGAGATGCGTGCCGAGAAGGTCGAACTCGGTGATCACCGCGTCGTCGGTGTGGTGGAGCGCGCGGAGCTCGTTCCGCTGATCCGGAAACGCCCCGCGCGACGCCGCGAAGTACCCGCGCACGGCCTCCTCACCGTCGTAGACGTCTCCCGTCGGGACGATCTCGTAGCGCGGCCGCGCGAAGGTGCCGATGGTCGCGTCGAAGTCGTGTCGGTTCTCGGACTCCATGTGCTCGCGGACGACGGCCTCGCGGCGCGCGCGGAGCGTACTGGTCGTGTCAGTCATGCGCGAGCAGCTAGCAACGACGCGCGCGCACCACAATCGGCCGTGGCGGTTGCCCCGTCCCGAGGGAATGCATAGAGTCCCGGCTCCGCGGGCCGTTAGCTCAGGTGGTTAGAGCAGCTGCCTTTTAAGCAGCGGGTCGTTGGTTCGAGTCCAACACGGCCCATCACTTTCCCCCCGCGAGTTCGACCACCAAGGGCTCGACGCATGGCCGCGGGGTCGCTCACGCCGCCGCTGCCAGGCGCCCGAGCACCATCGCGACCGCGACCCGCAGCCTTGCCCCATGATTCGCCGCCTGCCGTCGCCGGCGGCCTCTACTCGAACGACGTGAGCTTCCAGCCCTTCGCGATTGCGGTCCACGTGCCGGCGAGCGAGGCGGTGTCGTTACCGGCGATCACCTGCGTCGTCATGAAGCTCGACGCCGCGGTGAAGTCGCCGTACGCCTGCACGTGGAACACGTAGTTGAGCGCGCCCTTCACGATCTTGAGCTTGACGGTCACGCGCCCGAGGCCGCCACGGATCCCGAGACCCTGTTTGGCGAGCGGGTCGATGAACTTGTAGCGCCCCTTGCCGCCGACGAGATCGCCGGGCAGCAGCGACGCCTGGTAGACGATGCCGGCGTCGTTGCTGAGCAGGAACGTAAACCCGTCCGCCGTCGGGTCCATGTCGCCCGAGAAGACGAAGCGGCCGTGGATCTTCAAGAGACCGGGTTGCTCCGGAGTGTTGCCGAAGCGGATGCGCGCCGGGTCGTTCAGGATGCAACCGCAGCCGGAAACCGTCTGGCAGGTGCCGCCGCAGGTCTGGAAGCCGCTGGTCGGGAGATCGGGGCAGAGACAACGCGCGCCGTTGATGCAGAACGAGCCGGGCGAAAGCGCGCTGCACGCGGCGTTGGTCGTGCACGGCGTCGTCAGGTCGTGCGAGCAGCGGAAGTTGCAGTCGCTGCTCGCTGCGCACGCGAGCGAGCTGATCAGCGCGTTCGTGGTGGGGTTGCTCGGGTGGATGCACGTGCGCCCGGGCGTGCAATCGGGATCGGCGCAGTTCAGGCGGCCGTCCCCGTCGTCGTCCGTCAGGTTGTCGCAGACTTCGCCGTTCGGCGGATCGCATTGCTCGCCCGTGTCGAGGTTGCAGTTGCCACAGGTCGCATAGGTGCAGTCCGACTGGCAGAAGCCCTCGGTGCACGTGCCGGTCGCCGGGCCGTCGCACTCCTCGCTCGGCTGGTTCACGGCGCCGTCGCCGCAGAGCGGGCAGCGGCAGGCATTGGGATCGTTCGCCGGTAGGCACAGCCCCGGGCAGGCCGCGTCATCGGCACCGTCGCAGACCTCGCCGGTGACATTGATCTCGCCATCGCCACAGATCGGGCAGTGACATTCATTGGGGCCCCCCGGCGGCCGGCACTGACCGGGACAGGCCGCGTCGGAGGTGCCGTCACACGTCTCGACCGGGGCCTCGGCGATGTTGTCGCCGCAGGCGGCGCAGGAGCAGGTCGCCGTGCAGTCGCCCGGACAGGTGGCGTCGTCCGCGCCGTCGCACGTCTCGCCCGGCTGGTTCACGTCACCGTCCCCGCAGACGGGGCAGCGGCACTCGTTCTGGTCGCCGGGGGCGCGGCAGAGACCCGGGCACGCCGCCGCGTTGGCGCCGTCGCACTGCTCGGCGCCCTCGACTGTCCCGTTGCCGCAGATTGCGCACGTGCAGCTCGCGAGGCACTGCCCGGGACACGCCGCATCGGACGTCCCGTCGCACTGCTCCGGACCTTCGGTCACGTCGTCCCCGCAGACGGCGCACGTGCAATCGCCGAGACACCGCCCGGGGCAGGCCGCATCGGCTGTGCCGTCGCATTGCTCGCCCGGCGCGTTCACCAGATTGTCGCCGCAGGTTCCGCAGGTGCAGGTGGGCTGGCAGGCGCCCGGACACGCGAGGTCGCTCGTACCATCACATTGCTCCGGCCCTTCCGTCACGTTGTCGCCGCAGACCGCGCAGGTGCAGTCGCCGAGACAGCGGCCGGGACAGGCCAGGTCGCTCGTGCCGTCGCATTGCTCCGGCCCTTCCGTCACGTTGTCGCCGCAGACCGCGCACGAGCAGTCGCCGAGGCACTGCCCCGGACACGCCAGGTCGCTCGTGCCGTCGCATTGCTCCGGCCCTTCCGTCACGTTGTCGCCGC
>CAZWAX010000058.1:0-11486 GCA_964631985.1 uncultured Polyangiaceae bacterium | reverse complement strand
TCGTGCCGTCGCATTGCTCCGGCCCTTCCGTCACGTTGTCGCCGCAGACCGCGCAGGTGCAGTCGCCGAGACAGCGGCCGGGACAGGCCAGGTCGCTCGTGCCGTCGCATTGCTCCGGCCCTTCCGTCACGTTGTCGCCGCAGACCGCGCACGAGCAGTCGCCGAGGCACTGCCCCGGACACGCCAGGTCGCTCGTGCCGTCGCATTGCTCGCCCGCGCCGGTCGTCGTTTCGTCGTCGCCGCAGACGGCGCACTGACACGCATTGGCGACGCTCGTGAGGCACAAGCCGGGACACGGGCCGAAGACGCCGCCCGCCGTGCCGTCGCACTCCTCGCCCGGCGCGTCGATGATCACGTCGCCGCAGCGCGGACATTCGCACTCGTGTGGGCCGCCCGGCGCGCGGCAGGCACCGGGGCAGGCCGCGTCGTCGCCGCCGTCGCATTCCTCGCTGGCGCTCGGTTGGACGGCGTCGTCTCCGCAGGTCGGGTCGGCGATCTCGAGCAGGAAATCGAGCGCGCTCCGTACGCCGGGAAACGAAGGATTGTTCTCGTCGAGCTGCACCTGCACCGCGTATTTGGTGCCGGGCAGGAGGCCGGTCGTATCCCACGCGAGCTCGCAGCCACCCGGCACGGTCGTCGGGGTGATGGTGGGCACCGGGGGAATCCCGGCCTGCAGCAAGGTCGCGAGCGTGCAGGTGAACGGGTCGCCGTTGGGATCGGTGACGGGGAAGAAGACGGACGCGTTCGGCGCCCCCGCTGGGAGCTGCATGATCCGCGGCACCGAGGCGAAGGGCGGCAGCCCGCCCGTCGGCGCGCCCGTGTTGCCGGCCGCACGCAAGTCGACCACCGTCTCGATCCGATAGGGCTGGTCGCTCGCGTTGATCAGGCTCGGGCTGAACAAGCGGCAGCAGTTGGTCGGCGTCGGTGGCGTGTTGTCGAGGCCGAGGAACGCCGTGAAGGGCCCGGCCGACAGGTAGGTGTGGGAGACCGTGTACTCGACGATGCGGTAGGTCTCGCCCGCGAGATCGGTACCCGTGAAGAGGATCGACACGGGTCCGATGATCGACGTGTCACCATCCCCAGGGATGATGGGGAGGGGCGTCACGTCGTCGGCATCGAACTCCTGGATCGAGTGGAACGTCACCGTGCTGCCCGAGCGTGTCCAGCTGAGGTGCGCCCCACGGAAATGGCTCGCGTCCGCGGTGTCCGGCAACGCGGCGACGGCAATGGCCGCGAACGCGACCCAGACGACGACCGATCGGATGGAAGTCATGGCGGTCTCTCCCTTTGCGGCGGTGCCGCGCATCACTCGAACGACGTGAGCTTCCAGCCCTGGGGGGTGCTGCTCCATTGCCCCGACAGCGACGCCGTGTCGTTGCCGGCGATCACCTGCGTCATCATCACGGCGCTGCTGTCGGAGAAGTCGCCGTACGCCTGCACCCGGAAGACGTAATTGAGCGCGCCCTTCACGGTCTTGATGCGGACGTCGACCTTGTAGAGCCCGTCGCGCGCGCCGGTGCCCTTCTTCGCCGCCTTGTCGAGGAACTTGAAGCGGCCTTTGTCGCCGGCGAGATCGCCGGGGAGCAGCGTGGCGCGGTAGACGATGCCGCTCTCGTTGCTGAGCAGGATCGTGAAGTCCTCCGCGGGCGGATTCATGGCGCTTGCCGTGACGAATCGCCCGTGGATCTTCAGCACGCCGGGCTGGCCGGCTTTGCCGAAGCGGATGCGGGCCGGATCGTCGAGAATGCAGCCGCAGCCGAAGACCGTCTCACAGGCGGCGCCGCAGGTCGGGAAGCCGGCGGCCGAACCGGCCGGGCACTCGCAGCGTGCCCCGTCGATGCAGGTGGAGCCGACCGCCAGCGCGGCGCATTGCGCGTTGGTGGTGCACACCGTCGTGAGGTCGTGCGTGCAGACGTGGTTGCAGTCGCGGCTGGACGCGCAGCCGTGGGTCGCGAGCAACGCATCGAGCGCCGGGTTCGTCGGGTGCCGGCAGGTGCGGGCCGGCGTGCAGTCGACGTCGGCGCAATTGAGCTGCCCGTCGCCGTCGTCGTCGATCAGGTTGTTGCAGATCTCGCGATTCGGCGGGTCGCAGGCTTCACCCGTATCGAGGGCGCAGTTGCCGCAGGTCGCATAGGTGCAATCCGGCTCGCAGACGCCGGTCGCGCAGGTGCCGAGCGCGGCCCCGTCGCAGTCTTCGCTCGACTGGTTGACGGTGCCGTCGCCGCAGGTCGGGCAATGACACGCATTGGGAGCAGCCGGTGGCGGGCAGGCCCCCGGGCACGCCGCGTCGCTCGGTCCGTCACAGGTCTCGACCGGTGCAGCGACGATGCCGTCGCCGCAAACGGCACAGGCGCAGCTCGCCGAGCAGAGGCCCGGACAGGCCGCGTCGTCACCGCCGTCGCATTGCTCGCTTCCCTGATTCACGTCACCGTCGCCGCAGATCGGGCACGCGCACGCGTTCGGGTCGGCGGGCGGTCGGCAGAGGCCGGGGCACGCCGGGTCGTTGCCCGGCTCGCAGCCCTCGGGTGCGGTCACGACCCCGTCGCCGCAGACCGCACAGAGGCAATTCCCGAGGCAGCTCCCGGGGCACGCCGCATCGTCGGCGCCGTCGCACTGCTCGGCCGGTCGGTTGACATCGCCATCGCCGCAGACCGGACACTGACACTGGTTCGGGTCGCCGGCAGGCAGACACTCGCCTACGCAGAGGGCCGCATCGGCACCATCGCATTGCTCGCTCGGTTGGTTGATGGCGCCGTCGCCGCACACCCCACAGACGCAGTTCGGCAGGCACGCGCCTGGACAGGTCGCGTCATCAGCGCCGTCACACTGTTCGCTCGGCTGATTGACGTCGCCGTCGCCGCAGGTCGCGCAGAGACAGTTGGCTCCGCAGAGGCCGGGACACGCGGCGTCGGCGGCGCCGTCGCATTGCTCGCTCGGCTGGTTCACGGCTCCGTCGCCGCAGGTCGCGCAGAGACAGCTCGACAGGCAGAGTCCGGGGCACGCGGCATCGGCCGTTCCGTCACACTGCTCGCTCGGCTGGTTCACGATGTCGTCGCCGCAATCGCGGCAATGGCACGCATTCGGATCGGGCGGCGCCACGCAATCGCCGGGGCAGGCCGCGTCGTTGGTCGGCTCGCAGCGCTCTCCGATGCCGGGGTGGACGATGCCGTCGCCGCAGACGGCGCAGATGCAGCTCGGCAGGCAGAGTCCGGGGCAGGCGGCGTCGGCGGCGCCGTCGCACTGCTCGCCCGGTTGGTTGATCGCGTCGTCGCCGCAGCGAGCACAGGTGCAGTCGCCGAGGCACGGCGCTCCGTTGCACGCGCTCGCCGCCAGGCCGTCGCAGACCTCGCTCGGCTGGTTGATCTCGTCGTCACCGCAGGCGGCGCACTGACAGCGCCGCAGCGGATCGACATGGCTCGGGGGCAGGCAGGGTGCGCCGCTGCAGGCAGCAGTCTCCGTCCCGTCGCATTGCTCGCCGGGATCCACGACGTCGTCGCCGCAGCCCCGCACGTGCAGCTGGAAGTCGCAGAAGTACTGCGTGCCCCCCGGCACGGTGAACCCGGGCGGGGTGAACGTGACGCTGGCGCCGTGGGTCTGTGCCGCGTCGGTTGGATCGGGCGTCCAATCGAACGTGACGGGGAACGTGGTGGGCGGCTTGATGCAGGTCGAGCTGGTGATGCACGTCGAGCCGGACGAGAGAGCCGCGCACTCGGGGTCGGTCGTGCAGCTCACCTGTTGATCGTGGGTACAGCCGACGCAGTCGTCGCACGAGCTGCAGGGGAGGATTGGGTTGTGCGAGCACGTGCCCAGGGACGGAGGCGACTGCATCGTGCCGGCCGCCGGCGTGAGCGTCGCCTCGTTGGGGAAGGTCCCCGGCAGCAAGCCCCAGGGCGGATCGTTGACGATCAGGGCATCGCAGGGATCGGTGCCGGTGAACGTCGTGGAGAACGGCACCCCGGCGTCCACCGTCACGATGCCGGAGACCGTGCCCGAGCAGACCGACACGTCGTTGGTGCAGACATCCACACACGAGCTCGACCCCGGACCGCCCGGCACGGCGCACTGGCAGTTGCTGCCGCAGCCGAAACCCGGGCTCGGGAAGCACGCCGCGTTGGCGGCAGCGTCACACACCTCGCCGACGCCGGCTTGGACGACGCCGTCGCCGCAGCACGTGCAGTTCGCCTGACAACCGCCCGGACAGGCCGCGTCGGACGGCCCGTCGCAGAGCTCACCGACACCCGCTTGCGTGAGGCCGTCGCCGCAGCAGGTGCAGTTCGCCTGGCAGCCGCCGGGACAGGCCGCGTCGTCACTGCCGTCGCAAATTTCGACGCCTTCGACGTCGTCGTTGCCGCAGCACTGGCCGTCCTTGACCTCGAGGATCAAGTCGACCGCGATCTGCACGCTGTCGGCGGCGTTGTCTTGCAGGAGAATCTGCAGCGCGTACTTGTCGGCGAACCCGTCGGGCGGCTGCCACGTCAGCACGCAGCCGGCGACCGACACCGTGTTCATCGGCGGATCGAACATGCTGAACGCACCCGTGGTTCCCGCGTCGGCATCGGTCGCGAGCGTGCAGGTGAAGCCGTCCGGATCGGTTGCGAGCAGCGGAATCGAGTTCGGACACCCGCCCACGACCGGCAGCAGCATGGGGATCTTCGGCACGGGCGACTCGAGGTTCGTGCCGCTCAAGTCGACGGTGGTCGTGATCCGCTGCGGCTGATCTGGCGTGTTGACGAGATCGTCGATCCGGCAGCACGTCACGTCCTGCTGGCCGATCCCGAGGAACGCGGTGAAGGTTCCGAGGGTGTCGTAGGTGTGGGGGCCTTGTAGCTGATGACCGTGTAGCTCTCGCCGGCGAGATCGATCGCGGTGTAGACCACCGACACCGGCCCGATGATGGTGACGTCACCGTCCCCCGGATTGATGGCCAACGGCGTGACGGCCGAGCCGCGCCAGAGCTGGATCGATTGGAACTCGACCGTCGTGCTGGCGGCGCTCGCGCGCTTCCAGGTGACGTAGGCGCCGCGGAAATGGTCGGCTTGCGCGATTGCCGGCACGAAGGCGCTAGCGACGACACCGAGCGCAACGATCCCGAGCAGACGGATCCGTCCCATTGGTGGCTCCTGCAGTGACGCGGATCGACTCCCGCGACCGACCTTCGGACGCGACGACTCGATCGCCGTTAGAGAACCCAACCGAAATGTGAGAGCGCGAAAGAAACTGAGACGGGACAAACTGCGTGTAGTCCGACTCGGAACGCCTGGTCAATAAAATTGATGCATGCCCCGGTGGATTCCGTGCATCAGAATGGTGCACGGGGTCCCCCGATCCGACGACGGTCGCCCGCGCTCGCTGCCGTCAGGCGCTGCGGCGACTGCCGAACGACCCTAGCGCGCGGCGGGTGCGACCTGCGCCGCGCTGCCGCGGAAATCCGTCGGCACCGGTTGGCCCTTCTTGGCGGCTTTGTCGCGTGCCGCCTGATGGTTCATGTCGGCCGGGATGAAGCGGATCGTCTTGCCGAGCCGCTTGGCGGCGGTGAGCTCGTCGCGCACGACGTCGCCGCCGCCGATCGCGACCAGGATGTCGCTGTTCTCGACCATCGCCCGTGACGTCGGCGACAGCGCTTCACTGCCCGCGACGAAGCCGCCCCACGTGTCGTCCTTGACGAAGAACGTGGTGTCGACGTGCGGCGAGATCGGGACGGCGTTGTCGCGCGCCTGCGTAGAGACGATGCCCGTGGTGGCGAAGCCCTTGCGCTTGGCGAGCTCGTAGACGGCGCCGATCCCCTCGGCCGTGGCGCCGATGTTGACGATGGTGGTCTTCGGGTCGAGCTCGTCGAGGACTTTGCTCGCGGCGGCGCGCATCGCCTCGGGATCCTCGTACCCCGCGCCCGAGTATCCGAAGAAGGTGAGCACCTTCATCTTCTTCCCGGCGAAGAAGGCGCGGATCTCCGCCGGCGTCGCGTCCTTCCCGGCATGCGCCATGCCGGCGACCACCGGCAGGAACGCGAGCCCCCAGAGGAGCCAACCCGTGGACGTCGCGAGATCGAGCCGCATGGTGCGCCTTCGTCGTCAGCCGAGGATCTGCGCCAGGATGATGAAATCCGCGAGCACGCCGGCGCTGAAGATCAGCGTGCGCACGAGCGGGATGCCTGCCATGTAGACCAGCGTGTAGAGCACGCGCGAGAAGAAGAAGAGCTGGGCGGCGAACGCCGTGGTGCCGTTGGCTTTCCCCGTGACGTGGGCGACCAGCACGAGGCACGCGAACGGCAGCAGGTTCTCCACCATGTTGGTGTGGGCGCGACGGGTGCGCTCGATCCACGCGGGTACGGTGAAGGTCGTGTCGCGATTGCCGACGCCCCAGGTCCAGCCGCCGGGAAGCTGCAGCAGGACGGCGACGCCGGGATAGGGGATCACCAAGCAGAGCACGGCCGACCACACGAGCATCCAGAGATCCGTCGTCATCGGTCCTCCTCGGTTGAATGATGCGTGAGAGGCGCGTGTATCACACGCGCCGCCTCACGCCATTGTGCACCGACGGATGCGACGGATCGTTCCGGGCGGGCCCGAGCGCCTACCGCTGCAGCGCGCCCCCGATCGCCAGCAGCTCGTGGGCGCGTGGGGTCTGACTGGTGAGGAGCTGGTCGGCCCGACAGACGTGATCGCGGACGAGGCACTCGCTGACGTCGTCGACCGACGACAGTCCCGCGACCCCGAGCACCGCGCAGCTCGTCTGCAAGGTGTCGTAACCGAGGCCGAGCACGCTCCGGAGATCGGTGACGGCGACGCGCGGCGCCTTGCCGGGCGCGGTGATCCCGCAGGCGCGCGCGATCGTCGCCTTGAGCTTGGCCTCGCGGCTCTGGGCGCCGGTGTAGAGCTTGCTCGTCAGCTTGCGACAGGTCGCCTGGGCCTTGGCGAGACACTTGCCGTTGCCGGGCTTGGTCTGGAGGCAGAGCGCGACCGCTTCGCCGCACTTCTGCTCGGCGTCGAGGATCTGCTTCACGAACCGCACGCCCGCCGTGCCGATGCCACGCTGGCAGCCGACGACCGCTTTGAGGATGCCCGCGGGCTTGCCGAGCCCGAGGTTGCCGCCCTGCGCGCCTTCGATGAGGCAGGGCAGGGTGCTCAAGTCGACGCCGCCCGCGGTCAGGAGCTCGGTCGCACGCGGGACGTCGGTCGCAAACAATTGGACGCTCCGGCACCGGTGCTCGTCGGCGACCGTGTTGGTGACGGCGGCGAGCAGCGCCGGCGATTGCGGCGTCGCACAGAGCGGCACGACGCTCTTGAAGCCGAGGCCCTCGAGTTTGCAGAGGTCGTCGCCCGACACGACCGGCAGCAGCCCCGGCTTCCTCGGGCCGCAGGCTTTCGTGATTTTGGCGCCGAGGCGTTGGTCGAGATTGGCCGGTCCGAACTGGAATGCCGCCGTCTGCTTGAGACAGCGGGTGCGGGCTTTGGCGAGACACGTGGCGTCGCCCGGCTTCTGCTGCAGGCAGACGAACACGCCGTCGGTGCACTTCTGGAGCCGGCGGCGCAGCTGGTTCATGAACTGGGAACCCGCTGCGCGGATGGCTTTCTGGCACCGCAGGACGGGCTTGCCGCGGAACTTGGGATCGCCCGCGCCCTGGCCGCCGCCGTTCGCATCGAACGGACACCCGGCCGCGTCCTCGCGATCGATCAGGCCGTCGCCGTTGTCGTCGACGCAGTTGTCGCAGTTCTCGGCGCAGACCGGGCTCGCGCCGCAGGTCGGGTCGCCGCAATTCTTGCCGCCGGGAACACACGTGCCGGACCCGTTGCACTGATCGGGGGTCGTGCAGACCTCCCCGTCACTGCAGGGGGTGCCGGCGGGCTCCGTGGTCTCGATCAGGCAGCCGGTTTCCGGCTCGACCACGGTGCTGTCGGGATCGCCGACGCAGCTGCCGTTCGAGCAGTCGGTGGCGCAGACGCTGGCGACGGGGGTGTTGGTGCACTCGAGCGTCGTTGGGTCGCAGGTGTCGGTGGTGCAGGAGAACCCGTCGTCGCAGATCGGCTGGGGTCGGCACCCGACGCTGCAATCGCAGATGTCGGCCGTGCACGGATTCCCGTCGTCGCATTGGAGCGGCTGCACGACGCACGCGCCGGCTTCGCAGCGCTCGTTCGTCGTGCAGAAGTTCGTGTCCTGACAGTCGGCGTCGGTCACGCACGGGGGCGGCGTGAACGTCACCGTCAGGCGCGGGCGGTTCGCGAGATCCGCCGGGTGCGACTCTTCTTGCGCGATGTAGGCCACGTCGAGGTTGGAGGCGGTTTCGGCGACGTCCTTGATGAGCCAGCCGTGATCGGCGGGACAGATGCTGATCGCCGCCTGCACGTCGCCGGTCACGTCGAAGCTCTTGAAGCCGCGCCCGTCGCCGACCCGCGCCGTCGCCGAGGGGACCGTCGAGAAGCCCGGCGCGTTGTTCCAGCGCACCGTGTTCTCCTGCCAGGGGGAGAGGACGCGATAGAGCCCGTGGGTGAGCGTCGTGCTGCGCGCGTTGTTCTCGGCGTGGAGCTCGACCACGGCCGAGGTCACCGTCGCGCCTGGGGGGATCGCCCCGAGGGGAAACTGCACCAGCGCGCGCCGCACCGTCGTGTTGAGCGTCGAGGCTTGGACCCGGAGGCGCGTGTTCTTGGCGCCGGTCACGCGATTCGGAAAGTTCTTCATGAAGAACGCGTCCTGGCTGGACGGCTGGATGACGATGGTGGCGCCGAACGTCGTGGCTGGGAGGAGGAACAGGGAGGCGAGCAGGAGGGTGGCGTGTCGCCCGGGTGGGGCGATGCGGACTCGGGGGGAGCGCATGGGTGGGATTCGGTCTCCTTGCGGTGGTGTGCGAACGGCGGAACGCCTGTCGCACCAGCTCGCATATCACCTCGGCCGCGTCTCACGACAGATGGAATCTTTACGCGGAACCGCACAGCGGCCGCGCCAGCACTTGCGTGGGATTCTCGCGGGGCGCCCGCCACAGCGGCTTTTTGGGACGCCGTGTCATGAGATTTTCGTTGACTACGACATGCGACTTGTCGCATCTTTGCCGTCAATCGACGCGTCCCCCACGAATGCGTAACGGTGCCGCTTTCTTTTAATTGCACAGACCTTTTTGTTTGCTCGCGCTCGGTGACCATGGTGGTCACGGGGCACCGCTTCACCCCAGGGAACAACTAGGCAACACCAACCCAAGGAGGATTCGCCATGAAGTTGATTCTCAAATCCGGCCTACTGGCGGCGATGATGCTCGCGCTGGTCGGCACGACGACGACGCAGGCCGCGATCTACGACAAGCCCCTGCCTCTCAGCGCTTGCCTTGCCGGCAAGGCCAAGTGCGTCACCAAGACGACCTCGTGTCTGCTCGGTTGCTACAATAAGGTTGTCGGCAAGGGCCTCACCGTCAGCCCCGGCAGCGACGCCTGTATCACTAAGTGTCGCGACGGCTTCCTCCCCAATACGCCGATCGACAAGAGCTGTTGGGAGAAGCTCGACATCAAGAACGCGGGCTGTGACGTCGACAGCATGGGCGACGCGATGGCCGCCATCGTCCGCTCGAAGATCGAAGCCCGGGCGTACGACGTCTACAGCGCCATGGTTCCGAGCGGCGCGACCATCACCAACAAGTGCGCTGCCGGCAAGATCAAGTGCTCGAGCAAGTACAACGCGTGCGTGCTCGGCGCCCTCGGCAAGATCTTGAAGACCGGTGGAACCGCGACGGCCGCCTCGTTCACCAAGTGCGATGCGATCATGATCGGTGAGAAGAGCTGCGTCGCGAAGCTCGAGGCGAAGGGTGCGTTCGAAGGCGATGCTCCGTGCACCACGTTCGGTGATGCGGCGAGCCTCAAGACCGGCAACGACGCCTTCATCAACGACATCCTCTACAACTTCCTCGCGGGTGAGCAGAACGCCAACACCAAGCGCTGCACGGGCGACACCGCCGTTCAGTGCGTCAACACCGCTCCCGATTGCGCGGTTGCCGGTGGTACGTGTGAGTTCTTCTTCGGGTCCCCCCTGCCGCTCTCGGCCGGTGGCACGTCGACGTGCGTGACCAACCAGTGGAGCGGTGGCATCTCGGGTACGTTCAATCAGGCGAACGGTGCCAGCGCCGGCACGGCGAACGTGATCGCCCGCGCCTACCTCTCGGCGAGCATTCCCGAGCCGTGTCCTCGGTGCGCTGGGGCCGCAGCTCCCGGCATTCCGAACGACGGCGTTGCCGATGGAACCTGCACCGGCGGCCCGAACGTCGGCGATCCGTGCGACGTGAACGGCGAGTCGCCGGTCCCCTCGTTCGGCAAGACCAGCCTCGATTGTCCTCCCCCCGCGGGTACCCTGGTCGGGACGCTGCCGATCAATCTGGACAACACCAACGCTGCCACGGTCACCAAGACGCTGGTGGCGGGCAGCCCGGGCTGCAACGGCTCGCCGGGCGACAAGTGCCTGTGCGCGAGCTGCTCGCTCAATTCGCTGGTCCCGTGTTTCACTGATGCGGATTGTGCACTCGCCGGTGCGGGTACCTGCACCAACAACGCGGGTGAGCCGCGGTCGCCGAATGCGTGCACCGACGACACCACCTTGCCTGCCGACGGCACGATCTGCGGTGTGACCCCCGGTGGCAACGGCCTCTGCGCCGAAGGTCCGGTCGACCAGCGCTGCACCATCGAGACCTTCCGCGGTTGCATGACCAACGTGGACTGCCCGCTGGCTGGCGACAGCTGCACCACGGCCCCGCGCCCCTGCTTCGCCGGCTTGAACGGCACGGTTGGTGAGTCGATCTCGTCGGTCGGCGCGCATGGTGCCCCGAGCAACCACACGGGTCACTCGACCTTCGCGTCGATCTTCTGCGTCGCGCCCACGGGCTCGGCGGCCGTCAACAATGCGGCCGGTCTCCCGGGTCCGGGTCGTCTCCGCCTCGGCGGCGTGGCCTTCGAGGATGGCGGTGTTGCTTGTCCGACCATCGCTACCTTCCTGCCGACCGCCACGAGCGGCGTACTCGACACCGGTTGGACCGGCTTCGCCCACCAGGCCCAGATCGTGGGTCAGGGCAAGGTCACCGTCGGTGTGACCAGCTGCATCGGTGCGCCGGGCAGCTGCGTCTGCAGCTACACGGGTCCGGTCGCGAACCCGTAAGCTTCTCTCTCTAACAAGCGGGGCGACCGATCACCGGTCGCCCCGTTCCCACCTCGCAACGCCGAAGCCCCGGGCGGCCGCAATGGCCGCCCGGGGCTTCGTGCTTTCGTCGACCCGCGGTGCCGGGCATCCGAGGCTGATGTGGCGGGCGACTCGGGGCCCCTATCTCCGCTCAGGAGTTGGGGCGCCCAGCGCTTGCAGCCCGATTGGTCAGCCCGGCGCTCGGGGCTCCGCAAGGACCCCGAGTCGTCCGGCGCAACGCAACGAAGGCCCGCCCTCAGACGAGCGACGCGCGAATGCCGTCGTCAACCCGCTAGGGAACCTCTGCACAGGTCCCGATGCAGAGTCGATTGAGCATCCGGATC
>CAZWAX010000057.1:0-19031 GCA_964631985.1 uncultured Polyangiaceae bacterium | reverse complement strand
ATCCCGAATGGGACATGTGGCTGCACGCCGCCGAGAGCCGCGAAGTCGCCATGGATCTGGACGCCCGAGACATCACTCACCCCATCGTGCGGAAAGTGACGACGGTGGCCGAGGCCGCGGAAGCCTTCGACGCCATCACCTACGAAAAGGGTCAGGCCGTGCTGCGCATGCTCGAAAGCTACGTGGGCGAGGACGCGTTCCAGGCCGGCGTCCGGAGCTACCTCGTGAAGTACACCGAGAAGAACGCGACCGCCGACGACTTCTGGCGCGAGCTCGACCGCGCCTCGGGGCGCGACGTGACGACCATCGCCAACGCGTGGATCCGCGAGCCGGGGCACCCGGTGGTGGAGATCGCGAGCCGCTTCGACTCGGGGGGCGCCACCCTCACGCTGAAGCAACGCCGCTTCTTCTCCGACCCGCAAATGACCGGGGCCGCGCCGGAGCAGTGCTGGCCGGTGCCGCTGGTCCTGAAGATCGGCAGCGCGAAGGGCATCCGCGAGGAGCGCGTCATCCTCGCCAACGCCAGCGCCGAAGTCACGTTCAGCGGCGCCACCTGGATCTTCCCGAACGGCGGCGGGGCGGGCTTCTACCGGTTCGCGCTCGACGACGACGCGATCGCCCGCCTGGCCGCGGCCCTCGCGACCGGGCTCGCGCCCGAAGAGCGCCTGAACCTCGTCGGCAATCAGTGGGCTCTCCTGAAGGCCGGCATCGGCAGCATCGGCTCGTTCCTGACGCTCATCCGAGGGTTCGCCGGGGAGCAGGACCGGGCCGTGCTGGAAGCGATCGCGCAGCGCCTCGGCTGGCTCGAGTGTCACGTCCTCCAAGACGCCGACCGGCCACGCTTCGCGGCACTCGTCCAGGCGATCTACGGGCCGGAGCTGGCGGCCCTCGGCTGGGAGGCGCGCGAGGGCGAGCCCGTCGATCTCCGCGTGAAGCGTTCGGCGGTCGTCCACGCGCTCGGCCATCTGGCCCGCGACGGCGCCGTGCTCGCCGAGGCGCGGACCCGTCTCGAGCGCTATCTCGTCGACCGTGCCGCCCTCGAGCCCAATCTCGTGCCGGTGGTGGCGAACCTCGTCGCCCGCGACGGCGACGCCGCGCTCTACGAGCGCTTCCTCGAACGCAAACGGACGAGCGCCACCGACGATCCCGAAGAGGAGGAGCGGTTCCTCTATGCGCTTGCGAGCTTCGAGCATCCCGCGCTGATCGACCGCACGCTGGCGCTCACGTTCACCGAGGACGTCCGCATGCAGGATCGCGCGTTCGTGCTGTCCCGTCTCCTCGGCGGCCGCGCGTCGCGCGACGCCACGTGGGTCTTCGTGCGCGACGGTTGGCAGGACCGCATCCTCACCATGGATCCGATGCTCCGCCAATACGTGATCCGCGGCATGGCGACGCTCACCTCGCCCGCGCTTGCGGGCCCGGTCGAGGAGTTCCTCGCGGCGCACGTGACCGACGACACGCGTGAGACGACGGCCCAGGCGCGCGAGCAACTGCGCATCGACGCCGCCGCCGTCGTCCGCTTCGGACCGGAGCTGACCGCCGGTCTCCGCGGCACGAGTGACTGAGCCGGCACCCGCACCGCACCGCGGGACCCGGCCACACGGAAGGACCGCGTGGCTCGCAACGGCGCTCGTCGCCGGCCTGGTGCTCCGGGCGGTGCTCGTCCTCGCCGCGCCGCGCTACGGCTACACCGGCGATCATTTCGAGATCCTCGGCATGGGCCGCGTCGCCATGGACCGCGGCCTCACCCGGGTCTACTCGGCGACCCCCGAGGAGCAACCGATCGTCCGCGGGTGGGCCATGCAGCGGAACGGCACGGCGAAGATCATCGAGCGGCGAAACGTCGTGCTGCCGAACTACCCGCCGATCGCGACGACGGTCTTCTGGGCGCAGAGCCGCTGGCTTGGCGTCGCCGACCCGGCGTTCCTCGCCAACACCACCTACACGCGCACGATCACGTCGCTCGTGCCCTGGGCCTGCGAGGCCTTGATCGCGCTCGGCGTCGGGTGGCTGGCCTTCGCGCTCACGGGTCGCACCAGCGCGGCCGACGGCGCGCGAGCCGTCACCTGGCTCGCCCCGCCTGTGATGATGAACGGCGCCTTCTTCGGCCAGTACGACGCGCTCGCGCTCGCGCCCGCGGTGCTCGCGGTCGTAGCGATGGTCGGCGGTCAGTGGGTGGGCGCCGGGGTCGGCGTCGGGCTCACACTGCTCACGAAGCCGCAAGGCCTCCTGATGCTGCCGATCGCCGGCTTCGCGGCGCTGGTCGCGAACCCGGCGGGCATCGCGCCACTGGCGCGTCGCCTCGCCACGCTCGCCGCGGCGACCATGCTCACCGTCGCCGTCGGCACCGCTCCGTGGATGCTCGCCGACGGGCTCGCCTGGGTGCAGCGCTGCTATCAAATGAGCTTCCTCGATCTCTACCCCTCGACGACGCTCGAAGCGTTCAACGTCTGGTACCTGGCCGGGCTCCTCGCCGAGCGCCAGCCGAGCTTCGACGTGACCGCCTCGAGCGTGGCGATCGCCGGCCTCTCGCGTGACGGCTGGGGCCGCTTCCTCGTCGCGACCGCGCTGGTCGGCGTGGCGCTGCTGTGCGGGCTGCGCCACCGGGCGCGCCCCGCGCTCGCGATCGTGCTCTTCGCAGGCCTCTGGCTGTGGAGCGCCTGCATGTGGCCGACGCGGGTCCACGAGCGCTACCTGCTCTACGCCGTGCCCTTCCTCGTGGCCGCCGCCGTCCCGCTGCGTCGGCTGCGGCCGGCCGTCGCAATCGTCCTGCTGGTCGCCACGATGCAACACGGCTGGACGACGTGGCGGCGGGGCCAGGGGCTCGGGACCTTCAATCGCCGGACCGTCGAGCAGCTCCACCGCGAGCGCGTGCAGACCTATTGGCGCGGACGTCCGATGAACATCGAGAACGCCAAAGCGAGCCCGACAGAGAGCGAGTCGCTGCAGACGGCCTTCGAGCGCCATCGCGCAGCCCGGCAACTCGGGATCGACTGGACGCTCACGCTGCTGTCCATCGGCGCGTACCTCACGGCGCTCGTCGTCGCATCGCGCCGTCCCCGCGATGACGAGCCCGCGGGCGATGTGGTACCTTCCGCCTGACCGTCGTCATGCCCCCCACGAATCGACGCGATCTCTTCCTCTCTCTCGGCGCGTGCACCCTGCTCTTGGCGTTGGTGTGGGCCGAGCCGCGCCCGAGCGTCGACCTCTTCACCGGGCTCGCCGGGGGCCGGGACGTCCTGGCCGGCAAGCTCGGGACGCCCGACGACTGGTCGTATACGACCGACGGGCGCGTGTGGCTGAACCAGAACTGGGCCAGCCACGTCGTCTTCTACGCCGTCCACGCGGCCACGGGTCCGAACGGTCTTCTCGCGCTGAAGGCGCTCCTCCTTCTCGCCGGTACCGTGCTCCTCGCCGCGACCGCCCGCATGCGCGGCGCCCGCTGGCCGGAGGCCTTGCTGATGGGCGCCGTCGCCTTCGCCGCCGGTCGCAGCTACGTCGAGCTGCGGCCGAGCCTGATCGCTCTCGTCCTCGCATGTGCCCTGCTCGCGACGCTGACCCGCGCCGCGACGCGTCCGGCCTGGATCGTGCCGGCCGTGGCGATCGTGGCCGTCTGGGCCAACGCGCACGGCAGCTTCCTCTTCGGTCTCGGGCTCCTGGCCGCCTTCACGGTGACGGTCGGCGCCACCAATCGTCGCCTGGTGCCGGCCGGGCTCGGCGCGCTCGTCGCGGCGTTCGCGCTCGCGGCCTTCGCCACGCCGTTCGGCATCGAGAACCTCACCCATCCCTTCGTCGTCGGCACGAGTGTCGCCTGGCGCCAGGTCGCCGAGTGGGCGCCGCTCTTCGGGTCCGAAGGGACGGCCTTCGGGAGTCGCTGGGAGGTGTGCACGCTCGCCGCCGTGCTGGGACTGCTCCTCCTCGGTCGTCTCGTCATGGGCCGCGGTCGCGGTACCGACGGAGCGATGAGCGACGCCGCGACCGCGCGCGGGCTCGCGCTCTTCGATGCGGTCCTGCTCGTCGCCGTCGCGGCCATGGCGGTCCGCGCCCGCCGCTTCGTGCCGCTCGCGCTCGTCGTCCTCGCCACGCCGCTCGCGCTGCAGCTCGCCTGGTGGCAACGCCGGCTCGACAGCGCCTGGCCCACCCGGCTCCTCGCGCTCGGGCTCGCGGTTGCCGTCGGCCTCGCCGCGCCCCCGGTCGTCCGCCGCTACGCCGCCGCGAATCCCGTCTTCGCCGGTTTCTCCACCTTCGAGCGCATGCTCGACATCCCGAGCTTCCCGAGCGGCGCGGCGGAGTTCCTGCGTGCGAACGACATCTCCGGTCGGGCCTATGCCGCATGGGAGGCCGAGGGCTTTCTGCGTTGGACCGAGACGCCCGTCTCGGTGTTGATCGGCGGACGCGCCCAACAGGTCTATGACGAGCCGACCCTGCAACTGCACAAGGATATCCGCACCGGACGGGTCTCCGCGCGCGACGCGCTCCGTCCGTACCGGGTGGGGCTCGCGATCCTGCCGCTGACCGCGCTGTACGCGACCCCGCTCGGGGGGCTGATCTATTCCCCGGACACGCCGTGGGTCTACCTCTATTGCGACGGCCGCCACGCGGTACTCGCCGACACCTCGCATCCGGATCTCGCCGCCGTCATGACCGCGCGCGAGGCCGGCACCCTGCGCTACCCGAGTCCCGCGATCGCCGCGACGAGCCAGATGATGTACCTCGCCTCGCCGCATACCGGCGTCGACCTGGAGGCCGTCCGCTATTCCGCAGAAGAAGCCGCGAAGATCGCACCGAATCCCCTCGCCTACGCGGTACTCGGTGACGTCGCGCTCGCCACGCGGACGTCCTCGAAGCCGACGCGCGATTTCCTCGCCGCCGAACGCGCGCGGCTCGCCACCCTCGCCGAAAGCGGCGGCGAAACCTTGGACGTGGCCAAGGCGCGCCTGGCGATCGCCCGCACGGAAGCCGCACTGGTCGGCCGTACGGTCGATCCGGAGGGCGTGCAGCGCACCAAGAACGAGCTCGCGCTCCGAGTGGAAGCGATGCGCACGCTCCTCGAGACGTGGGCGTACGGCTGGGACCCCAACGTCTTTTGAAAAAGGGGAATCTCTCCCCCTTCACGACCCGCGGCAAAGCCGCGGGTCGTACATCCCCCGGCTCACTCACGCTCGGCCGCGCGCTCTGCGCGCGGATTCGAATGTTGCGCGGGCTACTCCAGCGGGGTGATGGCGCGTTCGTTGGCGGCGCGCAGATCGCCGAGGCCGTCGGCGCCGACTTTGCGGCCGAGCAGGACCTCGAGCGGGTCGCGGAGATCATCCACGTAGCCGAGGGCGTACGCGCCGCGGGCGTAGCCCATGAGACGCAGCAGCGGCTCCGGGAACGTCCGCGCGACGTCGTGCGGGACGGCGAGGTATTGGTTCTCTTCCTGGCGGAGCCAGCTGCGCGCGTAGGTGATGTTGACGCCGTAGCGCGTGTCCTGCGACTGGTTGGGGCCGCCGCCGTGGTAGATCGAGCCGTTGTAGAAGACGACCGAGCCCGCGGACATCTCGACGGCCTCGCACTCCTCGTGGGTGAACCGGCGGCGATCCTCGAAGTGGTTGCTGCCGGGTATCACGCGCGTCCCACCGTTCTCGGCGGTGAAGTCCGTCATCGCCCAGATGGTGTTGCACTGCACCTCGTAACCCTTGGGGAACGGGAAGAAGTCGAATGCCCACTGGTCGCGGTGGATCATCTGCCCCGGCTCGCCCGGCCCGATCGCGATGATCTGCGTCAGGTGCAGGTGGAAGCTCGTCGCATCGACGAGGGAGGCCTTGGTCGCGGCCAGCGCGAGCGGATGCATCACCAGCTCCCGGCAGGTCGGCGATCGCAGCAGCAGCCCGCCCGTCCGGCGGGTGCGCCGGCCGGCGAACTGATCGCTGCCGAAGGCGGTTGCCTCCACGTACGGTTCGAGCTCGGCGCGGGCACGGTCCATCATGGCGCGCGGGACCAGGTTCTCGACGACGACGCAACCGTCGCGCGCGAGGATCTCGGCGACGCGCTCGCCGGTGGTGTCGGCGGAGAGGCGTTCGATGGGCATGGGCGACTTCAACTCCATCCCCGTTGATGGGTCAAGAAGGATGTGGCCGGCGCCGGCCAATGGACACAGCCGATCGCCTCGGGCAGGACGGGGCGCATGGTGCGACGGGTTCTCGGAGTCGGGGTGCTCGGGGCCGTCGCCTTCGCCGCGATGACGCTCGTCGCCCTCGAGGGCCGCGAAGTCGTGGTGCTCCGGACGCAGGCCGCCGACGAGAGCGAGCGCGCCACCCGCACCTGGATCGCGGACGCCGACGGCGCGGCGTGGATCGAGGCGGCGACCCCCGAGCGGCCCTTCCTCCGCGACCTCGAGCGCGAGCCGACCCTGGTCCTCGACCGCCACGGCCGAGCGCAGCGGTGTCGGGCTAGCGTCGCCCCCAATCCCGACGGCCACACCCGCATCCGCGACCTCCTGGCCGCGAAGTACGGCTGGGCCGACTGCTGGATCGCACTCGTCGCCGACACCGAGCGCTCGCTCGCGGTCCGCCTCGACTGCGACGCCGCCGGAGCACGCGCGGGATGAATCAGCGCCTCTGGTACTTCGCTTACGGCTCGAACATGCAGCCCGCGACGTTCGCGGGGCGCCGCGGCATCACCCCATCACGCACGCTCGTCGCGCGTGCCCCCGGCTGGCGGCTCGTCCTGGACAAGACGCCGATCATTCCCATCGGTGAGTCGTTCGCGAACCTCCTGGAAGCGCCGGATGCCGAGACGTACGGCGTGCTCTACGAGATCACCGCGGACGACCTCACCCACATCGACCTCACCGAAGGCGTGCTGATCGGCAACTACGCCCGCGTCGAGATCGCCGTCGCCCCGCTCGCCGGCGACGGCCCGACGCACGCGTTCACGCTCGTCTCCGACCGCCGCACGGACGATTTACGGCCCTCTGATTACTACATGCGACTCCTGATCGAGGGCGCCGAGACCCACGGGCTCCCCGACGAATGGATCGCGATGCTGCGCGCGGTCCCGACCTGTACCGCCAGCACGGAGGCGATGCTCGGGCGGCGGGTCATCGACTCCGGTCTCGCGGTCATGCGGCGCCTCAAGGGATAGCGTCGCCGAATTTCGGAACGGAGGCCGCCCCCACCCCGAGCGACCCCCGTCGCCATCCCGGAAACGTTTTCAGCACTGCGAAGGAAAGACCTCGGTTTCGCAGTCGTGGGAAAGCCGCCGTGTCGTTGCGCCGTCACCGGAGTGGCAGGA
The DNA here is from genome assembly GCA_964631985.1 of uncultured Polyangiaceae bacterium. Lineage (GTDB taxonomy): Bacteria > Desulfobacterota > Binatia > UTPRO1 > UTPRO1 > UTPRO1. The sequence goes on along the minus strand of CAZWAX010000057.1, from coordinate 11,756 downwards.
GGCTTGCACGCTGGCCAAGGCGAGGTCTCGTGCATGCGCGAACCACCACCACCCAATTCGAAACCGGCTCTCGCCCGGCCATCGGAGGCGCCGCCCCTGCGAGTGCGCGCGGTTGACGATCGGCTGACGCCGCTCGACGCGTCGTTTCTCTATCTCGAGCGGCCAACCGAGCTGCTGCACGTCGGCGCCGTCGCCGTGCTCGACGCCCCTCCCCCCTTCGAGCAGTTGGTTGCAGCGCTTGGCGACCGCCTCGGCGGGCTCGAGCGCTACCGCCAGGTCCCGGTCCGGTCCACCTTCGACCTGACGGCGCCGCGCTGGCGACCCGACGCGGATTTCGACCCCCGTCGCCACATTCATCGCGTCGCGGTGCCCGCGCCGGGCGACGAGCCGGCGTTGCAGCGGCTATTGCAGGAGACCTTTGCGCGCCCGTTCCCGGAGGGCCAACCCTTGTGGGAGTGTCACCTGTTCGAGGGCCTCGCGGGCGGCCGCGTCGCACTCCTCACCAAGGTGCACCACTGCATGATCGACGGCGTGAGCGGGATGCAGGTGCTCGAGGTCATGACGGACGGCTGGCAGGACCGCCGCGCCGGGGGAGAGGTCGAGGCGAGATCGCCGGCGGGCCCTTTGGGAACACTGGCGGGTGGCGTCATCGAAGGTGTGGGGCGCGCCCTCGAGGCGGTCGCTCACCCCCGACGCACGATCGAGGCGCTCCGAGCGACGGCCGCGGCCGCCGGCACGCTCTTCGACGTCGTCAGCGAGCGGATCACGCCGTTCCCCTTCAACGGGACGCTCGGTCATGCCCGCCGTATCGTGTGGGCAACCTTCGACCTCGAGGAGTTTCTGGCCGTGCGTGGCGCCGCGGGGTGCAAGGTGAACGACGTCGCCCTGGCGGTCATTGCCGGCGCCTTGCGCCGCTTCCTCCCGGTCGAGGCGACCGTGCCGCGGCGACGCGTACGCACGCTCATCCCGATGAACGTGCGCCGCGACGACGAGCATCTGATGCTCGGCAATCGGGTGTCGGGAATGTTCGCTTCACTCCCGGTCGGCGTCGCCGACCCTCGCGAGCGCCTACGCCTCATCGCCGCCGAGATGCGCGCCAACAAGGAGGCGGGTCAGGGACGCGCCTTCGATCTGGTCCTCGGGGCAGCGGGTGCCCTGCCGTCCGTGCTGGCTCCGCTGCTCTCGCGCCTGCCGCAGTGGTGGCCGGTCGCCCACACGGTCTGTACCAACGTGCCGGGGCCACGCGAGCCGCGCTTTCTGCTCGGGCAACGGGTCCTGGAGGTGCATCCCTTGGTCCCCCTCGCGGCCGGCATCGGGCTCGGGTTCGCGATCTTGAGCTATGCCGGGACGGTCTCGATCACGGCGACCGCCGACGCGGACCTGGTGCCGGACATCGATCGGCTTCCGGGCGCGCTACGCGCATCCGCCGACGAGCTCGCGTTGCATCTCGGGGTGAGACGTCCGCCGACACACCCTCCACGGGAACGCGCCCTCTCCGTCACCGTCGGCGACCTGATGACGCGCGACGTGGTGAGCATCGCGCCGACCGAGCTTCTGACAGTCGCCTGGAACACCATGCGCGAGCGCCGCATTCGCCACCTGCCGGTCGTCGATCGCCACGGTGTCCTGTGCGGCCTCGTCACCCACCGCGATCTGCTGGCCGCGTCGCCGAGCTCGCTCGCGCTCCACAACGAGCGCGACCGGATCCGCGGCCTCGGTTGGGCGTCCGCAATCGACGTCATGGAGACGCACGTCAGCACCGCGGCGGCCGAAGAATCCGCCGCGGACGTTGGGCTCCGCATGGTCCGCCAGAAGATCGGCTGCCTTCCGGTAGTGAACGCAGGCGGCATGCTCGTCGGCATCGTGACCGAAGAGGATTTCATGCGCTGGTCCGCGAATATCTTGGCGTCGCTGTCTCAGTTCTGAAGGCTTTTGAGGAAGACGATCACGGCACGCGCCGCCGTCTCGGAGACCGTACGCCGTAGATGCGGCATCTGGGGCTTCTTTTCGTCGACCATGTGCCACACCTGCCGGCGCACGTGCGCCGAGTCGTGCAAGGCGAAGTAGGCTCGGTCGAAGATGACCTTCGGCCGAAGCGCAATCGTGGCGAGGAACGCCGCGCCACGACCGGTGTCCCCGTGGCAATTGGTGCACAAGCGCGAGTAGACCTCATAGCCCGGCGATAGGAGTCGGACGTAGGCCACGACGCCCGCGGCTTCGGTCGCCGTGAGCGGGGGACCCGACGCTCCTGCGTGCAGGTCGACCGCGCGTGATCGCACCTTTTCGTCGGTCAGGTCGCGTTGAAAGGCGGGATCCGACAGGGCGCGCGGCGCTGGCACGCCCGCACCCGACTCCCGACCAGGCGTCGGCTGCCGCCCGTACAGGCCGTGGCACGACGCGCACCGTTCCGCGTACACGGCCTGTCCGGGCTCGACACGGCCCCATTCGATCGTCGGGAGGCGCTGGAGGTGCTGCATGAGAGCGTCCGTCTCCGATTCCCGCGCCCGCATCGCCTCGGGATCGACGTCGAGCCGCAGCGGCGTGCCCCGTCGCACCCGCCGGACGAGCTCCGCATTGGAATACTTCGAGAGGAAGTCCGTTCGGAGATTGCGCGGCGCGTGCGAGAAAACGAACGCATCCGGGCCGTCCCCGCGTCCGTGCAGACCGTGGCAGCGGGCGCAGTCACGCCGGTAGTACCTTGCCCCCGCGATGCCATCGTCGACCTCGTTGCCCGCATTGGCCGCAGCTGCCACGCAACCGAACACGAGCGTGAGCCCGGCCCACACCAACGCCCTTCGAGCCTCCGAAGAGTATCGTCCCAGCGCCTCCCACCGCCGCCGGAAAACGCACCACGTGATGCTCGATGGCGCAGAGCACCTCATAGGATGCGGCGTCTTCTCAGATCCAAAGCAACGATCACCAGATAGATGCCGCACGCGAGCGCCAGTAAGGCGCCCGCCCCTCCGACCGAAAACGTCATCGTGAGCGGCGTCAGCCGCACGAGCGCGCTCATCACGAGCACCATGGCGGCCGCGTGCAACAGACCCGCCACGACCAGCCATCGACGCCTCAGGGCCCTCTGATGGAATCCCGCGTCGGGCTCCTCAGGATGCGGCATCTGGAGCCTCCCCCCCGGCCGCCGCTTTCGGATGCGGCGAGACGTGGCACTTCGCCCCGATGCACGATGTTTCGCTGGTCGCGATCGCCGCCTCGTTCTTCCGGTGGTCGGGCACCTCACGGAACGCCTGCACCGGCCCGTGGCAGAAGAGGCACCGCTCGTTGTCGTATGTGCCGCGAATCTTGAGGGGGGTTTCATATCCAGCCAGGTAGTAGAACCAGATGTGCCGGAGGCCGGCGACCTTGGCCTCGACCCCGCCGAACAGGCCGTAGTCGGAGTGACAGGTGTAGCACTGGTGCTCCGAGATCCAGCGAAACTGGTAGTGCAGCGATGCCAGGTGCTCGCTGTCGGGGTTCTCGAGATCCTCGACGTAGGCATTCATGACGTGACACGAGTTGCAGAACGCGACCGGCTTGGCGCCGCTGATCGCCAGTCCGAAGTTCAACGCGTAGACGAGCGGCGACAGGATGAGGAAGCCGATCAGGAGCATCCATCTGGTCGCCGGCTCCATGTGCCCGTGGCGCCGGACGATCGTGTTGTAGGCGACGAGTGCCAGCGCCACGGCACAGAGGACGAATACCCCGACCCGAATCGTCCGCAGGCCGGGTTCACCGACCTCGGGCCCTGGCGTCGCCTGCGCCAGGATGAGAGGAAGCCAGTCCCACGTCACCCGTCGGCTATTCCTTCAAGCAGGACGTAAAACCCGGCGCCTGCTTCGCCTCTTGCTTGAGACTCAGGAGGAAGGCCATGAGCGCATCGAGCTCCTCCGGCGTCCCTTTGAACTTCTTCCGGTCCTTCTTTTTCGCCTCGCGCTGACAGTCGGCATCGTCCTTGAAGTGCCCCTTCGGGCTCTTCGTGAATTCCTGCAACCAAGCCGCGTCGCGCTTCTTGCCGACGTCCGAAAGATCGCCGCCGCGGGTCTCCTTCTCCCCCTCCTCTCCTTCCGCCTCCGGCTCCACGCCCGCCTCTTTGATGAAGGCAGCCTTCTCCTTCTCGACCTCCGCCGAGCGGGAATTGACGGCATGGCAGGTGTAGCAGCGCTTCTGGATGAAGACCTTGAGGCCAGGGTCGGCCGCCGAAGCCTCCCCCGCCAGCACTGCGACCAGACCCAACGCTAGTACCGCGGCAAGACGCGAATGAGCTCGTTCCATAGCACTCTCTCCCTCCAAGATGCCGTTTCTTTCTGCGCTTCGTGGCAGACCGGACAGCCTTCACCGTTGGCGGATCTCAGCAGCGCCCCGAACTCTTCCGGCTCGCGCCGCTCGACCGATGGCGACAACTCACGCGCCGCGATCAGGGCCCGCGTTCGCTCGTTGACCTCCGTCTTGTATACCGTGCGCCCCTCCAGCACGCCCTCGGGATGAGGATCGTGGCACGTGAAGCAGGCGATCTTGCCCTTCTCGTCGCCCGGGAACGGCGCGGCGTCCTTGCCGGCATGCTCCCGGACCCCGGCATGCTCGAACTCCCCGTGGCAGCCGAGACAGTTTTCGGACGGTGCGTCGACGAGGAAATAGTCCGCCGCATGCTCGCCGGCCTTCGGGAGGCGCGTGTGGCAATCGATGCACGCGGCCTTGCTGTGCACCATCTTCTCATGCGGATTGTCCTCGTCCTCCTCGGGCGCGGCGGCTCGGGCGACCGCCGGAGCGAGGCCGAGCAGCACCACGAGCAGCAGCAGGATCGCGCTATTTTTCAAGGCCGCCCTCGACGTGGCAGCGCTGGCAGAATCCAACCACGTGGCATTCACCGCACCGCATCGGGTTCGCCCGGGCCTCGATCCCATGCGTGAACCGAATGTTGGGATCGTGGACGGTCCGGATCGGTTCGTCCCTGCGATTGTGGCACTCCTGGCAGTAGCGCGGTCGATGGCAATCCTCGCAACTCTGGCTGTCGGACTTGGCGAACACCAGATGCCGCGCCATCCAGTCGTGGTTGTGATTCGCCGGCTGGATTTCGCGTACGTCGAGGTGACAGAGGCCACAGCGATCGGGTGCGGTGTTTCCGACCTGGGGATTGTAGTGACAGGAGTGGCAGACCTCCTTGCCGGGCAGGAACGTCTCCTTCGATGCCTTGATGGCGGCGGCCGCCTCCTGCTCGTCGTCGATCCTGGCGGTCATGGTGTGGCAGGCGAAGCACTGCACCTGCTCGCGCTGGAAGGCCGCCTTGTGAACCTGATGGGAGAAGGTTTGCAGCGGGCCGGGCGGACGCTCGGTCTTCCAGGGCCACTCCACGCCGTGCCCGCCGTTCCGGCACCCTTGCGGAGCCAGCATCACCAGGCCCAGGGTCAGGAGCCACACTACGGTTTCGACGCGACGCACTGGCGCTAGCTCCTGCCGAACGAGTACGTGATTCCGAAATTGCCGCGCACGTCGCTTTCGAAATCGGGGTTGGTGTTGAACTCCACCTCGGCCAGCAACGAAACGTTCCTGACCACCATGTACTGCGTCCCGGCGATATAGCTGTAGGCGTCTCCGTCCTTGCGCGAAATGCTGTCGAAGCTCGCGAAGGCGAAGACGGCGTGGACCGCGAGTCCCCGGAGGATCTCCTGGGAGACGCCGCAGTTGACGCCCACCGCCCGATCGCGGCCGCCGCCGTCGATCAGATAGACGCCGTTGAAGGCGCGCAGCCCGATGTCCCGCCAGAAATTCCACGCGAACCCGAGCTTCCAAATGTTGCCGAAGACTTCGTCGCCGGAGGTCTTGTCGTAGGTCGCGAAGGAGTAGCTCGTCGAGACGTCGAGATAACGGGCGGCGTAGTAGGTCACGCCGACGCGCGCCTCCTGGAGCCGGTTCACCGAGAACACGTCGAAGATGCGGTCCTGGAGGAAGCGATCACGATCGGGATCCGGCTCGTAGCTGTCGTACTCGAGATTCAGGTAGAGCGGCCTGGCGACGCTGAGCCCGACGCCGGCGTTGAAGAAGGCCGGGTCCGCCTCGACCACGTCGAGCTCGAGGCGGCTGTAGACGTCGGCGAAGTCGGTGTACGGCACGGCGCGCTTGAAGGCAAAGTTGAGGAAATGCCGCGGGGCGAACCCGTCGGGCGTCAGACCCTCGTAGCCGACCGACATCACCGAGCCGAGGAAACGCGTCGAGCGCAGCTTGGCCCCGAAGACGCCGAAGCTGCGCTCGGGCTTCTCGGGATACGGCTGCAGATCGGCGTCCTGATAGCCGCCGTAGCCGACGAGCTCGATGCCCTCCAGAGGCTTCGCCCGCACGAATGCCCCGTCCATGAGGATGAAGTTGGTACCCTCGGTCAGGATCTGACGGCCGGCGCGCACCTGCACCGCGCCCTCGGTGCTGCGGTACTCGAGATTGGCGTGGTAGACGTCGAGCGTCGCATCGTCGCCGTTCGCCACCTCGCGCGCACGCAGGAAGGTGCTCATCGAGAGGTTGTGCGCCGGGCTGAACGCCCTGAGATCGAGGTACTGATAGAAGGGGTAGACCTTTTTGTCGTCGTCGTTCGGCCTTCGTAGCGGCGTGTTCGCCTGGAAGGCGGTGTAGACGTTGCCGTAGAAGCCGTTCGACTGCGGCGCCCATCGCAAGGGTTCGCACGGCGCCGCGCGCGCGAACAGCAGGACCGACGTCACCACGAGGCATGCGCGGCCCTTGGAGAGACGCATCTATCGATCCACGCCGTTGTCACCGTGGCAGAGCGGGCAGCTCGCCAGGCGATCGCGATCGACGAGCCGCCGGATGTCCGCGAGCGGCAGCACGCCCGTCCCGCTCCGGTCCACCTGATGGATCTCCTCGAGCGGGTGGCAGAGGAAGCACTCGCTTCGGCCCCAACCCGTCGGATGCTCCTCGAGCGTCAGCTGGGTTCCCTGGGCGCTCGCGATCAGGTTCCCGAAGTCCTGGCCATCGTCGTTACCGCCGCCACATGCGCCGATCCCGACGACGACGAGAACCACCCACAAGCGCCGAAGTGTCACGGTCACATTCTCCCCGCTCGGCTCAGTTCGGCCTCAGGATGCGGGCTTCGCGTGTGACCCCGGGAAGGTGCGTGTGCTCGACGCCCAGAGGGCGTCCCACCCCGTGGCACGCTGCGCAGCTTTCCTCCGATTGCGGCCCCGCGGCGTGATTCGCGCCGGTCGTGAAGTTCACGTCATCGTGACAGCTGGTGCAGACGGCAATCGTGGGCGGCACGGTGAAGACCTCGAGGACGGTCTTGTCCGTCGCGCCGCGCATGAACTCTCGCGTCGTCGATCCCAAGACTCCGGGCTGCAGAACGCCCTGCCCCGCTGCGAGCACGAAGGTCTCGGGAAGGTGACAACCTTCGCAATCCCGCAGATCACCCGGGAACAGGACCTCGCTGAAGTCGATCGGCGACTCGGTCTGGTCGGGAAAGCTCCCCGTGAGCCGGCCGTAGAGAACATACGGTGCGGTCAAGTCCTCTCCGCGATGGATCTTGTGGATCATGATCTTGAAATCGACGGGACTGGTGAGTGCCGTCTCACCCTCGGGCGGCAGTTGGCGACTGAGCGTGTCGTTGGAGGGGTTGTGGCACACCGGGCAGTACTCGGTGTTGTTGCGAATGCCACCGTGAACGTTGAAGTCCTTCGAGAAAACGCCGTGGCACGCCGAGCATTGCGCCGTCGTCACCGCCTGACGCCGAGCAATCGGCGCGGCATCCGTCACTGGGAAGGCAACGACCTGATTCGTCCCGACGTCACGGATCTCGTCGAAGACCTCGCCGGGATCCTCGCGGCCGTTCCTGTTCGGATCGCGCGTCCCTGAGCAATTGGTGCCGCCCCGGCTCTGAATCGCGCCTTCGATGGTGGCACATTTGTAGCCCTCGATGCCGATCACGTACGTGCCGGTAGCATTCAGCGGCACCGCGCTCTCGAAGGCGTAGGTGGAGACCCCGGACGCGTCGGGGCCTTGGGCGTTCCTGATCACCGACTCCGACTTGAACGTCTCGGCACCGGGCGTCCAGGGACTCGCGGGATCCCCGGGGAGGATGACGCCGTCGTTGTCGTAGTCCTGGGCCGAATAGTCGACCGTCGACCCCCCGAGCGTCAGACTCAGCGAGCTCATCGCCGACGGCGCGATCGCATCTCCGGACGCGGTCGTGATGCGGAAGCTGACCAGCGGATGCTCGCCCGGCGCGACCACCGACGACCCGGTCTCGACGCTCCGCACCGCGACGATCTCGAAGCGCACGCCCTGCGCCTGCGTCGAATGCGCCGGAATCACGTGACTACCGACCACCGAGAGATCGAACTCGCTTCCCGAGTCCGGCAGATGGCATCCGGAGCAGCTGCCGTCGGTCGGCTGCGGACCGCCGCCATGGTTCTCGCCGCTCCCGAAGTTGACGTCGTCGTGACAGGAGCCGCAGGCTGCTCGCGACGGGCGCGTGGAGAAGGCGTGGCCCTGCACGGCATCGGCGTGGCAGGTCTCGCAATTCCGGATGTCCTGCGGGAAGACCACGTGCGAGAAATCGAGGACGGTCTGCCGGAAGCCGATGATCTGGTAGGGGGTACCGGCCTCGACGCTCGGGAGATTCGCACCGCGATGGATCTTGTGGATCATTTCCGGGAAGCCGATGCTGTTGCCGGTGTCCGGGTCGATCTGGGGCGTCGTTACGCCGGTCGCAAAGTCGGTGATCGCGGAGGAGTGGCAGGTGACGCAGAGGCGAACGTCGCGACGCGACCCGCCATGGGCCTCGAGGGGGTCGTGGCACGCGTTGCAGCTCTCGGTGCGCACGACGTCACGACCCGCCGCCAACGGTGCGCCGGACGGCACGAAATCGAAGACCGCGTTGGAAACGTAGACGACCTCGAGGTCAGGGGTGTCGGCGTAGATCGCGACCCGGTGTGAAGCGCCGCGCTCGTAGCTCGCCGGCAGCGTCGCCCCGAAGGCGTACTGGAACAGGCCGCCGCCGAGATCCTCGAGCGTACCCTCTGCGGAGTCCTCGGCCGCCGCCTGCGTCGCCGAGGCGTTGGTGTCGGGATTCGTTTGGACGGTGGTGATGTAGCTTCGATACTCGCCGCCGTCGCCCTGCAGCACCGCGATCACGAACCGTATGCGGACATCGGTCGGCGGGAGCGGTGCACCCTCGCCGTCCGTCAAGAAGAATTGAACGATGGGGCGATCGTCGGAGCCAACGGAGGCGTTGACGATCGTGACGTTCAACTGGTTGGCGCTCTTCCCTGGTGCCTCCGGTGGCGTGGCTCCGTCACCGCCGCCGCCACCATCGCCACACGCGGCCAGGGCGCTCAGCACCACGGCCAAGCACACCCGAGGAGCCCACCACGCGCCGGATCTGGAGGCCTCGCTATCCCTTACCATCCTACCTCCACACTTGTGCTGCCGTGGGCGGGCACTTCCTCGATCACTGGAAGCGCAGCGGGGTATCGCGCTTCGACGTGGCGCGGTCAAGGAAAAATTGCGCGGCAAAGAATCAAATCGTTCGCAAAAATGAGAATCGATCTCCGGTGATTGTCATCGGTGAAAAGATCGGAACGCGGTCGCCTGCGGATTGCGGACCGCCGCGACTGGCACCCAGCTTGCTCCCATAGCCGCGGGGAGTACGCGTGATCGACGATCTCGTCATCGGAATGGCCGGTTCGGGTGGAGACGGTATCGTCAGTGCCGGCGAGTCCCTGATCTCGGCCTGCGCGGGGCTCGGCTATCACGCGATGATGACCAAGAGCTTCGGCTCCCAGATCCGCGGCGGCGAGTCCTCGTGTCGCGTACGGCTCGCGACCCGCCCCGTCGTCAATCCGGGTGGAACCCTCGGGATCGCCATCGCGCTCAACTGGGAAGACTTTCTCAAGTTCGGACCCGAGCTGCCGACCGATGGCGACACCCTCGTGCTGTACGAAGAGCGAACCGGGGTGGCCCCGGACGGCCTGCCGTTGGTCGGGGTCGCACCGGCCGAAGCGGTGGCGGTTCCGCTGACGGACATGGCCCGCCAGGCTACCGGCAGCGACAAGGGCAAAAGCAGCGTCGTGCTCGGTCTGCTGGCCGGTTGGCTCGGCCTCGACCGGGAGGCCATCGCTGCCGGCATCCGCAAGCGGTTCGCGAAGAAGGACGACCAGCTCGTCGCCGCCAACGCAAGGGCGTTCGCGCTCGGCGTCGACTACGCCGAGGTCCATCCCTTGAAGACACCCCGTCGTCTCGCAGCGGCCGTCAAAGGCAGGCCCAAGATGCTCGTCGATGGCAACGACATCTGCGCCGCGGCGGCCATCTTCGCCGGCTGCGATTTCTTCGGCGGCTACCCGATCACCCCATCGACCGAGGTGATGCAATTCTTCACGCGCGAAATCTGGAAATACGGAGGCGCCGTGCTCCAGGCCGAAGACGAGATCGCCGGCATCGGTGCGGCCCTCGGGGCCTCTTTCGGAGGAAAAAAGGCGATGACGGCCACGTCGGGCCCGGGCATGTCACTCAAGACCGAGATGATGGGCCTGGCCTCGATCGCCGAGCTCCCTTTGGTGATCGTCAACGTGCAGCGCGGTGGCCCGTCGACCGGCATGCCGACGAAGTCCGAGCAGTCCGACTTGTTCCAAGCGGCGTTCTCGGCCCACGGCGACGTCGTGAGGCCGGTGCTCGCCCCCACCAACGTGTCCGACACCTTCGACGTCACCGTCGAAGCCTTCAACCTCGCCGAGGACTATCAGACGCCGGTGATCGTGCTGTCCGACCAGGAAATCGCGCAGCGGAAAGAAGTGATCGATCTCATCGACACGTCGCGCTTCACGTTGATCGAGCGCGTGCGTCCCGGTCCCGACGAGCTCGCGCCGTACCAGCGCTTCCGCCTGACCCCCAACGGCATCAGCCCGATCTCGCACCCGGGCATGGAGGGCGGCAACTACGTCGGCGCGGGCATCGAGCACAATGAGCATGGCGATCCCACGGCGAGCGGCCGCATCCACCAGCGCATGAACGAGAAGCGAATCCGCAAGCTCGATCGCTTGCGCGCGCGCGACGATCTGTTCCGCGTCGAGGGCGACCCGAGCGCGCCCCTGGCCCTCGTCAGTTGGGGATCCAGCGCCGGCGTGTGCAGGGAGGCGCTGGCACGCGCCACGGCGGAGGGTCTCCGCGTCAAGCTGCTGGTGCCGTACCTGCTCTACCCCGTCAACGAAGACATCTACCGCCGCTTCTTCGCGACCGTCGAGGCCGGCTTGGTGGTGGAGCAGTCCTACCTGGGCCAACTCTACTGCGTGCTGCGCATGGCGCTGGACGTCCCGCCCGGGCTGAAGTCGTTCAGCCGCTCGGGGGCCAACCCCTTCCATCCGGCGGAGATCGTGCGGGAGCTGCGCGACCACGCGTCGAGTCTGCGGCGCGGGGCCACCCCCGACGCGCCTCCCGCCTAGAGGGCTTCCCGATGAACGTTCAGAGCCTCGCCCCCAAGGACTTCAAAAGCGCCCTCAAGCCAATCTGGTGCCCGGGCTGCGGCGACTTCGGCGTGCTGCAGGCCATCTATCGAGCGCTTGCCGCCATCGGACGGCCACCGCACGAGATCGCCTTCATCTCGGGGATCGGCTGCTCGTCGCGCATCCCCGGCTACACCACCGCCTATGGCTTCAACAGCGTGCACGGACGCGCTTTGCCGATCGCCCAGGGCCTGAAGCTGGCACGGCCGGAGCTGCTCGTGCTCGCCGCGGGCGGTGACGGCGACGGCTTCTCGATCGGCGGCG
>CAZWAX010000056.1:0-19126 GCA_964631985.1 uncultured Polyangiaceae bacterium | reverse complement strand
CCGCTCGGCCTCCGCGCTCGCTCGGGCGAGCCTAGCATCTCGCCCTTTTTGGACCGCCGGTCTTCCCACCCTCATCGTCCGGATCTCACCATTTCCGCGTCTCACCTACATCGAGCGTCCAGATTTGATCCGGCTGAAAGCCGGCGGCGGCGGCGGCGGCGTGGAAGCGTTGGGGGGGTTCGTCCAACGGTTCGTCGGTGAGGTCGAAAGTGCCCCAGTGCATGCCGACGGCGCGGGTGGCGCCGACGTCGCGGGCGGCCTGGACGGCTTCCTCGGGATTCACGTGGACGAAGCGCATGATCTCGGCGTTGGGCTCGTAGGCGCCGATCGGGATCGCGGCGAGGTCGATCGGGCCGAAGCGTCGGCCGATCTGCTTGAAGCCGTCGAAGTAGCCGGTGTCGCCGGCGTGGTAGAAGCGGCGGCTCGGGCCCTCGACGACGTAACCGGCCCAGAGGCGCTCGTCGGTGCCGAAGAGGCTCCGGCCCGAGAAATGTTGCGCCGGGACGCAATGGATCGTCACCGCGCCGACCGTCGTCGACTGCCACCAGTCGAGCTCGACGATCTCGCCGCCGGCGTCGCGGATCAGCTCGGCGGTGCCGAGACCGGCGATGAAGCGGGTGCCGCGCTTCGCGAGCGCGCGGATCGAGGCCAGGTCGGTGTGATCGTAGTGATCGTGCGAGAGGGTCACGAAGTCGATCGGCGGGAGGGCATCGAGCGGCACCCCCGGCGGCACGAGGCGCTTCGGCCCCGCGAACCCGACCGGGCTCGCGCGCTCCGAGAACATCGGGTCGGTGAGGAACGACACGCCATCCATCCGGACGAGAAAGGTGGCGTGGCCGATCCAGGTGATGCTCGGGTTCTCGGCGATCGCCGCCGGGTCGTAGGGCACCAGCGGCGCCCCGCCCGTCCGTCCGACGAGCGACGTCCACACCTTGCGGGCGAGGAACGGCACCATCGCGTGCACGGGCGCGCCCGGGCGCGGGCCGGCGCTGTTGACGAAGCGGTCACCCGCGCGGGGCGCGCCGCTCTCCGCACGCGCCGCACCGCTCACCGCCAGCACGGCGGCGACGACCATCGGACCCACGAAACTCCGCGCCACGATCATCGGCGCATGTTCGTCGCCCGCCGAGCGAACGCAATGGGGGTTCCGTCACGATCGCGACCTTGCCCTCGCGCATCAGTCCTCCCGTACGAAACGCAGCAGATCCGCGGCGAGCCGCGTGCGTTCGGTCAGGAAGATCCCGTGCGGCGCGCCGGCGTACTCGCGGAGCTCGGCCCCGGGAATCGCCGCCGCAACCTCGCGCGCGACCGCGACCGGCTGCGAGCCGTCGGCGTCGCCGTGGACCACCAGCGTCGACATCGTGAAGGCACCGAGCTCGGCGCGGAAATCGGTCTGACCGAAGGCGCGGATGCAGGCGAGGGTTGCGAGTGGGGAGGCTTGCATTGCCAAGCCGACCACCCATTGCATCTGAGCCGCGGACACCGGCTCTCCCTCCGTGGAGGCGAAGAGCGTCGGCACCCCGTCGGCCATGACCTGCGGCCGGTCGGCGGCGATCATCTGGCTCATGATTCCGGCGAGGCTTTCGTCCATGGGTGACAGGGCACCGCCTACGAGCGCGGCGCGCGACACCCGGCCCGCACCGTAGCGACCAAGGTAGCGGGTGATTTCACCCGCCCCCATGGAAAAGCCGACCAGCGTCGCGTCGCGGAGGTCGAGCGCCACGATCACCGCAGCGAGATCGTCGGCGAAGGTGTCGAAGTCGTACCCGTGCCCCGGCTGGTCGGAGCGCCCGAAGCCGCGCCGATCGACCGCGACACAGCGGAAGCCCGCCGCCACGAGCGCCGGCATCTGGTACTCCCACATGTCGGCGTTGAGCGGCCAGCCGTGGACGAGGAGGACGGGTTTCCCCGTCCCCCAGTCTTTGTAGAAGAGCCGCGTGCGATCCTGGGTCTCGACGTAGGGCATGGCGCGCGTCAGGCGCGGGCGGCTTGGGCGCGGGCCGGAAGGACGCTGTGGGGCGCGACCACCTCGTCCCGCCCGAGGCGACGGACGAGGTACGCGAGGGGTCCGATGCTGCCGAGCGTCAGCGTCAGCACCAGGTATGGTACCGGCGAGATGCCCTGCTGTTTGGCGTCCCGCCACATCCACACCATCACCATCGAGAGCGCGAGGACGAGGTCGACCAGGACCTGCGTCGAGGCGATGTTGCCGTGCGCGAGCTCGAAGAACCCGACGATGCCCGTCTGCGCGAGCACGTAGACAGTGTAGGCGGCGAAGTCGAAGAGGACGACGGCGAGAGCGATCTGCTTCTTGTTCATGGCCTGCTCCTTGGTTGGCCGGCGCCGGGATGGCGTCGGGTCTCGGGGAGCGAGCATTCCAAGCGGCGTGCCGACCGCGTCGACCCGTGAATTCGCGGCCCGCGGCAGGACCGCACCCCACCAGTGCGGCGCCCTCGCAACGGCGACGTTGCAGCCCCGCAACGTGCGGACCCGCCGCGTTGCCATGCCGGCTCGACTGCGAAACAATCCGCGCCTGCGCCGGCGGAGGCCCGGCAGTTGCAAGGCAGCGAGACCATGAACCCGACCTCGTCGACGACTCCGCCCGCTCCCTGGTACCTCACCAACGCCCGTTGGGTCGGGACGACCCTCGGCATCCTGACGGCCACCACCGACACGCTGTTCATGCGCTGGCTCGGCATCAGCTTCGCCATGAACGGCCGCGACGTGAGCTGGGTCGTCGTCGCCGTCTTCGGCAGCTCGTTGGCGCTGCTCGGCTTCCTGCTCGGCCGCGTGATCGAGGAGCGGCGCCGCGACCGTGCGCAGAGCACGATCATCCGCGCCCAGACCGACGCGATCGAGGCCGCGCGCGCCCGCCTGGTGCAGAGCGAGAAGCTCGCCGCCCTCGGCCAGTTGAGCGCCTCGATCGCCCACGAGGTGCGAAATCCCCTCGCCGTGATCCGCTCTGCTGCCCAGAGCCTCGGCGAGAGCGTCGCCGGGCGCGATGCCGAGGGCGAGCGCGCCTGCCGATTCATCACGGCCGAGATCGACCGACTGACGAGCGTCGTGGGCTCCCTGCTCGCGTTCGCGCGGCCCCTCCGCCTCGAGCTGAAGCCGGTCGCGGTCGACGAGCTCTTCGACGGCGCCCTGCAGCTCGCCGCGCCCGACCTCACGCGCGAGCAGGTGCAGGTGGCGCGGCCCGTGCCAACCGCGCCGCTCCGCGTACGGGCCGACGTCGACCTGGTCCGTCAGGTGCTAGTCGGCTTGTTGGCGAACGCCATCGAGGCGGTCGGCCGGAACGGCGCCATCACGCTCGACGCCCGCGACCAGAATGGCAGCGTCGAGATCGAGGTCGCCGACTCCGGTCCTGGCGTGCCCGCCGAGCTCCGAACCCGCATCTTCGAGCCCTTCTTCACGACCCGCGCGAAAGGCACCGGCCTCGGCCTGCCGATCGCGCGCCAGATCGTCGAGGCGCACGGCGGCAAGCTCGAGGTCGGCGAGCGCCGTGGCGGCGGCGCGCGCTTCGTGGTCCGACTTCCGGCCGCGCCGCCGACCGCGATCGCCGCATGAAGCCCCGCATCCTGGTCGTCGACGACGAAGAGCGCATGGCGAGCGTGGTCGCGATGGCGCTCGGCCGTGCCGGCTGGGACACCGAGACGTGTAGCGACGGGGCGGCCGCGCTCGCCGCCCTGGAGGCGCGGGGCGCCGACGTCGTCGTGACCGACTGGAAGATGGCCGGCATGGACGGCCTCGAGCTGCTGGAGCGCCTGCACGCCAAGCGGCCGGAGCTGCCGGTCGTCCTGATCACCGCCTTCGCCAGCGTGCCGTCGGCGGTGGCCGCCATGCGTGCCGGCGCCTTCGACTACGTCACCAAGCCGTTCGACAACGACGAGCTGCGGGCCGTCGTGGCGCGCGCGCTCGAGCTGACACGGCTCGAGCGCGAGAACCGCTATCTCCGTCAGGAGATCGGCAGCCGCTACGGGCCCGACGCGATGATCGCGGCGAGCCCGCAGAGCCTGGCGCTGCTCGACCTGTTGCGCCGGGTCGCGCCGACGCGCTCGACCGTGCTGATCCAGGGCGAGAGCGGCACCGGCAAGGAGCTGGTCGCGCGCATGCTCCACTACTGGAGCGAGCGCGTCGGCCGACCGTTCGTCGCCGTCAACTGCAAGGCGTTCGGCGAGGGCGGTGTCGAGAGCGAGCACTTCGGCCACGAGAAGGGCGCCTTCGCCGGCACCACCGACTCGCGCGCCGGCCGCTTCGAGCGCGCCAACGGCGGCACGCTCTTTCTCGACGAGATCGGCGAGGTGAGCCCGGATTTCCAGGCGAAGCTGCTGCGCGTCCTCCAGGACGGCGAGGTGCTGCCAGTCGGGGCGTCGAAACCGGTCGCCGTCGAGGTGCGCGTCGTCGCCGCGACCAACCGCGTGCTGCGCGACGAGGTCGCCGCCGGCCGCTTTCGCGAGGATCTATTTTTCCGCTTGAACGTGATCCCCGTGCACCTGCCGCCGCTCCGCGACCGGCCCGAGGACGTCCTGCCGCTCGCGCGCCACTTCCTCGCCCGCCACGCCGGCGAGGCGGGGCGCCAGCTCGCGTTCGCCCCCGAGACCGAGCAGGCCCTGCTGGCGCACGCCTGGCCGGGCAACGTGCGCGAGCTCGAGAACGCAGTCGAACGCGGCGTGGTGCTCGCGCGCGGGAACGAAGTGACGCCGGAAGACCTCCTGCTCAGCGAGTCGACGACACCACCGCGCACGAGCACCACGGGCACGCTGCAGACTGCGCTCGACGACGCCACCGCCGACCGCATCCGCGCCGCCCTCGACGCAGCCCACGGCCAACGCGCCGAAGCCGCCCGCGCCCTCGGCATCGACCGGACGACGCTCTACCGCTTGATGAAGCGTCTCGGCATCGGTTCCTAGCGGAAGCGTCCCTTCCCGTTGGCGCGAGCACAGCGTCGCGCGTCGCAAGGTTCAGCGATCCGCTGGCTTGGTCGCGAGGACGAAGCGCATCGGGGTGAAGATCCCGCGGCGGCCGGCGTCGACGAGCGCGGCCGTGCCGCGCCGCAAGAGGTGCACGGTCGCCGCCGTACCGTGGGGCGCGAGCCTCACCCGCTCGGCCAACGCGAGGGCCGCCGCTTCGAGGGCGCGCACGACTCCGCTCCGCCCGAGACTGTCGAGCGTGCCGTCGCGAGGCAGCAAGGCGCGGTACCATGGCTCGGCCTCGCCGTCACCGTCCTCGAGGGCCGCCCGATCCGTCGAGCGCTCGATCGCGAAACCCGCGCCCAGGAGCGCCGCATGCCATTCGGGCCAGGTACGCAGCTGCGCCACCCCGTACGACGTCTCGATCTGCCGGCGGAGCGCGCGATGGGTTGCGTCGTCCGGATCGAACGCCTCGGTCAGACACCACTCGGAGAAGCCGAGCGTCCCACCCGCCCGCAGCACCCGCGCCACCTCGCCGAGCGCCGACGCGAGATCGACGGCATGGCACAACGCCTCGAACGCGTATGCGGCATCGAACGCCCGCGCGGCGAAGGGCAACCGTCCGAACTCGCCCGCGACCGGCCGCACCGCGACGTCGGGACGATCCAAGACGGCGCGGCCGAGGACGCCGAGCTGCCCGAGGTTGGCGTTGAGCGCCACGATGCCCGCCTGCGTCGCCGCCGCGATCGTGGTGGCGGGTCCGCCGACCCCACACCCCAAGTCCAAGCCCACCGACGTCGCCCGCAGGCCGACCGCGGCGGCCACCTCGTGCTCGTACCGCCGAATGGACACGACGCGCGACTCGTGCCGACGCAGCGGCGCGAAATGAAAGGACCGGCCCCAGGCGCGCCGATAGATCCACGTCGCCGCATCGTAGTAGCGGTTGGCGATCTGCTCGGGCGGCGCCCCGACCCACGGGCCTCCGCGCGCCGTCATCGCACCGTCGCCGCGATCCACACCACCGCGAAATAGACGCGCGCCACGCCCCACGCGCGATTCGCGTCATGCGCACGACTCAACAGGAGATACGGGATCAGCACCGAGACCGCCCACGCCGGTCCGAGCCGCGCCTGGACCGCCCACGCGAACAGCGCGCACGCCAGCAGCCAAATGGCTTCGCGGGCCGGCGCGGGCGCGGTCGCCGAGCTCCGGATGCCGGCGGCACGGTCCGCGGTCGAATCGCCGCGGGTCTGGAACGCGTGGCTGATCGCCGTCATCGCGCCGGCGATCAAGAGGAGACTTCCCGACGACGTGCCGAAGCCGACGACCGCGGCGCCCATGACCCCGACAATCGTGACGTCGATCCCCGGCAGGCGCTTGGCGATGCGCGAGTAGAGCGGGTTCAGCACGAGCACGATCCCCGCGCAGGCGGCGGCCCCCGTCCCGAGCACCCGAAGGGCGACGACGCACACGACCAGATGCATGACCAGCGAGAGGGCGAAGAACATTCCCGGATGTCGGAGCAAGGGCGCACGGTGCTCGGGGATCTTGGCGGGGTTGTAGGAGTCCACGGTGCGGTCGGCGACGTCGTTGTACAGATAGACGGCAGCCAGCAAGAGCGTGGTCGAGACGAACACCCATACGGTGGTCGCCACGTGCCGGCTCTCCCACGCGGCGACCCAGGTCGCCATCCCGATGAGCCCGCCTTCGCCGAGCCGCAAACGATGGAGAAGAGGCGTCAGCGACGCGCCGAGCGTGGAGACGGTCGACACGCTCACCGCGCGCTGCCCGTGCGACGATCACCATCTCGGTTGGAGGTCATGGCGCGATGATGGGCCCGGCTGATCGGCGGGGGGTGACTAGTCCGCGACGCCGCCCGCGGTCAAGCGATGCGTCGCCGTTGCGGGCGTGCGCTTCAGGGAGTCCGCGTTGCCGCGCTGACGCCCGCTTCCCAATTCGGCCGCCACCCGAGCGCGCGCAGGTGATCCAATCCGGCCAGGGTGGGATTGGCCACGAACGCCGGCACCGCACTCGCCAGCGCGACGCCGCTCTGCGTGACGCCCGTGATGCGCCAGTCCGCGCCGGTACGGACGAGGCGGAATCGTTGCTCGAACTCCGGGAACGGCCACGGCTCGACTTCCGCCGCTTCGCGCGGCGGCGTCGCACCGGTGCCGCCGATCCGCACGCGCACTTCCGCGGAGTCCTGCTGCCGATCGACGTCGAGCACCGTGACCTGCAACGCCGCCGCGATCGGCTGGAGCCACGGGATCAGGTTGTACAGGTCCAACCACGCCTGACGCGCGCGCGCCAATTCGAGCGCCCGCTCCTCCTCGGAGGCCACGGGCTGCTCGGGAAAAGGCACGCGCAGGATGGCGACCAGGCGGAGACCATGGGCGAGCTGAAACTCCGGGGTCAAGACCGGAAGGGCGCGGATCGGATCCCGTGCGCGGTAGTCGAAGTAGCGGGCGACGGCGCGGTCCGGGGACTCGCCCGCGCCGTCGTACGGCTCGGGCGACGTGACCGACCCGCGCTCGGTCGCGACGGACGCCGCCGGCTCCCACCACCCGTACCAGGTCAGCGCCACGCCGGCGGAGGCGATGGCCAACAACGCCCCCCGGAGCGCGGTCTTCACGTGGCCTCGCAGGCCCTCCAGCGCGAGGCTCAGCACCAAGCTCACCGGCAGGACCAGCGGCAACAGGAAGTTCGTCTTGGTGAGGATGAGATAGGGCGCCACGATGCAGGGCACGATGATCGCCCCGAGGTAGACCAGTCCGAAGCCGACGACGACGCGCGCCCGCGCGGCGATGTCCCGTCGCCAGAGCAATCGCACCATCCCGAGGAGCACGAGACCGTCGACGAGCAGTCCCGCCGACGACAGCAGGTCGAGAGACCCGCTCCGGCTCGGCGGAAGGAACACGGACGTCGGGTCGCCCCAGAGCCCTTTCTGCAACAAGGCGGCGCGCTGGGGATGCGGTTCCGTCGCCGACAGGACGGCCAAGACGACGAGGCTGATCGCCTCCTTTTCCGGTGAAGCGGAGAATCCCGCGAGGAAGTCGTACGGAGGAACATGGTACGACGACTTGGGCGTCGCTGCGTGGTCGGACGATGCCGCCCGCGTCAGGGAGAGCCGACCGTAGTGGGGCACGATGACGATCCCCGCGACGAGGCCGACGATGGCGGCGTTGCGCACGGCGCGCGCGAGGCTGCGCCGCGATTCCCACGCGTAGTATGCTGCCGTCACGCCGACGACGGCCAATCCGGGCGCCTTCGTCAGCGCGGCGAGACCCGCGAGGAGCGCCGTGCCGGCGACGTGACGGGCCGACGCAACGTCGGCGGGCGAGGCCTCGAGCAGGCGCACCAGAGTAGCCGTCATGAGCAACACGCAGAACGCGTCGTTGCCCATCATCCCGGACGCGATGACGATGCCGGGAACGCCGAGCAGGAGCACCGCCACGATCGCCGCGTCGACCCGGAAGCCGAGCCGCCGCAGCGATCGCCACACGAGCGCGATCGTGACGAGCCACGCACCCGACGAGAGCAGCCGCAGGACGACGTGCACCGGGACGCCCTCGGGAAGGAGCGTCCAGAGCGCCGCACCCACGGCATAGTAGAGCGGCGGATGACTGCCCGCCCAGGACCGCAAGAGCGGCAGGTGGCCCTCGCGCAGCGCGACGACGTTGAGCGCGTGGCCGCCCGCGTCCCAATCGCGCATCGCGGGATACGCCGTCGCGTTGTGCACGCGGGCGACGACGGCGAACACCGCGACGGCGACGCTCACCGCGAGCAGGACCCGCTCGGCGCGCCCCGGCGACCTCACGCGCCCACGCCCCGATCCGCGCCGGCGCTTCGGGACTCCCCTTCGCCCACTGCTAGAGCCGGAGGCCGGACCAGCGCATCACCGTCCACTAGTACCCGCGCAAGTACGTGCGCGCCGCCGCGATCGGGGCCGTCACCGGGTGACGAAAGAGCTCGTTGAACTCCACGTACGGGCCCACCGCGCACGTCGTACAGGGCGGTTTGGCGAACGGGAGCTTCTCCCACCCCTCCTCGAGCAGATTGAACGGCTCGACTTGGCCGTCGATGAAGCCGCACGGGTAGACGTTGCCATGCGGGTCGACGAACATGAACCCGTGCCCCGCGGCGCACCGTTGCTCGGGATCGGCGATCGCCGTCTTCGAAAAATCCGGCCAGCGAATCATGTGCTCGAGATAGAAGAGCGAGCTCGCGACGGGCGCGCCGGTGTCCTTCCGGTCGCGCAAGTATTTCCACGCCGCCCGACGTCGCTCGTTGTCGACGGTCGCCTGCAGTGCGCCCCGCGCGCGCTTGCCATCGACGCTCCGCGGCTGGAAATGCACCGTGATGCCGAGTGAGGCCGCGACCTCCAATGCCTCGCCGAGCCGGTCGAGCGCTTCGTCGCGGACGACACAGATCGCGACCACCTTCTTCCCGCGGCGACGGAGGTCGCGCACGGCTTCGACGACGCCGTCGAACGACCCGTCTCCCCGGCCCGCTTCATGCAGCTCACGGTGACCATCGATGCTCGTCATCGTGATGTCGACGTGGTCGAACACCCCGGGAAAGCGCGTGTAGAGCTGGAGGTTCGAGTTGATGCTGACGTAGAAGCCCCGCGCTTTCGCACCGCGCGCGATCTGCTCGCAGTCCTTCCGCAACAGCGGCTCGCCACCGAAGAGCCCGAGCCGGCGCACCCCGATCGCGTGCAGCCGGTCGAACAGCGTCTCGAGCTTGTCGAGCGGCAGGCCGCCCGGGGCCAGGAATGGCGCGTTGCAGTACTCGCACCGGAGATTGCAATGGTTCGTAATCGCCAGGGACGCCGAAAAGGGTCGAGGAACGCCGTCGACGTGAAAAGAATAGAGACTGCGCGCGAACGCAACCGACGTAGACAGCATGTCGTGGATGGATGCACCCACAGAGGGTTCCCGAGGCTGGAAGGCGTCCATAGGCCGCCGGGGCTTCCGCGGTCAAGCACGATCGCCTCGCGCGGCCTTCGTTGCCAGACCGACGGCCGTCTGTTACCCGCAGCCTCCACGATCATGAGACCTGCGAACGTCACGTCCGCACAGTGGCTCCGCTACAACATGCTGTTCCTGGCCGAGCATTTTCTCGGTCGCCGGCGGTTCGAGCGTCTGTTGCGCGACCAGGAAGCGCGCCTGTACCGCGAGATCGATCACCATGCCGCCGCCCACGACTCGTTCGACGACCTGCAAGTGATCGAAGAAGAGGGCGAGTTCAGCGAGCCGCTGTATCACCCGTTGCACGTGAAGGTGCTGCGCGGCGCGGCGAAGGATTGGACGTGCACGAAGAAATGGTCCTTCGACTACTTCGCCGAGCGCTACGGCGACATGCGCATCCAGCTCTACAACAACGTCGGCCTGGTGGGGAACAGTCCGCAGGACTTCGACACCACCAAGCTCCGCGACTACATCGCGGAGCTCAAGCAGGGCTCGCTGAAGTACCTCAAGTTCTCGCGTATCGCGCACGACGACTCGGCGCTCAAGGACGACTTCGACCACCAATGGCTGAGGAAGTTCACGCCGGCGGGATCGTTCGGCAAGATCTTCTATCTGTTCATGGGGGCCGCCGGGCCCTGACCCCGATCCACAACGGCCTCCCGCCTACCCTCTTCGTGCAGATCGTCGGGCAGAAGCGGTGGCTCTTCTACCCGCCCTCGCATCGCCTGTTCCTCGGTGTCCGGCCCGAGCGACGCAACTACTTCTACAGTGACGTCGATCCCGAGGGCCGCTCGAACGGAGCGTATCCTCTCTTCAAGCATACCCGCCCGCACGAGGTGATCCTCAACCCGGGCGATCTGCTCTGGTTCCCCTCGCACGTGTGGCATCACGTCGAGAACGTGACCGCCTCGATCGCCGTGGCCTACAAGTACGTCCACCTCCCCTCGGCCTTCCAAGCCTCGAAGATGCTCTCGTCGTTGTTCTTCCTGTCGACGCGGCCGTTCCTGCTCGAATCGTTCGTGTCGTCGCGCATCAAGAAGAACGACCGGATCTTCACGAATCCGCCGAAGTATTGATTCAACGGGGGATCACTCCCCCTTCGTGCCTTCGCGCGCTCCTAGCCTTGATGTGACAGAAGTTTCGCGAGGGAAAACGCGCCAGAGTGCGTCAGCCGCGGTCGAGCGCAGCCCGTCGCAAGCGGAGCATACCGTCAGGGTATGTGAGCATTGCGATGGGCGAGCACGGCCGCGGATGGCGTGCTCTGGCGCGAGCGCCAGCGGTTTTCACCGCGAAATTTCTGTCACATCAAGGCTAGCTCGCCCACGCCGTCATCCGCAGCGACCAGGTGGCGGCGCGGGTCGCGCAGCGTGCGCCCAGGATGGGGGCCGCGGCGGCGATGGCCGTGAGCGCGGCGGCGGGGGGGCGGATCAGGACGATGCCGCTGCCGTTGAGACGCTGGCGCTGGTGCTCCAGCGGGGTCGTCACGAGCTCGGCGACGGTGGCCGCGACGCCGGCGGCCTTCAGCCGCGCGATCATGGCGTTCGGCCGCGTCAGGCTCTTCACCGGATACCAGAGCAGGATCGTCGCGTGCGGCGCCGCTGCGGCCGCCGCGATCACGGCGTCGGGAACCGCGAGCCAGTCGGGCTTCTGCGTGAACGGCGGATCGACGAGCGCGACGACGCGCGCGCCGGTGGCTTCGGCATCGCGGACGGCCTCCGGCAGGGCCGCGAGCCCGTCATCACAGGTCACCCGCACCCCCGCGCTCGACGGCAGCGCGACACGGAGCCGTTCACAGGCAACGGCGTCGCGTTCCCAGAGCGCGAGCGTCGACGGCGGGGCGAGGATGGCGCGCGCCAGGACCGGCGAGCCCGGGTACCGCTCCGGCCGCACCATCCCCGCGCCGAGCCGCCGGCAGAGCGTCACGTAGCGCCCGACCGCATCGTCGCCGTCACCGGCGGCGTCCCACAGCCGGCCGATGCCTTCGGTCCATTCACCGGTCGGCCCGAGCGGGTAGCCGCCCTCCCCGGCATGCGACTCGACATAGACGATCGGTCCGCCCGCCGCGGCCGCCTGCCGCAGCACCTCGACGAGCACGCAATGCTTCCACACGTCCCCAACGTTGCCGGCGTGAAAGCGGTGACTGTAATCCGAGGGCCCCTCGGCTCGGTAACGCGACGGCGACGACGACACGCGGCGCATGCTACGCTGCTCCGCCTGCCGCGTCACGGACGCGTCGCGACCGGCCCCGATTCCTTCAATACGACGCGACCTGCTAAACCTGTCCGTCCATGCCTGCCGCCACCCCGCCGCCGATCGTCACCGAGGAGCTCGACCTGCTCGACCGCGTGGGTCAGGCGCTCGAGGCCCCGGGAGCGGCGAACACGGCGAGCCCGTCCGAGCGCACGCTCGTGCAGGAGCTCGAGCGACTCAAGGAAGCCTTGCGGGACGGCACCAAGACCGAGGACCAGCCGGCGCTCCTCGAGCAGTGGCATCGCCACACGGCGCTCCTCGAGCAGCTGCGCACCTCGCGGGCCCAGCCCCGCGTCAGCATCGACTCGCCGTACTTCGGGCATCTCTGCCTCCGCGAGGAGAGCGGCGAGCAGGAGATCCTGCTCGGCAAGGGGACGCACCTCGGGGGCGGCGTCGCGATCGTCGACTGGCGCCACGCGCCGGTCTCGCGCCTCTTCTATCGCTACCGGCAGGGCGACGCGTTCGACGAGGAGATCGCCGGACGCGAGCGGGGCGGCGAGGTGCTCGTGCGCCGCACGGTCACCATCCGCGACCGCCGCCTGCAACGCGTCGACGCCCCCGAGGGCATCTTCCAGCGCGACGACGCGGCGGCGGACGGCTGGCATCGCATCGCGCCCGAGACCGCGCGGCTCGCCGGCGGCGAAGGGGCGGCGCTGCGCGCGCACGGGGTCGGCGAGGGGACGGCACGCCGTCTCGGCGGCCCGCACGACGGCGGGGCCCGCGCCGACAAGCACCTGCCCGACATCGCGGGCCTGATCGACCCGGAGCAGTTCGCCCTGATCACCCGGCCGACGGCCGGCTTCGTCGTGATCCGCGGCGCCGCCGGCTCGGGCAAGACCACGGTGGCGCTGCACCGCATCGCCTACCTCGCCTACGACGACCCGCGCATCGACTCGGAGCGGACGCTCGTCGTCGTGTTCTCGCCGGGGCTCCGCGACTACGTGAGCCACGTGCTCCCCGCGCTCGGCGTGCACCAGGTCCAGGTCCGTACCTTCCACGAGTGGGCGCGCGAGATCCGCCGCCGCCTCCTGCCGATGCTGCCCATCGATCGGCGTGAGGACACGCCCGCGGTCGTCCAGCGTTTGAAGCTTCACCCGGCGATGCTGACCGCGCTCGCTCACCACGTCGCCGAGACGCCCGGCCCGGCGACGCCGGCCCAGGTGATCGACGACTGGACGAGCGCCCTGACGCACGCGCCACGCATGCAGGCGATCCTCGCCGAGACCGCCCCCGACGCCTTCAGCGCCGCCGAGCTGACGCGGGCGCTCGACGCGAACCGCCGCGCCCAGGAGCGCGTCACCGCCTACCTCGGCGGCGACCGGAGCGCCGAAGCCGAGCTCGACCCCGAGGACGACGCGCTCCTGCTGCGTGCCTGGCAACTCCGGGTCGGACCGCTGCCGGCGAAGAACGGACCGTTGCTGCGCTACCGTCACGTCGCCGTCGACGAGGTGCAGGACTTCTCGCCACTCGAGATCCAGGTGCTGCTCGGGTGCCTCGACCAACGCCAGAGCATCACGCTCGCGGGCGACACGCAGCAGCACCTGCTGGAGAACACGGGCTTCACCTCGTGGGCGACGTTCTTCGCTCAGCTCGGCCTCCGCGGCGCCGAGGTGAACACGCTCGAGGTGAGCTACCGCTGCTCGCGACAGGTGGCGAGCTTCGCGGCCGGCGTGCTCGGGCCACTCCGGGAGGACGACACCCCGCTCCGCACCGTGCGCGAGGGCCCGCCGGTCGAGCTCTTCCGCTTCGCCGACCATGGCGCCTGCGTCGCTTTCCTCGCCGAAGCGCTCCAGGAGCTCGCCGAGCGCGAGCGGCTTGCGTCGATCGCCGTGTTGACGCCGTCACGCGATCTGAGCGCCCTCTACGCCAAGGGGTTGATCGACAGCGAGGTGCCGCGCGCACGCCAGGTGGTGCATCAGGACTTCACGTTCGCGCCCGGCGTCGAGGTCACCGAGATCGAGCAGGTGAAAGGCCTGGAGTTCGACTACGTGATCGTCGTCGAGGTGAGCAGCACGCATTTCCCCGATCGGCCGGGGGCACGCCGCCTGCTGCACGTCGGCGCGACCCGCGCGGTGCATCAGCTCTGGCTGACGTCGGTCGCGACCCCGTCGCCGCTCATCCGCCCCGCGCTCGAGGGCGACACGTGACGCGAACGATCGTGCTGGCGCTGAGCATCGTCGTCGCGGCGCTCGTGATCGCGCGCGCGATCGTGTCGCTGAACGCCAACGTCCACGCCGTGTCGGAGGACGTGGCCGGGCTCACGCGCGAGGTGACCGGCATCGCCGAGGACGTCCGCTCGCTCGCCGACGACCTGGCAGCGCTGACCGACGCGCTGACGGAAGAGGACGGCGAGGCGGGCGAGGAAGAAACCTGCCCGTCCGACGTCGCGACGGAGCGCCCCGGCGGCGTGTGAGCACGCCGCGGCGCTCCCGCTCGCGGCGAACCGCTACCGCGGGCGATGCGCTCAATCTCCGGCGCACACCCCCCAGGATTCGCCGATGC
Organism: uncultured Polyangiaceae bacterium; assembly: GCA_964631985.1. Classification (GTDB taxonomy): domain Bacteria; phylum Desulfobacterota; class Binatia; order UTPRO1; family UTPRO1; genus UTPRO1. Next base: position 4,494 of record CAZWAX010000056.1, on the reverse strand, counting down.
CGTTCGGCGGGATCCAGCGCGCGCTCGTGCCACAGGTCAACGCAGAGACCTGGGGCGGCCTGGCGCTGAGGACGTCACAGAGGCTACTGCCCGTCACCGTCGTGCGCACGAGCTTCACCGGACCGGCCAGGGCCTGCACGCCGAATGCCACGTTGCCGGTGACGGTGCTGTCCGTGAGGCTCAGGCGGGCGGCCTCGACGCCCACGGGGTCGTTGTTGTTCGCCTGGACGTTGACGCCCGTCACCTTGCCGGTCGGCGCGTAGAAGCCCGCCCCGCTGCCGTTGCTCGCGCTCACGTCGCGGGCGCGGATGTCGGCCGCCATGAAGCCCACGCCATTCCCATCCGCGACCACGTTCCCGATCGTGAGCCGCGCGCCGCGCGGCCCCGTAGCACCGACGACGCCATAGCCGCAGCCGGCGAGGTCGAGATTCTCGACCTTCACCCGCTGGCTGCGCGGCGCCACCTCCGGGTCGAGGAGGGCCCGGATACATGCGGCACGCAGACTACCAGGTCCGGCCGCGGCGCTGGTGATCGTTCCGGGGCCTCCGACCGTGCAGTTGCGCGAGCAGCGCACGCCGATACCGTCGACCGCGCCCGTGAGGGTGAAGCCACCCAACGACAGGGAGGCTCGGTTGCCCAGCACGACCGCGGCCTGGGTCGCGGGCGCGGCCGAGCAGTCGAGATCCCCCTGGAGGATGCCTCGCGCGCCAGAGGGCACGACGGTTCCGCACGCGGCGACGACGACGTCAGCGGCGTTCGCGGTGACGACGCTCCCGAGACAGAGTCCGAGAGCCAGCAAGACGGTGCGCATGACGTGCCTCCCGTTGCGAGCTGTGACGCGCCTGCGTCGCAGTGCAGGCCGAATCATCGGCCATCGACGTCGCCGCCGTCAACCACTTTCGCACCAGGGCATTCGGACCGGTCGATGCTCGCCGAGGCTAGCGCTCGATCCGCACCGCGGAGTCGACGGCGCTGCCGAGGAAGCGGCTGCCGATCCGGATGAAGCGGTCGGGGACGTCGGTGACGAAAAACGACGTCGATCCGGGGCCGTCGCTCGCCGCAATACCGCGCGCGGCCAGGAGCGCGGCGACCTCGCGCGCGGTCTCGGTCGCGGAGTCGACGAGCTGCACCTCCGGCCCGAGGTAGGCACCGATCGTCCGCGCGAGCAGGGGGTAGTGGGTACAACCGAGGACCAGCGTGTCGATGCGGCTCTGGCGGAGGCTCGCGAGGTACATTGCCGCCGCCTGCTCGGCGATGGGATTCTCGACCCACCCCTCCTCCGCGAGCGCCACGAACAGCGGACAGGCGCGGGTGTAGATCTCGAGACCGGGATCGAGGGCGCGGAGCGCGCGCGTGTAGCTGCCGCTCCCGATCGTGCCTTCGGTGCCGATGACGCCGACCTTGCGGTTGCGGGTGGCGGCGAGCGCGGCCCGTGCGCCGGGCTCGATGACGCCGATGATCGGCACGTCGGTGTGGGCGCGGAGCGTCTCGAGCGCCACGGCCGACATGGTGTTGCAGGCGACCACGAGGAGCTTCACGCCCTTGTCGAGCAGGAACCGCGCGTTCTCGAGCGTGTACTGCGTCACCACCTCGGCGGACTTCGTCCCGTACGGATAGCGCGCCGTGTCCCCGAGATAGATGAGATGCTCGTGCGGCAGCACCTCGGTCATGCGGTGGACGACGGTCAGGCCGCCGACACCGGAGTCGAAAATGCCGATCCCGGGCTCGCGCGTGGCCATCAGCGGCGCGCCTCGCACATCAGCGGGTCGCCAGCCGGGCGCCGAGCGCCTGCTCGCCGGGCGGCGGAGCGCCGAACACGCGCTGCCAAACGTCGGGCGTCTCCATGCAGAGATAGAGCGGCACCTCGGGCAACGCCGCTGCGACGAAGCCGCGGACGCGCCGGTACATGTCGACCCGGAGCGGTTGGAAGTCGCGCCACTTGCCGTCGGCGCTCGGTACTTGCTCTCCCGCGAGGAGGGGCGTCCCGGGGAAGCGCTGCCGCACTTTCGTGCGGAGCCCGGGCGAGAAGCGAAGCGCCCCCATGCTGACCCACGCGATCCGCCCCGCCGGCACCGCGGCGGTGACCGCGGCGACGACGTCGCGATAGCCTTCTTCCCAGCCGGCATGCTCGATCATCGGATCGAAATGGAACCCGACCTTGTAGCCGGCGGCCACGACGCGCGTGGCCGCCGCGAGGCGGGCCGCGATCGGCGCCGTCCCGTGCTCGGCGATCGCCACGGCCGCGGGCGGCGCCAACGACCACGACACCACCACGCGATCCTTGGGATCGAGCGCGAGCAAGCCCTCGACCGCGTTGGTCTTGGTCTTGAGCTCGAGGAGGCCGTTCCGGCGCGCGGCGAAGAACGGCACGAGCTCGGCGCTGAGGCCGGTCAGCGGATCGAGGGCGAGGCTGTCGGCGAGCTCGCCGGTGCCGATCCGAAAATGGCGATCGGTGTGGCGATCGAGCACCTGCGCCAGCTCCGCGAGCGCCGCCTCGGGATTCACGTAGGCGGTGAGCGGCAGGTTGTCGGCGAGGTACTCCTGCAGGAAGCAGTAGCCGCAATCCATCGGGCAATTGGCCGCGAGGTTCATCACCAGGTAGTTGCAACAGGCGAGCCCGCGGGTGCCCGCCGGGCAATGCCCGAGAAACGAGCCGCGATGCGGCGCCAGGAAGAGCCGTCGCTTGGCCGCCGCGAAATCGTCGCCGGCATCGACCTGCACCTCACGCCGATCGTCGACCACGCGAAAGGGCACGTCGGGGAGACGCGATCGGCAACGCCGCACCATCGGGGTCTCTTCGGCCCCACGTTCGACCACGACGGCGTCCGGCGTGAACACGCGGGGTTCCTACCATGGGGACGGCGGGGTCGCCACGGCGATGGCGCGCCGACCGCCTACAACGACAACCGCATGTACCGCACGTCCGGGAGCGGGTTCTCGTAGTAGGCCGTCGTCTCCTCGAACCCGAGCGCCACGTACAGGCGGTGCGCCGATTCCATCCTCCCGAGGGTATCGAGCACCATCCGGGCGTAGCCGAGCCGGCGCCCCGCGGCGACGGCGGCAGCGGCCAACCGCCCTCCGAGACCGCGGCCACGGGCCCGCGCGCACACGAAGAGACGTTTCATCTCGCAGGTGTCGGGCGCGAAGCGCCGGACGCCAACGCAGGCGACGGGCTCCCCCGCGTGTCGCCCGAGCAGGAGCACCCCGGCGGGCGGACCGTACATCGTCGGCAAATGCTCGAGCTCGTCGGCGAACCCCTGAAAGCACAGGTCCACCCGCAACCACGCCGCGTACTCTTCGAAGAGGCCGCGAGCGACCGCATAGTCGCCGGCCGTCGCGACTTCCACGATCTCGATCACGCGGTCTCCGTCGCCGTGCCCTCCGCCAGCCGCGCAACGCCGGCACGCGACCAAACGCAGCGCCGCACCGTGACCGTGCTGCCGTCGGGCGGCGTCCAGACGTCGGCGCCCGCGTCCTCGGCGCCGAGGCGCTCGTAGAACCGCCGCGCGCCCAGGTTCTGCTCGAGGACCCAGAGATAGAGGCCGATCGCGGGATGCGTCGCGACGCACCAGCGCGCGATGCCGGCGACGAGGTGCGCCCCGATGCCCCCGCTCTGCCGCTCGGCGCGCACGTGGAGGTTGTCGAGCTCGGTGCCGTAGCGCTCGTCCTTGGCGCCATAGGCGCACCCGAACCCGACGAGCGTGCCCGCGTCCTCGGCCACCAGCACGTATTGGTTGGCGGCCGGCGTCGCGAGCCGCCCGTTCCACACCTCGCGGCGCTCGGCGCCGACGGCGCCATCGAGATACGCGTCGCGGAGGGCGCCACGATAGGTCGCCCGCCAGCTGGCCGCATGGAGATCGGCGATCGCCGCGGCGTCCGCGAGCGTCGCCACGCGCACGCCTGGCGCGCTCATCTTCGCCTCGTCGTTGCGCGTCGTCTCGCCCGCATGCGTCTGCCGTACGCGCCTTCATTCGCAGACTCAAGTCGTCCGCGATCCTCCGAGAACATCATGCTGGTGGTGCGCGAGCGGACCAAGGAGATCGGCCTCCGGAGAGCGCGGCAGCGAACCGACCCTGCGTCGCTGCTCGCTTGCATTCAGTCGAGAAGAGCGAAGAGACGGGCGAGCGCGCCGCGGCGGCGGGCGGCATCCAGGCGGTCGAGCGTTGCGTCGAGATCGGCCGCCGTGGTGGCCCGGATGATGAGGGTGAGGGTGCCGCCTTCGAGCGACGGGGGTGGTGCGATGGTCACCGCGCGGCCGAGGTCGAGGTCGCGGACGGTCGCTGCCAGCTCCTGCTCGCGAGCGACGAGACGGGGATAACGAAGGCGGCGGAGGGCTTCCTTCCAGCGCTTGAGGCGATCGGGCGCCGAGCCGCGCGCGGCGAGCGCGGCCGTGAGCACTGGCTGCGCCAGCACCGCCGCCGGTCGCACGCCGTCGCGGGCGGCGATGTCGTCGAGCCAGTCGAGGACGTCGCCGAGGTGATGCGGACTCGGCCG